>BEHY01000007.1 GCA_002898735.1 Candidatus Thermoflexus japonica
GCCGGGGGTTTTTCCCGTCGGCGGAGGCCGACGGAAGGCGCGCAAGCGCCTCGGGAGGCCGATTTCCAATCGGCGTGGAAGGCCGGTGGCCGGCGTGAGTGTCGAAGGAATTCGACCTCCAAGGCCTTCGGCCAGTGGCCGGCCGGGGGTTTTTCCCGTCGGCGGAGGCCGACGGAAGGCGCGCAAGCGCCTCGGGAGGCCGATTTCCAATCGGCGTGGAAGGCCGGTGGCCGGCGTGAGCGTCGAAGGAATTCGACCTCATGGGCCTTCGGCCGGTGGCCGGCCGGTGCCGGCCGGGTATCGCGTTGGCGGAGGCCGACGCCGGGCGCGAAGCGCCCATGAAGGCCGATTTCCATCGGCGCCTGGCGTGGGGACTCCATTGTCCCTCGGTGGAGTCCCCTGAAGGAATTCGCCGAACGGATCACCATCTTCCCGAAAGGAGGTGAAGCGATGAGCAACCGGGGTTCCTCTCCTTCAGGCGCCCGGGGCGGGCCGGCCCCTGCGGCGCCGGCGAACGAAAGGGAGCTGATCCGCCGCATTATCCTGGAAGGGGACTACCAGACCCTGGTGGATGAAGCGGATCGGATCGGGTCGGAGCTGGTGAAGCAGCGGCTGACCACCTCCCAGATCCGCAACGTCTTCGGCGAGGTGAAGCGCCTGCAGATGCGCTTCGACGCCAATCGCCTCCGCATGCTCAAGCCCAAGCTCGCCTACATGGGCGCCCGGGCCGGCCATGGCGGCCAGCGCCTCCGCGAAGTCATGAGCGCGGCGGTCGACGCCGTCTTCAGCGGCAACCCCTCCGACCCCGAGGTGCTCCAGCGGTTCCAGCGCATGGTGGACTTCTTCGAGGCCATCCTGGCTTACCATCGAGCTCACGGCGGGAGGGATCGGTGATGAACGGGAACAGCCTGACGTTACAGGGGAAGATCGTCATCGCCGGCGTCCTGCAGGCGATGACCGGCCTGCGGATCGGCGGCGCGGGCGCCGGGATGGAGATCGGCGGCCTGGACAACGTGGTGATCCGGGATCCGGTGACCGGCCGGCCCTATATCCCCGGCTCCTCGCTGAAGGGGAAGATGCGCTCCCTCCTCACCCGCGCCCTGGGCAAGCCCCTCAAGACCCTGGTGGAGCCCCGCGGGAACATCCCGGCCATCCGCATCCACTGGTGCGAGAACGAGGCGGAATACCGCCGCGAGGGCCGGCCGTGACCCCTCTGCCGGGCCTTCGGCGTCGCCGGCCAGCGGGCCCTGGAGCCCGTCCGCCTCATCGTCCGCGATGGCCGCCTCCTGGAGGAGCTGGAGCTCCTCGATGAGAACGGCCAGCCCACCCGCAAGCGATGGGCCGAGGTGAACACCGATCTGCCCTACACCGAGGTGAAGTGGGAGGCCGCCATCGATGTGTTGACCGCCGCCGCCAACCCCCGGGTGATGGAGCGGGTCCCCGCCGGCGCCCGCTTCGAGGTGGAGCTGCTCTTCTCGGTCTACGACGCCGACGACCGCGAGGCCTTCCGCACGGTGCTGCTGGGGATGCGCCTGCTGGAGGACGATTACCTGGGCGGCAGCGGGAGCCGGGGCTACGGCCGCGTGGCCTTCCGGGACCTCCGGGTGCTATGGAAGCCGGTGGCCCACTACCTGGACCCCCAGCAGCATCCCGCGGTCCCGCTGATGGAGGGGCGGACGGTGGAGGAGCTGCTGGCCCGCTTCGACGATCTGGCCGCCCGGATCCCGGCCTTCGGGGGGAAGTGAGGGATGGAGGAGATCGTCTACCTGGAGCCACGGGGTGCCTTCCACCTCGGGGTGCGGGGGATCGGTCTGGAGGAAACGTCCCCTATCCTCCACGCCGATACCCTCTATGCGGCCCTGGGGGTGGCCTGGGCGATGCTCTTCGGCGAGGAATCCCTCTTCCAGAACTGGTTCGTCCCGGAGCCGCCGGTCCTGATCTCCTCCGCCTTCCCCTTCGCGGGCCCGGTCCGCTTCTATCCGCGGCCCTATCTCCCGGCGCGGGTCACCGCCCCTTATTTCCCTATGAAGGAGATCGCCTTCGTCTCCGAGGGTGTCCTCCGCCGGATGCTGGAGGGCCAGCCCCTGGAGGAAGGCGTCCGCATCCACGAGGGGACGGTCTGGATGACCCGTGAGGAGGCGGAGACCCTGCAGGACGCCTTCGGGCGGCGGGATCTGGCGGGAGAGCGCTTCTGGGCTCGAAGCCGCGTCCCCCGGGTGGCCCTTG
This sequence comes from Candidatus Thermoflexus japonica, assembly GCA_002898735.1. Classification (GTDB taxonomy): domain Bacteria; phylum Chloroflexota; class Anaerolineae; order Thermoflexales; family Thermoflexaceae; genus Thermoflexus; species Thermoflexus japonica. The sequence goes on from BEHY01000007.1 coordinate 2,227, forward strand.
ATCTCGTCACCCAGACCTCCAGCCTGTGGCACTTCGGGCGCCTGGTCTTCCGGGAGGCGGGGCCTCGCCCGGAGGCCCGGGCCGGGCTCTTCTTCCGCGTTCGCTACCGGGACCCCAGGCTGGTGGAACGGTTCCGGGCAGTCGTGCGGCTGCTGGGGGATCACGGGGTCGGGGGCGATCGCACCGCTGGCCACGGCCTGTTCTCGCCCCGCTTCGAGCCCGCCGAGCCCCTCGGCGATCCAGCCGCTCCGGCCTTCGTCACCCTTTCCCCCGTTTACCTGCCCCGGGATCAGATCGAGGCGCTCCTCGGCGAGGCCGCCCGCTATGGATGGCTGACCCGCAGCGGATGGGTAGGCGGACGGCTGGCCATGCCCTACCGCCGGCGCACCCTCCGGATGCTGGCCGAAGGATCCCTCCTCACCGGGGATCCCCGCGGCCTCTGGGGAGCGATGGTCGACGTCACGCCCCAGGAGACGCCGGAGCCCCTCCCCCATCCCATCTATCGCTATGGCTTCGCTTTTCCGGTCGGGGCACTGGCGGCTTCGGGGGAAACCTTCCCTGAGAGAGGAGCGTAGAGGATGGCGGTGCTGGAGCGTCGGACGTATCGCGTGGAGATCCTCTCGCCGGTGCATGTCGGGAGCGGCCAGCGGCTGGGCGCCCCCGAGCTCGCCCTTATCGACGGCCATCTGTGGCGGTTCGATCCCGAACGCATGACGGCGGCCCTGGCCCGCGATCCCCGCGCCTTCGATCGCTACCTCCAGGAGGGGGCGGCGGCGCTGCGGTTCTGGAGCGAAAGCGACCGGCGCGCCCTCGCCCGCTACGTCCGCCCCTGGTCCGGCCCGCCTCCCCGGGAGGTCCGCGAGCACATCGCCGACCCCCTCGGGCGGCCGTATCTGCCCGGCTCCTCCCTCAAGGGGGCGATCCGCACTGCCCTTGCCTTCGCCGCCCTGCAGGCCGCGTCCCCGGCCCAGCGCCAGGCATGGCTCAGCGCCGTGGAACGCCAGGCCCAGGAGCGCCCGTCCCGGGCCCGGGAGTTCGCCGATGACCCCATGATGCGCGATCTGATCGGCCCGGATCCCCATCACGACCTCCTGCGGGTCCTGCGGATCGCCGACAGCACCCCCGCTCCGCTGGAGGCCCTGGATGTGGCCTCGATCCGGGTGGCGGTGCGGGAGCCGGACGGGACCCTGAGCTGGCTGAAGGAGCCCGGGAAGCACGTTCCCGATCCCAGGCAGGCCTTCGAGGTGGTGGTGGAAATCCTCCGGCCGCCCCCTTCGGGCGCGATGCAGGTGGAAGTGGAGCTGGATGTCTTCCTGCTGCAGCGAGATACCCTGGGGCCGGCGGATCGCCGGGCCCGGATCCGGGAGTGGGCGCGCCTGGTCAACGCCTTCGCCCGCCACATCGCCGAAGGGGAGCTGCGTTTTGGGGAAAGCCTGGGCCTGGAGGCCTGGTCCGCTTTCTACCGTCGCCTGCTGGCCCGGATGCAGGCGGAGCCGGACGCCGTTTACCTGAACCTGGGCTGGGGGACGGGATGGCGGAGCAAGACGGCGGCGGAGGCCATGGGCCCGGAGGCGGTGCGCCGGCTGCGGCGTCTCTTCGGCCTGGGCCGGGGCGATCCCTTCCCCAAAACCCGCCGGATCCTCTTCGAGGAAGGGAAGCCCACCCTCCCGCCCGGATGGATCCGCCTGATCCCCGTCGGGTAGGGCCACGGCAGGGAAGGACCATCGGCCGTTGAGGGAGTCCACCGATGGCCATACTGGTCCTGTGCAACATCGGCGCGCGGGATGTGATGTGGGATGATCAGGAGATCCGGCCGGCCCGGGAGGGAGGCGAGCGCCTGCTCCGGGAGCTGGAGCAGGATCCGGGGCAGGCAACCCGCTTGCGGTTCCCCATCCTGGAGCCATGCCTGCGCCATCTCCTCACGCGCCATCCCCAGGGTCGGGATGACCCGCCCTGGCAGGTGATCCTCTTCGGCACCGACCAGCCCGATCCCCACCATCGTCCTTCCGACACCCTCTATTTCGCGGAGCTCATCGCTCACCATCTTCCGGATCGCCTGAATGGGCTCCGGGCGAAGTTTGAGGCGCAGCGGATCACGGGCATCAACCCTTCGCTCTATGACGAGGCCTACGAGGCCTTCGGGCGGCTGCTGCCCGAGCGGCCGGAGGGCTTTTCGTGGGTGTATGTCATCCTGGCCGGGGGGACCCCGGCCTGCAACATGGGGCTGCTGCTGCAGGCCCTGCGCCGCTACCGGGAGCGCCTGCGGGTCCTGTATCTTCCCTATGGCGGGGAACCCCATGAGCTGCGCATCGGCCAGCAGCTCATCCAGGCGTTCCGGGAGGAGACGGCCCGGGATCGGCTGATGGAGATGGACTTCGCGCGGGCGGAGGCCCTCCTCCGCGAGCTCGGCGCCCATCCGGGCCTGATCGCCCTGGCCGCCTATGCCGCCCGCCGGGCCGAGTTCGACTTCCAGGGGGCGCAGGAGGCCCTGGATCAGGCCATCCGAGAGGGCGACCGCGAGATCCGGGCGTTCATCGATCGGCGGCTCCGCCACGATCTGGACCCCCTGTTCCAGTCGGGGGATCCGCGGCGGCGCTGGGAGGCGCTCCTGCGGGAGCTCTTCTGGAACGCCCGGGCGGCCTATCGAAGCCGCCGCTACGCCGATTTCCTGGGCCGGGTCTATCGCTTCCAGGAAGCCGTCCTCCGTTTCCTGGTGGAGGACCTCCTTTGCCTCCCCACCGATCTGGCCCCGCATGTCCGGGAGGAGACCCTGCAGCGCTGGGAAAAGGAGATCCGGGATAACCCCGCTCTGCTGGAGTTCCTGGAAAGCCAGAAGGTGGAGGGGAAGCCCCTCGACTGGCGGCAGATCGCCCGGCCCACCTACAAGGCCCTGCTGGCCTTCGCCATCGAACACGGCGGGAGGCACCCCGACGGCCGTCCGATGGTGCCCGAGAGAGATCGGGATCGCTACCGGGAGCTCCTGCGCCGGGTGAACCAGCTCGATCCCCTGGTCGAGCTCCGGCATCGCACCATCATCGGCCACGACTTCGTGGGAGTTTCGGAGGAGGACCTGCGGCGCCGCTACGCCCCGCGGGAGAACGAGAAGGTGCTCGATCCGGTGGAAGGACTGGGACGCATCCTGAAGCTCCTCCACATCGATTTGCGGGACGATCCGTATGCCGCGATCGCCGCGTTCATTCAGGACCGGCTGTCCGGAGACATGGCCGGGCCGGGGAGCGCCCGCTGAACCCATGCCGGCTCAGGGGAGCGCGTCGCCATGCCGATGCTCTATCTCACCGAGCAGGGCGCCGTCCTGGGGCGGGAGGGAGACCGTCTCATCGTTCGGAAAGGGGAGGAGGTCCTTCTCCGTGTCCCGGCCTTTCGGGTGGAGGGCGTGTGGGTCTTCGGGGGCGTGCAGCTGACGACCCCGGCCATCGGGCTGCTGCTGGCCCATAGGATCGAGGTGGCGTTCTTCACCGTCGAGGGGCGGCTGAAGGGGCGTCTCACGCCGATCCTCTCCCGGAACGCGCGGTTGCGGCTGCGCCAGTTCGAGCGTTACGTCGATGAGTCGTTCCGACGGGAGATGGCGGCGCGGGTGGTGGCGGCCAAGCTGGAGAACGCCCGCCGCCTGCTGATGCGCTACGCCCGGACCTATCCGGATCCCGACTGGGAACGGCTGCGGATGGCCCTGGAGCAGCGGATCGCCCAGGCCCGGGAGGCGCCAGATCGGATGGCGCTGCGCGGGATCGAGGGGAGCGGCTCCGCCATATACTTCGAGGCCTTCCGCAGGATGGTCCGGGGGGAATTCCCCTTTGAGGGCCGCCGCCGGCGCCCGCCCCGCGATCCCATCAACGCCATGCTGTCGCTGGGGTATGCCCTGCTCACCGGCGAGCTGATCGGCAAAATCGCCGCCTGCGGCCTGGACCCGTATATCGGGTTTTATCACGAGGTGCGCGACGGGCGCCCCGCGCTGGCTCTGGATCTGGCGGAGGAATTCCGGCATGCGGCGGTGGACCGGCTGGTGCTGAGCCTGGTGAACCGGCGCATGTTCGGGTGGGAGGATTTCGAGGAGCGAGCGGAAGATGGGGCGGTGCTCCTCCGGCCGGAGGCCCTGCGCCGCTACCTGGCCGCCTATGAGGCCTTCATGCGTCGGCCGTCGGGCGATAGGCCCTCCCTCCGGGCCTGCCTGGACGAGCAGGTCCGGCGGCTGGCCCGGGCCATCGGGAGCGGATCGCCCTATATTCCCTTCGAGATGGAGGGGTAAGGGGCGGGGCGATCTCCCGCCGGCGCTTCCCCAGCGGCAGCTTCAGGCCGGGGCGGGAGCCCTTCCCGCTGGCCGAGCCTCTTCGCAGGCGGACAGCGCGGGAAGATCCGAGAGGAGGAGGGCGGCGATGCCTTATGTGGTGGTCGCCTATGATATCCCCGATGACGGGCGGCGGCTGCGCGTGGCCCGGGCCCTGTGGGGGATGATCGATCGGGTGCAGAAGAGCGTTTTCGAAGGAGAGCTCGAGGATCCTCATCTGGAGCGGCTGGAGGAGCGGATCCGAAGGCTGGTTCGTGCGGGCGAGGACCAGGTGCGGATCTACCTCCTGTGCGCGGCGTGCCGGCGCCGCATCCGATCCATCGGCCGATCCATCCCCATGGAGGATCCGGAGGTCTGGATCGTCTGAAGGCGGCGGGGCCTCCGCCCCGCCTTCTCACCTTTCCGCGAATCCCCCATGGGCCTTGAAACCGGGGGGGATTCGCGGAAAACCGTCAAAACGGGGCCCGAAGGGGGATCCAGATATGGGGGTAGATAGGGATCTGGCTCCCAGATCTGGCGGGGTCCTGGCGCAGGGGGAGGGGTCTTTTCCGCGAATCCCCGAAAGGCCTTTAGGACGGGGGGGATTCGCGGCGGGGGCGGAAGCAAAGAAAAAATCCTTGACAGAGGGGCGAAAATGGGGTAGAAATGGAGATGGGAGGTTTGGGAGTGTGAACGATAGAAGCCGAGGAAGGGGGAATCGGGGAGGGGAACCGAAAAGAGGGTGAGGCGCTCTTGCAGGAACGAGACCCGTTTTCAGGGGATTGCGACCCAGCAAGACCGGCTCGATTCGAGCCGGTCGACCTAACACCCCTTGCAGGAACGAGACCCGTTTTCAGGGGATTGCGACGCTGATCGGGTTCCGGGAAGTAGAATCCGAGGAACACACTTGCAGGAACGAGACCCGTTTTCAGGGGATTGCGACCCACTCGTAGTCCCAATCCCAGTGCAACCCGCACCCACACCCTTGCAGGAACGAGACCCGTTTTCAGGGGATTGCGACGACTTCAGGAGGGCACCGAACAGGACGGCGGCGACGACGGCTTGCAGGAACTAGACCCGTTTTCAGGGGATTGCGACCGGCCTATCGGCTACCTCCGAGGGAAGTAGTCCTCCCGGCTTGCAGGAACGAGACCCGTTTTCAGGGGATTGCGACGCGGCCAGCTCCGCCCCTGCCTTCTCCAGCTTCTTCCGAGCGTCCTGCTTGCAGGAACGAGACCCGTTTTCAGGGGATTGCGACGCTGGGACCCCATCTGCCATTAGAGGAGGACTGAGATGCTCCCAGCTTGCAGGAACGAGACCCGTTTTCAGGGGATTGCGACGCATCTGTCCCCACCCTCCTGGCCCACGACTCAAGGTCCTGCTTGCAGGAACGAGACCCGTTTTCAGGGGATTGCGACGTCGTTGAGGTCATCGTAATCGATGACGCGCGAAACAACCTTGCAGGAACGAGACCCGTTTTCAGGGGATTGCGACCCCGGGCCAGGGTGTTTACGAACTGCTCTCGCGTAAGCGGCTTGCAGGAACGAGACCCGTTTTCAGGGGATTGCGACTCAATATTGACCGCCGCATAGGTTACAAAAGCGATGCGATTTGCTTGCAGGAACGAGACCCGTTTTCAGGGGATTGCGACGTTATGGTTAGGGCAAACTAACCATCCGTCCTCGGGCCCCTCCTTGCAGGAACGAGACCCGTTTTCAGGGGATTGCGACGGAGACTACGCCGGCGCGACCTGGTCAACGGTGGGGACCCTTGCAGGAACGAGACCCGTTTTCAGGGGATTGCGACTAGCCCAACTGGGCGCGCCAGATCACCGACTTACCAGCCATCCTTGCAGGAACGAGACCCGTTTTCAGGGGATTGCGACCCTGGCCGGCCCGCCCGGGGCCATGAAGACCTCGTGGGCCCTGCGGCTTGCAGGAACGAGACCCGTTTTCAGGGGATTGCGACAAGCGCACATGCGCCAGGGCGGCGCACACGGAACACCCGCTGTCATATAACAGCCTTGCAGGAACGAGACCCGTTTTCAGGGGATGGCGATGCAAGGCAGTAAGCCTGGGATTCGGTGCTCCAGCCGAGGAAAGCCTGGGGTGACGAGACCCGATTTCAGGGGATGGTGGGGGGTGTAGGGGCACGGCATGCCGTGCCCCTCCTGTTCCCTGTCCTCCTTCCTGGATGGGCGTCGGTTGGAAAGAGGCGGGAGATGACGAGCCTGGCAATCGGTTCCTGCATTACGCTTCTGCTTTTCGCTTCTGTTGTTATCGGCGCCTTTTGGGGAAACCGACGGACTCGTCCGATCGCCCTATCCCCCGTGGCCCTCTTCCGCGCCCCCACGTCCATCACGCTCCAGGAGGCCTTCCATCGGTTTGATGAAGCGTCAACAACGCGGAAGAAAGGCGATTCCCTGGTCGGATGGAAGGCTAGGCCAGAAATGAGGATGGGGATCCTTGTAGACCCAAATATCACGAGCCTTGACGGTCAATATGACTACCCCATCCAGAAGGCCGGCTACAACGGGCTGGCCTTCTTGTGGGAGGACTGGGACGGGGTCGGCCTGCTTTTCGTTTCCCACCATTTGTGTTTGCTTTTCTTTCCTCCATTCTTCTGGTAATGGCGTTGGGGCCAGATCGTTTTGGCCAAGTGCTAATCGTGGCGGTCCCGCTGGCCTCAGTTTCCGCCGTGGCAGGGATGGGGTCTCTTTCCGAATATCGCTTATCGGAGGCCAGGCGCTTGCTGTTGGAGGGGGTTCAGGATGTGGATGTGGATAAGGCTTCCGTTCCGCCGTGGGGTGCCGTTTTCGCTCTGATCCCAATCGTGTCGCTGGGCATGTGGCTTTGCTCCGTAAACCCCATTTACGGGGTGGTCTACATGTTTTTCTATCCCTTCATCCTGATGCCCACGCTTGGGCATTGGCTCTGGGCTGTCAAACCCCAGCCCGCTTAGCAGGCGTTCGTGGGGATGAAGATATAGGGACGAGTGCGGGGCGTGCTCGCCGACGGCATACGCGCATGCCCTTCGCTCTGGAGCAGTGTTTTATGCCGAACACTCCCACATGTAGGGCAACTGCGAGCAGTTGCCCTACCCTGGCAGCCGGAACAAGACCCGTTTTCAGGGGATGGCGACCGTGGGGGCGACCCGACGGGTCGCCCCTGCTTGTTCCGCAAAACGCTGCGTGTCCGTCCGGAGACCCGTTTCAGGGGATGGCCAATGCCGGGCGGGACGATGCAGGGGAAGCATCCGGTGTCGCTTTCCCCCGTAGGAGGGGTGAATCCCATAGGGGCTCCGCGCCTTTCGGGAAGGCCTGTAGCGAAAGGGGGAAACCGGTGGGCCCGATCCTGCTGATCACCGGACGGCCTGGCGTGGGCAAGACGACGCTGATCCGTCAGGTGGCCGAAGCCCTCGGCGACCGGGCCGGCGGATTCTATACCGAGGAGATCCGGGGCCCCCAGGGGCGCCTGGGCTTCCGCCTGGTCACCCTGGACGGGCGGTCGGCCCCCTTCGCGCACGTGGATTGGGCGGGGCGGGTTCCCTGCCGCGTCGGGCGATACGGGGTGGATGTGGACGCCGTGGACCGCCTGGGGGTGGCCACGATCCGGAAGGCCCTGGCGGAGAAGGAGGTGGTGCTGGTGGATGAGATCGGGAAGATGGAGCTGTTCAGCCGGGCCTTCCGCGAGGCCCTGGAGGCCGTCGCCGCCAGCCCCCGCCCCCTGATCGCGACCATCACCCGCAGCCCCCACCCCTGGGCCGACGCCTTCAAACGCCGCCCCGGCGTGACCCTCTGGGAGCTCACCCCCGCTCACCGGGCGGCCCTCCTGGACCGGACGCTCGCGTGGATCCAGAAGGTCTTATCGTCCTCCTGAGCGGGCGGCCCGCCGGGCTGGCGGAAGGGGAGCCGTCCCTTACCCCCGGATCGCCTCCTCCAGCACATCCATCCCCCGCCGCACCAGCTCCAGGTCCGCCTGGGCGCCCATATGGCCGATCCGGAACACCTTCCCGGCCAGCGGGCCCAGGCTCCCTCCCACCGCCATCCCCCGCGCCCGCAAACGGCGATCCAGCTCCGGCCAGGGCAGACCCTCCGGAACGTATACCGCGGTGACCGTGGGGGAGGACCATTCCTCCCGCCGGGGGAAGAGGCGGAGCCCCATGGCCTTCAGCCGCTCCCGACAGTAAGCCGCCACCTCCGCGTGGCGGCGGAAGACGTTCTCCAGGCCCTCACGAAGCACCCTTCGACAGGCGGTGTTCAGGGCCGCCAGCGCATGCCAGGACGGCGTGTAAGGGAACCAGCGGTCCTCCAGGGCGGTGCGGAAGGGGCCCAGGGCATCGTAGCCCGCGTAGTCCACCTCCCGGATGATCTCCCACGCCCGCTCGCTCACCGTCACGATCCCCAGGTCCGGCAGCGCCGAGAGACACTTCTGCGTGCCCACCAGACACAGATCGATGCGCCAGTCGTCCACCCGCAGGGGGACCCCCGCGGCGCTGGAGACGGCGTCGACGTAGAAGAGGGGCACCCCATAGCGCGCGACCCGCGCACCGACCTCGGCCACCGGGTTCAGGATGCCCGAGGGCGTCTCACAGTGGACCATGGTGACCATCTTCGGGCGGACGCGGCGGATGGCCTCTTCCACCCGCTCCGGATCGGCCGCCTCATCATCATCGAACCCCACCACCTCGACCTCGGCGCCGATGCGGCGGGCCATATCGGCGATGCCGTAGCCGAACACCCCGGTGGCCACCGCCACGACCCGGTCCCCAGGGCGCAGGGTGCTCTTCAGGGCGCCCCAGAGGGCCACCATCGCCTCTCCGGTCATGATCACCACCGGGTTGCGGGTGCCCAGGATGGCGCGAAGCATCTCCTGGGTCTCCGCATACAGCTCGTAGTATTCCGGCTCCAGATCCGCGGAGCCGTAATCCTCCTGATAGGCCGCCCGGATCTCCGGCGGCACCGTCGTCGGCCCCGGAACCAGGGGAATGGCGTAGGTGCGCATGGGAACGCCTCCACCCCCCTTGCGATGTTCCCAAAATAAAACGCCGCAGCCCTCCGGCTGCGGCGTGTGGGCGAGGAGGGACTCGAACCCCCGACCTCACGGATGTGAGCCGTGCGCTCTGACCACCTGAGCTACTCGCCCTTTCGTAAACCATTATAGCAACCTCCGCGCTTTCCGGCAACTGCCTCCGCGATCCCTGGGCCTGCCCCGGCCCCGGTTCGCTCTCCCGGTGACCCCGCAGGCCGGGGAGGCGGGAGGCCTGGATCCTCTCGTGTTATGAAAGGGTCTGGCGGATCAGGGCGGTGAACACCCGGACGGCGTGGAGAAGATCGGCCACGGGGACGTGCTCCTCCGGCGTGTGGGCGAGGGCCAGCGTCCCCGGCCCGAAGACGACCGCCCGGGCCCCATATCGGGCGAACGGCTCCGCGTCCGTCCAGCTGGGCATCCCGCTGAAGCGAACCGGAAGCCCGGCCTCCGTCAGCGCGGCCGCGAGGGCCTGGACCGGCGGGGCCTCCGCTGGCGTCTCGAACGGCGCGGAGAGATCCAGGATGCGCCAGGCCGCCGGATGACGGGCGAGCGCGGATTCGATCTCCCCCACAAAGGTTTCCCGCGGAATGCCGGGCAGCCAGCGGATATCCAGGTGGAGCTCACAGCGATCCGGGATCACCAGCGCCCGTTCCCCCCCGTGGATGAACAGCGGCGTCACCGCGCCGCGGCCGACCAGCGGGTGCCGGGCCTGAATCGAGGGGAGGGATTCCAGCTCCTGCAGGATCTCCAGCGCCTCCCGGATCGCGTTCCGCCCCTCTTCGACCGCCGAACCGTGGGCGGCGCGCCCCCGGATCTCCAGCACGAGTTCCATGGTCCCTGCCTCCGCGATGCTGAGGGTCAGATCCGTGGGCTCGATCGCCAGCACTGCTTCCGGCCGGCAGGCGCGGGCCAGGGCCTCGGCCCCCCGCCCCATGTTCTCCTCATCGACCGTGAGGGCGATGCTGACCGGCGCCTTCGCGAGCGCCGCCGCCCCCACGATCTCCAGGGCGGCCATCAGGGCGGCCAGCCCTCCCTTCACATCCGCGCTCCCCAGCCCGTAGATCCGTCCGTCGCGCTCCACGGCCTCATATGGGCGGGGATGCTGAAGCGGGGGCACGGTATCCAGGTGGGCCGTGATCAGCCACCGGGGGCGGGGCTGGGGATGGATGAGCAGATCCGGCCATGGATGATCCGGAACCGGGAAGCGGGCGACCGGAAAGCCGCGCGCTCGGAACCACTCCTCCAGGAACGCGATCAGGGCGCCTTCCTCTCCGCTGGGGGAGGGGATCGCGATCAACCGGGCGAGCAGGTCTCGAAGGGACGCCTCCAGGTTCTCCATGGGATCCATCGCTACGTGCGATACTTCCCGTTGATCGTTACGTATTCATGGGAAAGGTCGCAGGTCCACACCCAGTCCTCGCCCTCGCCCATATCCAGATCGAGGATCACCCGGAAGGCGGACGCCTGAAAGATCCGGCGGGCCTCTTCTTCGAAGTAAAAGGCCGGGGCGCCCCGATCGAAGAGCAGCAGAGGGGTCTCGTTCTCCCGCTGGATCCAGAGGGAAATCGCGTCGGGGTCGAAGGGGACGCCCGCGGCCCCGGCGGCGGCCAGGATCCGGCCCCAGTTGGGATCCTCCCCGTAGAACGCGGTCTTCACCAGCGGCGAGCGGGCGATGTGGCGGGCGATCCGCCGGGCCTCCTCCGGTGTGCGCGCGCCCCGCACGCGAATTTCCACGAACTTCGTGGCCCCTTCGCCGTCCTGGACGATGGCCTTCGCCAGCTCCATGCAGAGATCGGTCAGCGCTTCCTGGAAGAGCGGCATCGAGCCTTCATCCACGGCCGCCCCCGCGGCCCCGTTCGCCAGGATCATGACCGTGTCGTTGGTGCTCTGATCGCCATCGACGGTGATCCGGTGGAAGCTGACGTCCACCGCGGAGCGGAGGAGCGCCTGCAGACGATCCGCGTCGATCTCGGCGTCGGTGGTGATCAGGGCCAGCATCGTCGCCATGTGGGGGTGGATCATCCCGGCCCCCTTCGCCATTCCACCGATGGTCACCGGAATGCCGTTCAGCGTGAGACGGCGGACGGCCATCTTGGGGCGGGTGTCGGTCGTCATGATGGCGCGGGCGGCCGCTTCGCCTCCCGCTTCGGAGAGGGCGGGGACGGCGCGCATCAGCCCGGCGCGGATTTTATCGACCGGCAGCGGGACGCCGATCACCCCCGTGGACATCATCAGGATCGTATCCGCCGGGAAACCCAGGAGGAAGCCGGCCAGCTCGGTCACGCGGTAGACGTCCGAGAGCCCCTGCGGGCCGGTGCACGCGTTGGCGTTCCCGGAATTGATCACCACGGCGCGGAAGCCGGCGCGTCGATGGGCCAGCATCGCCTGATCGTAGCGAACGGGCGCCGCCTTGACCTGGTTCGTGGTGAAGACGGCGGCGGCGGTGCAGGGGCGGGTGCTGGCCACCAGGGCCAGATCCAGCGCCCCGCTGGCTTTGATCCCGCAGGCGACCGCTGCGGCTCGGAATCCCTGAGGCGCTGTGACGCTCATCGAATCTCCCTCCATCGATAGGGTCGCAGGGCAGGGGCGAGCGGCGATCTGGATCGCCCTCCCGGGCAGGGTTCTTTCGGTGGCTCGCGCCCGGCGGAAACTTTCAGCGTTACGCGGCCGGTTCCCCCTGGGGGTTCCAGAGCGCTTCGGATCTCCCCCGTAACCCCCATCCCCCTTCTTCGGTTAATTTTATGTGTTAATTTTTCCAGACCGTCCATACCCGCCGGCGCAGCGCCGTATTCCCTTTTTTCCGGCAGGGATGGGACGCCGAGAATATTTTCCCCGCCTCCCCCATGCGAGGCGAAGAGGGTAAGGCCGATCGAACGGCGGATTCGGGTTAGAGCCATCTTGCCACGCAGGGGGAATTTATGGAAAATTCTCTATAAGAGAAGCGGGATTCCGCCTCCCTGAGGTCCGGGCCTCAAGGAGGGACGAGAAAGCGTTGCAGGCCTGGTTCCGGATGCTCGCCCCGGGCGAGCCGCCCGGAGCCTCTGGTTCCCTATGGAAAATCCATGCGTGTAGAGCGCACATGCCCCTGGAGGTCCAATGGGCTCTGTGATTTTATACATTGAGGATAACTTTGAAAACCGACTGCTGGTCCGGCGGATCCTGGAGGCCGAGGGGTATCGGGTGGTGGAGGCGGAGGACGGGCCCAGAGGGCTGGAGCTGGCCCGCTCCATGCGCCCCGATTTGATCCTGGTGGATCTCCACCTTCCCGATATCGATGGCTACGAGCTGGTCCGCCGGTTCAGGCAGATGCCCCATCTCCACGGGGTCCCCATCGTCGCCCTCACCGCGGATGTGATCCGCGGCACGCGGGAGCGCGCCCTGGCCACGGGGTGCGACGGCTACATCCCCAAGCCGATCGATGTGGATGCGTTGCCCGAGCAGATCGCCGCTTTCCTGAAGAACGAGGAGGCGCATCATGGCCGGTGAACCCCTCCCGCCTCCGGTGGATCCCCGGGAAGCGACCATCCTGGTGGTGGAGGATAACCTCCAGAACTTCGTGCTGATCGCGCGCCTCCTGGGCTATCTCGGGGTGCGGGACATCCAGTGGAAGGCCTCGGGATGGCAGGTCCTGGAGTTCGCCGGGCAGCTGCCCCGCATCGATCTCATCCTGCTGGATATCCATCTCCCCTACGAAGATGGCTATGAGGTGCTTCGCCAGATCCGCGCCGATCCCCGCTTCCGGGGAACCCGGGTGGTGGCGGTATCGGCGGAGGCCACGGAGGACAACATGCGGCGGGCCCGGGAGGCCGGTTTCGACGGCTTTATCGGGAAACCGATCGACCCTGACGCGTTCCCGGATCAGATCCGCCGCATCCTCGCCGGCGAAGGGGTGTGGACCCTGGGCTGAGGAGGGGGGAAGATGATCACGCTGGATTGGGGCTCGTGGCCCCTGCGCTGGAAATTCCTGGCCGGCTTCGTCCTGATCGTCCTGGTGAGCGTGGTCGGGACGGTGGAGGTGGCGGAGCGCTTGCTGGAGAGCGCCCTCCAGAGACGGATTGTGGAGGAATTCCAGGGGGTGGCGCGCACCCAGCGGGCCGCCCTGGAGCAGAACCTCTGGCACCAGATCGAGCTCCTGAGCATTGAGGCGGAGGAAGAGACCCTGGCTTTCGAGGCGCTCGATCATTCCGCCCGCTATGCGGATCCCACGCTAAGAGTCTATGCGATCCAGCAGGAGGAATTGATCTGGAAGACCCAGCCGGACTCCGGTTTGCGGCGGCGAGTTCTGCGGAGCCCGGCGGCGGAAGCCCTCCGCGCCTTTCGAAATCGCCTCTCCGGCCATCTCCATCTCCTCTTAACCGATGCCTACGGGGTTGTGATTGCGGCTACAGAGCCCACCCGGGCCTATCGCTTTGATCGGGAGCCCTGGTGGCAGGGGGCCTGGAACCACGGACAGGGCGCTCCCTATATCAGCACCCTCCAGTTCGATGAGGACCTCCAGACCTCCGTGGTTTATCTCGCGGTCCCCGTCTATCGCCGGGATACCCATCAGGCGGTGGGGGTGCTCCGGAGCGCCTATGGCGCTTCGCAGATCCTGGAGATCCTCAGCCAGTTTCGGACCGGCCAGACCGGCCGGGCGATGCTGATCGATCGCGATGGAACGGTCCTGATGGATCCTCTGGGGCTGCTCCACCGCGAGCAGCGGGTGACCGATCTGGCCCCTGTTCTGGGGGCGGGAGCCCGACCCGAAGGAAGCCTGCTCACCCCCGAGTGGATGATCGCGTATAGCCGGGTCGGGATGGGGATCTTCCATCAGCTCCCCTCCCTGGAGGAGCGGGGGTGGATCCTGGCGGTGTTGCAGGCGGAGGATGAAGCCCTTGCCCCCGTGAAGCGCCTGGGACGTCAGGCCCTGCTCTGGACGTTGATCCTGGGCGCGCTGGCGATCGGCCTCTCCTTCCTCGCCTCGTCCTCCCTCACCCGTCCCCTCGGACAGCTGACGGAAGCGGCCCGCCGTCTGGGGTCGGGCCAGCTGAACGTCCGCGTCCCGGTGACCTCCCGGGATGAGCTGGGGGTGCTGGCGGAGACGTTCAACACGATGGCCCTCCGGCTGCAGGATCTCTACCAGAACCTGGAGCGCCGGGTGCAGGAGCGGACCCATCAGCTTCAGACGGCCGCGGAGATGGGGCGCCTGATCGCCTCCACGCTGGATCTGGACGAGCTCCTGCGGACGGCGGTGAACCTGATCCGCGATCGCCTGGGTTATTACCACGCCTCGGTGTTCCTGGTCGATGAGAGCGGCCGGTGGGCGGTGCTCCGGGAGTCGACCGGGGAGATCGGCCGCAAACTCAAGGAGCGAGGGCACCGGCTCGAGGTGGGCGGGCGCAGCCTGATCGGCTGGGTGACGGCGCACGGGCGACCCCGGGTGGCCCAGCGGACGGCAGAGGACCCCGTGCATTTCAAGAACGAGCTGCTCCCGGAAACCCGTTCGGAAGCCGCTTTCCCGCTGAAGATCGGGGACCGGATCATCGGGGCCCTGGATGTTCAGAGCACCCTTGAGGAAGTCTTCGATGCCGGCGCGCTCTCGGTGCTGCAGATCCTGGCGGATCAGCTCGCCGTGGCCATCGAGAACGCGCGGCTCTACCAGCAGGCCCAGTCTGCGCTGGAGGAGACCCAGGCCCTTTACTTGGCCACCCGCGAGCTGACCTCCGCCCCGTCGATCGAAGTGGCCGCCCGGGCGTTGCTGGCCCATCTCCCCAGCCAGGGGGTGGATCGTTACGTGTTGACCCTGGTGGAGGATCCGGACGCTCGCGCGGAGGATCGGGTGCTTCAGGTGCGGTTGATCTGGGACCGGGAGCGCGGTCTCTTCACCGATCTCCGGCGATATACAGCGACAGAACTACCTATCATCGCCCGGGAGCCGACCCGGGAGCCGATTTTCGTCCTGGATGTGGCCACCGATCCATGGCTGGATGAAGTCAGCCGCTCGTTCTACCTGCGACATCGGGTGCGCTCCATCGCCTTCTTCCCGCTCTGGGCGGGCGAGAGCTTCTGGGGCTGGCTGATCGCCCAGGGGGTCCAGCGACCCCTCGAGCTGGAGGAGCGGACGATTCGCCGACTGCAGGCTCTCGCGGACACGGCAGCGGTGGTGCTGCAGAACCGGCGTCTCTTCGAGCTGCTGGAGCAGCGGCTGCGGGAGCAGGCGCTGCTTTATGAGGTGGCCGCTTCCCTGGAGGAAGCCTCGGGGCTGGAGGAGGTGCTCGCCCGGATTTGCCGGGCCTTCACCGTGGGGCTGGGGGCGACCAGCGCCTATGTGAACCGTGAATCCACGGACGGGCAGGGCTTCCAGGTGATCAGTGAATTCTACGCCTTAGAGGCGTCCCCCGAGGAGCGCGTCCCGGATATCGGTGTCTATTATCGCTATGCGGATTATCCGCTTTACGCGCGGATGCGGGAGAGCCGGCAGCCGGTGGTGCTTCGCCGCAGCGAGCTGGAAGCGCAGGGCACGCCGGAGGCCCGGCTCCTGGCCCAATACAGCGGGCGAACGGTCCTGTTGATCCCTCTGACCGTGGGGGATCAATACTACGGCCACGTGGAGGTCTGGGACAGCCGGCAGGAGCGCTGGTTCTCCGGCGATGAGATCCGGCTGGCGATGGCCCTGGCGGGCGGCGCGGCGCTGGCGCTTCAGCGGGCGGAGCTGTTCAGCGAGACGGAGCGCCGGGCGCGCCTGCTCCACGCAGCGGCGGAGGTCAGCCGGATCACGGCGACGATCCTGGATCCGAACCGGCTTATGGCGGAGGCCGTGGAACTGATCCGGGAGCGCTTCAATTACTATTACGTGGGATGGTTTGTCCCGGACGAGGAGGGGAAGTGGATGGTGCTGGCCGCCGGCACCGGGGAGCCCGGTCGGATCATGAAGGAGCGGGGCCACCGGCTGGAGATCGGGGGCCAGTCCATGGTCGGCTGGGTCGCCGCCCACCGCCGGGCGCGGATCGCCCTGGATGTGGGCCTCGAGCCCGTTCGCTTCGCGAACCCTCTGCTCCCCCTCACCCGTTCCGAGATCGCCCTGCCGATGATCGTGCGCGGGGAACTGGTGGGGGTCCTGGACATTCAATCCGAACAACCGGCCGCTTTCACCGAAGAGGACATCCGGGCGCTCCAGGTGATGGCGGACCAGCTGGCGACGGCCTGGCAGAACGCCCGGCTCTACGCCCAGGCTCAGGATCAGGCCCGGGAGCTGGCCACCCTCCACCGTCTGGCGGTGGAGTTCTCCCGCTCTCTGAACCTGGTGGAAATCCTGGAGGCCGTGTGCCGGGCCTTCGTGGAGGTGCTCGGCGCGGACCATAGCGGGGCGGCCCTCTGGGAGAAGGGACGAGGTTACGGTGTGGTGGTGGCGGAGTATCCCCATCAGGGCTTCCTGGGCGTTCGCATCCAGATCGATAACGCGTTCACCCGTCAGGCGATGGAAACCGGCCAGCCCCAGTGGGCCTGGGATGTGCTCCAGGATGAGCGGCTGGAGGCCACGGGTCCCCTCCTGGCCGGCCTGGGCATCCGCTCCATCGCGGTGGTTCCCCTCGTCGCCCGGGGTGAAGTGATCGCCACGGTGGGCCTGGATTACCTCCAGACCCACCACCGGTTCACCGCGGAGGAGCTCCGTCTGGTTCAGACGATCGCCCAGCAGGCGGCAGTGGCCCTGGAGAACGCCCTTCTGTATGAGCAGGCCCAGCGGCAGGCCCGACGGATCCAGACCGCGGCGGAGATCTCCCGCATCATTGTCAGCGTCCTGGATGTGGAGGCGCTGCTGCAGCAGGCGGTGGATCTGGTGCGGGAGCGGTTTGATTACTACTATGTGGGGGCCTTCGTCCTGGATCCCTCCGGCGAGTGGGCCGTCCTGCGGGCGGGCACCGGGGAGGCCGGCCGGCAGATGGTCACCCGGGGGCACCGTCTGCGCGTGGGTGGGGAATCCATGATCGGCCAGGCGTGCGCCCGCAAGCAGCCGGTCATCGCCCAGGATGTGAGCGAGGCGGAAGCCCGCTACATCAACCCCCTGCTCCCCAACACCCGTGCGGAGATGGCGTTGCCCCTGGTCGTGGGCGACCAGGTCCTGGGAGCCCTGACGATCCAGGCGGATCGCCCCCAGGCGTTCTCGCCTGAGGATCTCACGGTCCTGGGCATTGTGGCGGACAACCTGGCGGTGGCGCTGCAGAACGCGATGCTTTACGAGGAGCAGAAACGGACCGCGGAGCGCCTGCGGGAGCTGGACCGGTTGAAGACCCAGTTCATCGCGAACATGTCTCACGAGCTGAGGACCCCGCTGAACTCCATCATCGGCTTCAGCCGGGTGATCCTGAAGGGCATCGACGGGCCGCTGACGGAAGCCCAGCGGCAGGACCTCACGGCGATCTACAACGCCGGGCAGCATCTGCTCGGCCTGATCAACGACATCCTGGACCTCTCCAAGATCGAGGCCGGTCGCATGGAGCTTCATTTCGCCGAGGTGGATATGCGCGAGATCGTCCGGGGCGTGATGTCCACCGCGGTCGGCCTCACCCGCGATAAGCCCATCGAGCTCCGCCAGGAGGTTCCGGAGGATCTCCCGCCGGTCTGGGCGGATGCCCAGCGGGCCCGCCAGATCCTGCTGAACCTGGTTTCCAACGCCGCCAAGTTCACGGATCAGGGCTTCATCGCGGTGCGCGCCTGGGCGGATGAGGCCTTCGTGACGATCGCGGTGCAGGACACCGGGATCGGGATCCCGAAGGAGAAGCAGGAGGAGATCTTCCAGGAATTCACCCAGGTGGAAAGCGGGACCACACGGCGGTATGGCGGGACCGGGTTGGGGCTGGCGATCGCCCGACGCCTGGTGGAGCTGATGGGCGGACGGATCTGGGTGGAGAGCGAGGTGGGGAAGGGCTCCACGTTCTTCTTCACGCTCCCGAGGGCTCGCCCCGCCGCTCCGGCGGAACCCCGCCCCGGCCGGCCGGTAGTCCTGTGTGTGGATGACGATCCGGGCGTGATCACGCTCTATCGACGCTATCTGGAGAAGCATGGCTTCGAGGTGGTCGGCCTCACAGACCCCCATGAGATCCTGGAGGTCGTGCGACGGGTTCGCCCGGATGTCATCACGCTGGACATCATGATGCCGCAGAAGGATGGCTGGGCCGTCCTTCAGGAGTTGAAGACGGATCCGGAGACCCGGCGGATCCCCGTGATCATCTGTTCCATTGTGGATGAGCGGGGGAGGGGCTTCAGCCTGGGCGCGGCGGAGTATCTGGTCAAGCCCTTCACGGAGGAGGAGCTGCTGGAGGCGATCCAGCGGGTGGACGGCCGACCCGGGCCGCTCCGGGTCCTGGTGATCGATGATTCGGAGGCGGATCGCCAGCTCATCCGGCGGGTTCTGGAGCGCATGGGCGGCTATCAGGTTCTGGAGGCCTCCGGAGGGCAGGAAGGGACGGCCCTGGCGCGTCGGGAGCGGCCCGATCTGGTGATCCTGGATCTGATGATGCCGGAGATGGATGGCTTCATGGTGGTGGAGGCGCTGAAGGAGGATCCGGCGACCCGACTCATCCCGATTATCGTGTTAACGGCGAAATCCTTAACCGATGAGGACCGCCAGCGGCTGAACGGGCGGATCGAGGCCCTGCTTCAGAAGGTCGGCGTGGATCCGGAAGCGCTGCTCGCGGAGATCGTGGAGGTGCTGCGAAGGTCTCGATCCCCCTGAGCCTCGCGTTTTCAGAAGGGGGGCGCCCATCTCTTCTCCCCTCCCCGCGCCGCAAGGCCGAAACGCCCGGAGTTCTGCTTGGCAGCCCGGGAGGCTTATGCTATCCTTTTCGCCAGAAGGCCCGAGCGCACGGGTGCCATCGCAGGGCTTCTTCTACGTCCCATGAACCTCCAGGGAGCTTCCCGCCCTGTCATACGCCCTGAGCATTGTGAGAGCGTCCTGGGGATCATGGTGGGGATGAGGGGTTTGGTGTTGAACCGGGGCGTTCAAGGAAACGACGTCTCCCGATCTCCGCAGCGGGGGGCGGTAGGGGCTCTTTAGCGTGGAGACTGAGCGAGGGAGATCTACCCTGGGCCGCCTGCCCGCAGGTGGGCGGCCCAGGCTTTTTACCAGGGGGCCCTTCGCCTCCTGAGGGATCCACGGGCCCCTGTGGGGGCCAGGGCTTTCCCATCGAAGCCCACGGCTCATCCCTTCCCCGGGGCTTCGGAGGGAGGGCGATCCTGACGCTCGAATGGAAGCCCGGCTATGTCGGTTTTCATAGAAAAAAAAAATTATGAAAACCGACCGCTCCGGGGCTCATCACCGGGCCATGGACAGGAGGTCCTTATGTTGAAAACCCATGGGTGTGGGGAGTTGCGTCCGGCCCACATCGGCCAGATGGTCGAGCTGGCCGGCTGGGTCCATCGCCGTCGGGATCATGGAGGATTGATCTTTATCGATCTGCGGGATCGCAGCGGCCTGGTGCAGGTGGTGGGAGATCCATCCCGTTCGGCCCCTGCCCATACCGTCCTCGATGAGGTCCGCCTGGAGTATGTGATCCAGGTCCGCGGTCTCGTCCGCCGACGTCCGGCCGGCGCGGAGAACCCCAACCTGCCGACGGGGGAGATCGAAGTCGAAGCGCACGAGGTTCGCATTCTGAACCCCGCCCGCCCGCTGCCCTTTTCCATCGATGATGACGGACGGCGGATCGATGAGGCCGTCCGCCTGCGCTATCGTTATCTGGATTTGCGCCGCGCCCGGATGCAGCGGAACCTGATGCTGCGCCACCAGACCACCCGGGCCATCCGGGATTATCTCGATGCCCGCGGATTCGTGGAGGTGGAGACGCCCATTCTGATCAAGAGCACGCCGGAGGGCGCGCGGGATTTCATCGTCCCCAGCCGCCTCCATCCGGGGAAGTTCTATGCCCTCCCCCAATCCCCGCAGCAGCTCAAGCAGTTGCTCATGGTGGCGGGCCTGGAAAAATATTATCAGATCGCCCGCTGCTTTCGCGATGAGGATTTGCGGGGCGATCGGCAGCCGGAGTTCACCCAGCTGGATCTGGAGATGTCCTTTGTGGATCGGGAGGACATCCTCCAGGTCATCGAAGGCCTGCTGATGGAGGTGGTGCAGCGGGTGACGCCTCATAAGCGTTTCCGCGCCCCTTTCCCCCGCCTCACCTATGCGGAGGCTATGGCCCGCTATGGCTCGGACAAGCCGGACCTCCGTTTTGGCATGGAGCTGGTGGATCTGACCGATATGTTCCGGGAAAGCGGATTTGAGATGTTCCGGGCCGCTGCGCGGAGCGGCGGCCAGGTGAAGGCGTTGCGAGCCCCCGGGTGCGCGGGCTACAGCCGCCGCGAGATCGATGAGCTGACCACCTACGTGAAGTCGCTGGGCGCGAAGGGGCTGGTCACCCTGGCCTTCACCGGGGATGGCGTGAAGGGGACGGTGGCGAAGTTTCTCACGGAGGGGGAGCAGGCGATCATCGCGGAACGAACGGGGGCGGGAGCCGGGGACCTCGTCTGTATGGTGGCGGATGCGCCGGAGACTGTGGCCAAAGCCCTGGGAGGGCTGCGGTTGCTCTTTCGGGACCGGTTGCGGCTGGCGGATCCGGATGAGTTTGCTTTCGCATGGATCCTGGAGTTTCCCATGTTTGAGTGGAACGAGGAGGAGGGCCGCTGGGAGGCCATGCATCATCCCTTCACCTCGCCGATGGATGAGGATCTGGATCGCCTGGAAACGGACCCCGCGTCCGTCCGGGCGAAATCCTACGACATCGTGTGCAATGGATATGAGATCGGCGGGGGGAGCATCCGGATCCACCGTCGGGATGTTCAGGAGCGGGTCTTCCGGCTGCTGGGCTACACCCCGGAGCAGGCGCGGGCTCGATTCGGCCATCTGCTGGAAGCCTTCGAGTTCGGCGCCCCACCGCACGGGGGGATCGCCCTGGGGCTGGACCGCCTGGTGATGCTCCTGGCTGACGAGCCGAACATCCGGGAGGTCATCGCCTTCCCGAAAACGGCCAGCGCCGTGGATCTGCTCTTCGATGCCCCCTCCGAAGTGGACGAGCGTCAGTTGCGGGAGCTTCATATTCGGGTGGTGCGAGAGGATCCGGGGTGATGCGCTTCGCCTCGCCCGTTCAAACCCGGGGAGCGCAGAGCCGTTCAGCTCGTTTGCCAGAGGCATCCATCCCGATTAAACTTTCCTTCAAAGCAGGCCGGGATTGGAGCCGGATTGCAACTTCTAACATGGCCAGACCTGATGAGGAGCTCCTCATGGCGGAAGGGGATCGGAGAAAAATTCGCATTGTGTGCATCGAAGACGATCCGGACATGATCGACCTGATCCGGCTGATCGTCACCCGGCGGGGCTATGAGCTGGTCGGGTGGGCGACCGGAGGCGTGGAAGGGATCGAGGTCATCCGGCGGGAGAAGCCCGATCTCGTCCTGCTGGATCTGATGATGCCGGACATCGATGGTTGGGAAGTTTACCAGCAGATGAAGGCGGATCCGGAGCTGCGCAACATCCCGGTGATCGTGGTCACAGCCCGGGCGCAGCACGTCGACCGCATTCTGGGGCTTCACATCGCCCGGGTGGATGATTACCTCACCAAGCCTTTCGGACCCTCCGAGTTGATCGCCAGCATCGAGCGGGTGATGGGCCGTTCCACCCCTGCGGAGTCCGGTCAGGAGCAGGCCTGATGGGATCCTCCCCCCCGACGGCGGAGATCTTCGCCATCGGAAACGAGTTGTTGCTGGGCGAGGTGGTTGACACGAACACGCCCTGGTTATGTCGTCTTCTCGCCGGGCTGGGGGGGAGGGTGCGGCGGGCGGCCCTGTTGCCGGATGATGTGGAGGTGATCCGGGCCGAGCTGGAAGGCGCGTTGCGCCGGAAGCCGGATCTGGTGTTCACGACCGGCGGCCTGGGGCCTACGGAGGACGACCGAACGCTGATGGCGGTGGCGCTGGCCACAGGCCGGCCGCTGGAAGAGCATCCCCAGGCGCTTCAGATGGTGGCGGCGCGGTATCAGGATCTGGCGGCGGCGGGCTATGTGGCCAGCCCGGAGCTCACACCGCCGCGCCGCAAGATGGCTCTCCTCCCTCAGGGAGCGGTGCCCCTGGCCAATCCGGTTGGCGCCGCTCCCGGAGTCCTCCTCCCCCTGGAACATACCACCCTGATCTGCCTCCCCGGGGTCCCCGAAGAGATGAAAGCCATCGTCCAGGGCGCCCTCACGCCCTATCTTCAATCCCGATTTGGAAAAGCGGGCTTCGCCGAGCTCCGCATGCTCGTCGATTGTGGGGACGAGTCCCGGCTGGCGCCTTTGCTGGAGGACATCCAGCGCCAGTTGCCCCAGGTGTATATCAAGTCCCGGGCTCGGGCGTTTGGCCCTGACGTTCGCCTTCGCATTTATCTTTCCGCAACGGCTCCTACCCCAGAGGAGGCACATGCCCTGGTCGAGGAAGCCCGTCGCCATCTGGAGGAACGGCTGGCAAAGGACGGGATCGCATCGGAGATTCTGAACCACGGTTGATATTCCAATAGCCTGCTTCTGGAAAGGAGGTGCTGCCATGGGAATCGCTGGTCGTGGTTTCTGTCTGCTGGTTCTGATCGCCATCCTGGCCGCCTGCGGAGCTCCTGCCGCCTCCCCCACGCCTGCCCCTCCCTCCATCTCGCCCACCGCTCCAGCTCCTTCCATCACCGCTTCGGCTCCTTCCACCGGTCCGGAGGACTCTTGCGGCGATCGATCGAAGCTTTCCAGGGAGCTTTATCTGTTCAACTGGCCGGATTACATTGCTCAGGAAGCGATCAGTCGGTTTGAGCAAGAATGCGGGGTCAAAGTGATCGTCGACACCTATGATTCCAACGAGGCCTTGCTGGCCAAACTCCAGGCCGGCGCGACGGGCTATGACGTCATCGTGCCGTCCGATTACATGGTCTCAATCATGATCAAGGAAGGGATGCTCGCCGAGCTGGATAAAAACAACCTCCCGAACCTCAAGCACATCGACCCCGCCCATCTCGGCCTCTATTTCGATCCGGAGAATAAATACACAGTGCCCTACATGTGGGGGACCTCCGGGTTTATGTATGACACGGCGGCGATCCCGCGGGAGCTGAAGAGCTGGAAGGATGTGTTCGAACCGGCCCCGGATGTCCAGGGGAAGATCTCTATGCTGAAAGATGAGCGGGAGGTCATCGGAGCGGCCCTGAAATATCTGGGGTTCTCCATGAACACGACCAATCCGGACGAGCTGCAGAAGGCCAAGGAGGTTCTGCTCCGTCAGAAGCCCTATGTGAAGGCATATACCAGCGACACGAACCGGGATCTCCTGGTGGCCGGTGAGGTCGTCCTGGCCCATATCTGGACCGGGGATGCGATCCGGGCCCGGGACGCCAAGCCTTCCCTGAAGTATGTGATCCCGGAGGAGGGATGCACCATCTGGCAGGACAACCTCGCGATTCCAAAGACGGCGAGGAACAAGTATACGGCGGAGGTTTTCATCAATTTCCTGATGCGGCCGGATATTGCGGCCATCAATGCGAACACGATCAAGTATGGCAGCCCGAACCGGACGGCGATCCAGCAGCGGCTGATCGATCCGGCCCTCCTCAATGATCCAGGCATTTATCCCCCGGAGGAGCTGAAGCGCCGGATGGAATGGCTGATCGATGTGGGAGAGGCCATTGAGTTATATGATCGGATCTGGACCGAGCTGGGGGTGGAGCAGTAGAGCGGCTCCGCTCCAAAGCGGATCGGGCCGCCTGGGATCCGGGCGGGGCGCTTTCCGGGCCCTGCCCGGATCCGGAATGCCTTTCAGAGGCTGGATCGCGGATGCCCGGGAGGGCGGAGATGAAGCGGATGTGGATCGGCGGCGAATGGACGGCGGGATCCGCCCGGGAGGAGATCCCGGTTCTGGATCCGGCGACCGAGGAGGTCCTGGAGACGGTGCCCCGCGGGACGCCGGCGGATATCGAGGCCGCGGTGGCCGCCGCCCGGCGGGCTTTTGAAGGCTGGCGGAAGGTGCCCGCGGCCACCCGGGCCGAGATGTTGCACGAGGTGGCTCGAAAAATCCGGGAGCATCAGGAAGAGCTGATCCGGTTGCTGACCCTGGAGGAGGGGAAGCCATGGCCGGAAAACGAGGAGGAGATCCTGTGGTCAGCGAACACCTTTGATTACTATGCGGAGCTGGCCCGCCACGAGCGAGGCCGGGTGATCCCTTCCCCGGAGCCCGGTCAGCTGAACCTGGTGCTGAAGGAGCCTTATGGCGTGGTGGGTTGTATTGTCCCCTGGAATTATCCGATCCTGCTCATGGCCTGGAAGGTGGCCCCCGCCCTCGCTGCGGGCAACACCGTGATCATCAAACCCTCCGAGCTCACCCCGCTGACCACCCTGCGCCTGGCCGAGGTCGCCATGGATCACCTCCCGCCGGGCGTGGTGAACATCGTGACCGGATATGGCCCGGAGGCCGGCGAGCCGCTGGTCACGCACCCGGAGGTCCCGGTCATCGCCTTCACCGGTTCCCTGACGACCGGCCGGCGGATCGCCTCCCTGGCGGCCCCGATGATGAAGAAGCTCCATCTGGAGCTGGGGGGCAAGGATCCCTTCGTGGTCGGGCCGGATGCGCCTCTGGAGATCGCGGTGAAAGCGCTGGCCTATGCGGCCCTCATCAACGCCGGGCAGGTTTGCACCAGCACGGAGCGGGTGTATGTGCCGGAGGGGATCTATCACCGCTTCGCGGAGGAGATCGCCGCCTTCGTCAGCACGCTGCGCCTGGGCCATGGGCTGGACCCCCATACGGATATCGGCCCGATGGCGGGCCCGGATTATCGGGCGAAGGTGGAAGCCCATGTCGCCGATGCCCTGGGCCGGGGCGCTCGGGCGCTGACAGGCGCCCGGAGGCCTCCCCATCTGCCCCGGGGTTTCTTCTACGAGCCAACGGTCCTGATCCACGTCGATCACAGCATGAAGATCATGCGCGAGGAAACCTTCGGCCCGGTCATTCCCCTGATGCCCTATCGCACCTTCGACGAGGCGATCGCCCTGTGCAACGATAACCCTTACGGGCTGGGCGCATGTCTGATGAGCCAGGATCCGCGCCTGATCCGCCGCTTCTATGAAGAAGTGCAGGCGGGGACGATCTGGATCAATGATCCTCTGACAGATAATTACGCTGGGCCCTTTGGTGGGATGAAGCTGAGCGGTGTCGGTCGGGAGCTGGGCCTCGAAGGGCTCGAGGAGTTCCGGCAGACCAAGCACGTGCACTGGGATATCGAGGGGGACGAGAAGCCCTGGTGGTTCCCCTACGGCCCCAGGGAAGGGGAACCCCCCCTGCATGGCCCCTGAACCGTTCCGGCGGGGCACCCCGGGTGCCCCGCCCGGCCTCCGATTCGGACAGGGATCTTTCCCTCCTCCCCGCAGCCTGAAGAGCCTCCGGAAGGGGCGATCCTGTTTCCTGGCTCGTTGGGCCGCTCGTTCCCATCGCTCGGTCCGATTTTTTGCAATTCATTAGCAACTGCGATAAGCTTGCAATAACCTGGGACGGATGTCCGCTGGACCGAGTGGGGAGGATGAGTCCCCATCCGGGGCGGGAGGCATCCCCGCGACTTCTCCGAGGAACGATCGGCCAGCCGCATAACACCGATTTCGACAGGGAGGGCCCCTATGCATATCCCGGACGGTTTTCTTTCCCCTTCGGTGGCATTGCCCCTCTGGGGGGTCAGCGCGGGAGTCAGCGGGTATGCGCTGCGGCGGGTGAGCCGGGAGCTTGCGGAGCATGAGACCCCCGTCATCGGTGTGGTCGCCGCAGGGATTTTCGCCGCTCAGATGTTGAATTTCCCGATCGCCGGGGGGACCTCGGGCCATCTGATCGGAACGGCCCTGGCCACATTGCTCTTCGGGCCGTGGGTGGCGATCCTGATCATGACCTGCGTGCTTTCCATCCAGGCCCTGGTCTTCCAGGATGGGGGTCTGATCGCCCTGGGGGCGAACATTTTCAATATGGGGGTGCTGGGAGCCCTGGTCGCTTACGCGGTGGATCAGACGCTTCGCGGCCTGTTCGGGGGCCGGCGCTGGACACGACCGGCGGCCGCTTTCCTGGCGGGCTGGGCCGCGGTGGTGATGGGGGCGCTGGCCACTGGCCTGGAGCTGGCCCTCTCCGGCCTGGCGCCTGCCAATGTCGTCCTGCCCGCCATGGGGGGGATCCATGCCCTGATCGGCGTGGTGGAGGGGCTGATCACGATGAGCGCGGCGGCGTTCCTGGCCACCGTTCGACGAGAGCTGGTGGCCGAGCGGCCCGTCGCCGGACGGATCCCCCTGTGGATCGCCGGGCTGGCCATGACCCTGATCCTGACGCTTCTGGCTCCGATCGCTTCTTCCGATCCGGACGGGCTGGAGCGCGTGGCGGAGGATCTGGGCTTTATTCAGGCCGCCCGTCCCTCCCCCTTGAGTCTGCTGCCTGATTATGCGATCCCTGGTCTTCCCAACCCGGCTCTGGCCACGATCCTCGCCGGCGTTCTGGGAGCTCTCCTGGTCTTCGGGCTGGTGATGGCCCTGTGGCTCGGGCGACGTGCGCGCCGGAGTGAAAAGGCCTCGAGGTAGTCCTCCTGGGAAAAGGATCCGGGGGGCGATTTTCCCTGCGCAGCAAAGGGGCCGGGATCAGCATGACACACTTTCACTTCCATGACCCTTATCAGCCTCTGGATAGCCCGGTTCATCGGCTCGATCCCCGGGTGAAGCTGGTTCTGGCCCTGGGGTTCATCCTGACCGCCACCCTTTTGCCGGCCGGGGCCTGGTTATCTTATGCCCTGATGGGCGCGGCGGCGTGGACCGGGGCTCATCTCTCCGGGCTGGGGATCCGGAGGGTGTTGCGACGTTCGATGCTGGCGCTTCCGTTTGTCCTGGCCGCCCTTCCTGTGATATTCACCGCCCCCGGCCCATCCTGGTTCACGTTCCCGCTGGGCCCATGGCAGGTATCGGTGCGTGGGGAAGGGGTGATCCGGTTTCTGAGCGTCCTCCTCAAATCCTGGCTTTCCATGCAGATCGCTGTGATCCTGGTCGGGACGACGGCGTTTCCCGATCTTCTGACGGCCATGCGGGCGATCGGGGTTCCCCGCTTTCTGGTGATGACCTTCGGGCTGATGTGGCGCTACCTGTTCCTCCTCGTGGATGAGGCGCTCCGAATGCTGCGGGCTCGGGAAGCCCGGAGCGTGGCTCCCGAGATCCCGGGCCGGCGCGTGGGAGGGACGCTGGCCTGGCGGGCCCGGGTGACCGGTCAGATGGTGGGGACGCTGTTTCTCCGCACCCTGGAACGGGGAGAGCGGATTTACATGGCGATGGTCGCGCGAGGCTACGATGGGGAGGTGCGCATGCTTTCCATGCCTTCTTTATCTTATCGGGACCTCGCGCCTCTGATCGGTGGCCTGCTCGTTCTGCTTGGGGCGCTGCTCCTGGGCTGGATGTTCTGATCCGACGGTTTGATGGGGGCCTGGGTCAGGAGGGCAACCTCGGCGATCCGCCTGGTTCCCGGATATTCTTTTCCCTTTTGCCTGCCGCCTGATCGGCGCTGATGCCGCCGGGCCCGGATCGGGAAGGCCGGACAGCTCCCGGAAAATCCCCCAGGGGGATCGGTCGATGTTCCCGCTCATCGAGGCGGAAGGACTGGTCTACGTTTATCCGGACGGTCATCCGGCGTTGCAGGGAGTCTCCCTGCGGATCCATCGGGGGGAGAAGATCGCCCTGGTGGGGCCGAACGGGGCGGGGAAATCCACACTGCTCCTCGTGCTGGGGGGCTTGCTGCGCCCCACGGCGGGGATCCTGCGGGTGGAGGGAGAGGACGTAGGAAACGGCGACCCCCGGCGCCTCCGGGCGAAGGCCGGGCTGGTCTTCCAGGATCCGGATGATCAGCTGTTCTCCCCCACCGTGTTCGACGATGTGGCGTTCGGGCCGATCTATCAGGGGCTGTCGGAGCGGGAAGTGCGGGAGCGGGTGTATCAGGCGCTGGAAGCGGTCGGGATGACCTGGGCGGCTTCCCGGATCTCCCATCACTTGAGTGTGGGGGAGAAGAAACGGGTGGCGATCGCCACGGTGCTGGCGCTTCAGCCCGAGTTCATGTTGCTGGATGAGCCCACTGCCGGCCTGGATCCTCAGGGCCGGCGGGAGCTGATCCGGCTGTTGCGGGGGCTTCCCCAGACCATGCTGGTGGCCACCCACGATATGCGCCTGGTGGCCGAACTGTTCCCCCGGGTGATCGTCATGGATCAGGGAAAGGTGGTGGCGGATGGGCCATCCGGGGAGATCCTTCGGGATGAAGCGCTTCTGGAAGCGCATGGGCTGGAGCCCCCATAATCGATTCGTGGGGCAACCCGGAAGGCTTCTGGGCCGGGCGGATCGCCGGAGGCACGCCTGCCCAACCCCAGAACCTGACGGAAGGAGCGCACCATGCCGCATTGTGTTCATACCCGTCGT
This sequence comes from Candidatus Thermoflexus japonica, assembly GCA_002898735.1. GTDB lineage: Bacteria > Chloroflexota > Anaerolineae > Thermoflexales > Thermoflexaceae > Thermoflexus > Thermoflexus japonica. The sequence continues at coordinate 30,978 of BEHY01000007.1, forward strand.
CTGTTGCGGGAGCACGGCTATCGGGTGACCCCGCAGCGGTTGATGGTGCTGGAGGTGATCCGCACGGCAGATCATCACATGACCGCCGAGGAGATCCATTCGGCCCTGCAGAAACGGCATCCCGGCGTGGACCTCTCCACGGTTTATCGGGCCCTCCGGTTGTTCGTTCGCCTGGGCCTGGTGGAGCAGCATGAACTGGGAGGGGGCCGCCGGGTGTATGAGTGGCGGACACAGCCGGACCATGGGCATTTCCTGTGCGAACGATGCGGGCGGGTAGAGCATCTGGAGGGGATGTTCCTGGAGCCGCTCCGTCTCGCGCTGGAGCGCACGCAGGGCTATCAGGTGCGTCGGGTGGAAGCCACCGTGGTGGGATTGTGCCCTTCCTGTCGGGAGGCGCCGTGATATGTCCGGCCCGCCGGGATAATCCCCTGCGGGCTGGGCGGCCGGGCGGGGCATCTTCAGGGCCCGGCCTCCCGATCATCCGGCGGAGGGATACGCTTCGATGTAAATCTCCTCGAACAGCTGGCTCTGGCGAGCGATCACGCGGCGTTGTTTCAGCAGTTCCAGCAGGCCCAGGAAAAGCGCGATGAGGTCGTAGCGGGTCTCCGCTTCGCGAAGCAGATGCCTGAGCGCCACCCGCCGTCCATCGCTCACCGCCTCCAGAATCCGTTCGATCGCCTCGTGGAGGGTCAGGCGGTAAGGGGCGAGGAAACGGTCGACGGAAGGCGCCCCGGGCTGAGGGAGCAGCGCGCGGCGGGCCAGGCGGAGGAAATCTTCCAGGCGGATGCCCTCCAGCCCGGTCCCGGGGGCCTCCGGCCGGGGAGGCGGTGCGGTTCGCCCGTAAGCGGTGAACCCTTCCCGTTCGGCGAGCCGGCGCGCCAGCGCCCGGAAGAGGCGATAGGCCTTCAATTGCTCCACCAGCGCCTCCCCGATGTCTTCCTCCTGCTCGTCAGGCTCCGGGGGCCGCGGCAGCAGCAGGGAAGATTTGATGTAAAGCAGTTTGGCGGCGATCACCAGATATTCCGCCAGCTGGTCCATGGTCAATGCCTGAAGGATGGTCACGTATTCCAGATACTGGGCAGTAACCTGGGCCAGCGAGATCCGGGTGATATCCAGGTCGTTCCGCTCGATCAGATAGAGGAGGAGATCGAGCGGCCCCTCGAAAACGGGAAGCCGCACCGGAGGGAGAGAGGGTTTGAAAGGCAGGCTCATGGGGCCTCCTGGAGCCAGCGCCAGAGCAAGCCCATGGCGGCGTTCGCCGCCCATTCCGCCGCGTGGGGCAGGGGGCCTCGATGGCCGCGCTGCAGGCTGCGGGAGCCTTCCGAAGTGGCCATGGCGACGGCGATCTGGAAGTTCTCCCCTTCCGGGAGCACTTCCGCCGCCAGGCCCACCGCGGTTCCCGCCTGGCGACGGATCGCTTCCGCGGCATGTTCCGGGGCGGTCACCAGCCGGGAGCGCACCTCTCCGATTCGAAACACGTGGCTCTCCGGATCTGCCGCCGCCAGGCGTCCGCCCAGCAGGCCCAGCGTGCCCCGCTCCAGCGTGGCCAGCGTGAGCCCGCGCTCCCGAAGCCCGGCGATCAGAGCCTCCTCGGGCGTGCAGGTTCCCTCCCCATAAACGGCCCAGCGGAGGCGCTCCCGGATGGTCTGAACGGCGGCCTCGGCTCGAGCGGCGGCTTCTTCGAGCGTGGCACCCCGGGCCCGGATCCGGATATCCACCATCCCGGGGTGCGCGTTCAGCCCCACCTGGGGGTTCTCGCCCTTTAGGAGATCGCGCAGTCGTTCGTCGATGACGCTCTCGCCCATGCCGATCGTGCGAACCACCCTCCAGACCATCGCCTCGGCGGGCGGGAATCGCCTCTCCAGGTAGGGGATCACCGATTCTGTAAGCATCCGCTCCAGTTCGCGGGGGACTCCCGGGAGAGCGAAAAGAACCCGATCCCCCTCCTCGACCAGGAACCCGGGGGCGGTTCCGATCGGGTTGGGGATCACCTGGGAGCCCTGGGGGCGGAACGCCTGGCGGCGGTTGTTCTCCGGCATGGGGAACCCAAAGGCCTGGAAGCGGGCGCGGATGGATTCGAAAAGCTCCGGATCGAAGATCAGCGGCCGTCCCAGGGCCTCGGCCACCGCTTCCCGGGTCACATCGTCTACCGTAGGGCCCAGACCCCCGCTGACGATGAGGATCTCGCTACGGGCCATCGCGGCCCGGATGGCGGCCACCATGCGGGGCAGATCGTCCCCGACCACCGTGATCTGAACCAGAGGGATGGAGAGCGGTTGAAGGGCACGGGCAATCCGGGCCGAATTGGTGTCCACCAGGTCTCCGCTCAGCAGCTCCGTGCCGGTCGCCAGGACCTCTGCGCTGGGCATATCTCCTCCACCTGCTCATGGATGGGGTGTTCCTGAGGAAGGCTTCAGGAAGCCCGGCGACCCGCGGCCCCTGAGCCTTCTTCGAGCTCCCCGCGGCATCATGGCGCCCCGAGCGTGCAGGGGAAGGGCCGGATGTTCTGGACGCCCACCAGGCCCCCCGCTCCCGGGGCGAGCGGGATGCGCGGCCTGGAACCCATCGGGCTCATCGATCTTCCGGGGAGCCCGGGATGGAGGGTGGCGATCCAGCGAGCGTCGCCTCCAGATCGATGCCTTCCGGGAGATCCTCCAGCGAGCGCGTCATCTGGATCCATTTCCCCCATCGCCCGTTTTCCTGAAACCTCAGGGCCCGATAGAGCGCGCGGGCCCGATCGTTGTGCTCGCCCACCCAGAGCTCACAAACCCGACAGCCCCGGGCGCGCAGATAAGCCATCCCCCGCAGCAATAAGGCGCGCCCCAGGCCACGCCCCTGATATTCTGGATCCACCACCAGTTCGTGGATCGCCCCCACCGTCCCATGGTCCCACCGGGAATCCGTGGCGATGAACCCCACGGGGCGATCCCCATCGTAGGCGACGAAAGAGCCGTGAGGATCCCGATGGCGGAGCCATTTCAGATAAGCTTTCACTTCCGCGCGATGGCGATAGTAATAATCTCCTAAGGGTTGATAGGCACGAAAGTAGAGGTTCACGAGATCCGCGGAGCCGGAGAGGGGCTCCTGCACGATGCGAATGGAGCGGATGGAGCGAGGCAAAAGGAATCACCTCCTTCCAGAGGGTATATGCCGTTGGGGCGTTTGTTCCCATCGGATTGGGGTTGCGCTCGTGAAAAAATCCCCCTGTGTGGCCAGCCACGCACCTCAGCCGGACTGGCCTTTTCTCCCGGTGTGAAGGGCCAGCACGGGGAGACGATAACTTTCTTCCATGATCCAGGCGTCCGGGCGCCTCGTTGGCCATCCTCAGCGATAGGCGTCGTTGCGTTTACGGATGTCCTCGATCTGCAAGGTCTGCTCATCCCAGGTCAAATAAATCCGATATTCCCCAGCCCGATACGACAGCAGCTCTCCCCGATCATGGCGAATCTTCGTCAGCAGCGGGCGCTGAGCGGTCGCCAGCTGACGGATTCGCCGCATCACCTGTTCCCGATGTTTTGGATGGAGCTCGTCCAGCGCTCGTTGTGCGCGCTCGGTAATCCGAAGGACCATTCCAGTTCCACCACCCTTTCCAGTTGTCCTGCGGATGCCTGTCCTGTCCACACGATCCCTGCAGGCCATTTCCTCCAGAGATCCAGCTCTTCTCCAGGGCCGATGGGTTGCCTTCCGCGGCCTGTTAGACCCCTATCCTCATGGATCCCACCCCGACCTGCCTCTAACCTTATTCTATATCCTTTGAGGAGGGCTGGCGAATTTATCGAACGCGCTGTCCTCATTCGTTAGGCATCACAAATTATGGATTTGTGGGACGGCCGGGCGCCTTCGATGCCCTGCGGCCCCCGAAGCTCCCGGAAACCACCCCGGCTCATGAAATCCCTGCGGCCTGAGCGATGGCCGCGAGTTGCTGCTGACAGACCTGAAGGGCGTGGGCGATCCGCTGAGGATCCCGCGGCTCCGCGAAGAGCGCCTCCCGGAGAAGGCCAAGGGTTCGCGTCAGATCGGCGAAGGCCCGGACGAGGGTTTCCTCCGGGGAGGACGGGGGGGAGAATGCAGGACGGGTGAAAACCGGAAGGGGCTGCTGGGCCGGCGCCATCCCCAACGCCCCGCGCACCTCCTGGAGGATCTCGTAGAACACGCGTTCATCCTGCACGAAATTACGGGTGGCGTCGATGATCAGGAAGGGACCCTCATACGTGGAAAAGAAGGCCTCGTAGGCCAGCCGGAGCCGCTCGATATAGGCTCGATCCATACCCCGCTCGTAGGGCCGATCCCGCAGGGCGATGCGAGCCATCAGGGTATCCGTATCCGCTCGAAGGTAAAGGACCAGCGTGGGCTGGGGGGTTTTCTCGGCCAGGGCGCTGTGCAGTTGTTCGTAAAGGGCCAGCTCATCCCCCTCCAGGTTCAGATGGGCGAAGAGGCGATCCTTGGCGAACATGTAATCGCTGACCACCGGCTCATGCGCCAGGTGGGCGGCGAGCTCCTGGTGCTGGCGATACCGGCTCAGCAGGAAGAAGATCTGCGTGGGGAAGGCATAGCGGGCGCGATCCCGATAGAAGTGCGGCAGGAAGGGATTCTCCTCGAATCGCTCCAGGATCGGATGTGCTCCCAGCGCTGGGGCCAGCATGCGGGCCAGGGTGGTCTTGCCAGCCCCGATCACCCCCTCAATGGCCAGGAACCAGTGGGTCATGGGCGCCTCCCCGGATCCGGAGAATGATAAAAATCAGGCGACGGGTTTCCCTCTGGGGGCCGGGCCGGCCCCCAACGCCTTACGAAGAGACCCAGCACATCATCCTACTATACAATCCGTGGGGTGGATGCTCCGTCCTGGTGGAACGGCCACCGGGGAGCCCTCTTCGTTCCGGAGAAAACGCATGTGGGGGTTGACGCTTTCGGATCGCTCATTTCCCGGTTCTTCCCCCGAGGCGATCTTTGAGCAAGCGCGGCGTGCAGGGATCCTTCGCCTCGTCGTGCATGACGAGGCCCTGCGCCCGGTTCCAAGGCGCCGCCTGTGGGGGCGGAGGGATCCGGATATCGAAGCCTGGCGTGCGGTCTCTCAATGGGCGGAGGCGCTGGATTACAGCCGCCCGCGCCTGCATGCCCTGCGCTTCGAGCGCCTGCGGGCGGGGGTCCGGCTGACCGCCTGGGCCATCGCCCCGCGCCCTCCCCAGGAGGTGGGCGCTTCCCGCATCCAGCCATATGCGCTGACCGCAGCGGCGGCGGCCTCCTTCCTGGGTGCTTCGGGGCTGCTCCTGGAGGGGATGGATCGGTGGGATCCCGGGGAGGCCATGACGTTCCTCCGGCACCTCCTCCCCGTCCTCAGCGGCCTCCGCCTGATCCTGTCGCTTCGTCTCTCGGAAGCCAGCCCGCTGCTTCTCGAGATCTCCCGGGGATTCAGGGCGAGGATCCGGCCATGGATTGCGCTGGATCTGGAGGAGAGGCTGCCGGGAGATTTCCCCTCGTTGTGGGATAAGATCAAGCCTGCGGTTTCGATGCTGATGTTTCGCTGGGGGCCGGAACATCTGGAATGGTGGGATCAGGAGGGCCGCCCGATCCTGGAGCGGACGAGGTTCGAGGGGGAGCTGGTGGTGACGTTCCCCGAGATCGCGGGGGACAGATGGGCGCTATGGAAAAACATGGCGCAGGCACACCGGTTATGGCCGGACGCGTAACATCCTCTGCTCTACAGCACCCGTGCCCCCGTGCGGCGGGCGATCACCTCCAGGGCCCGAAAGGCGAGATCACGGATGAGCCGGTCGATCTGAGGATCGAAAGCGAGGATCCGCAATGGCGCCAGAGCCTCCTGATCTCCCACGCGGGCCAGCGTCAGGATGGCCGCCCGGCGCACGCCCTCGCTCCCTCGCTCCAGAGCCCGATAGAGGCTGTGGATCGCCGAGGATCGCTCCCCGATGGCTTCGCCCTCCTGCACCGCCCACTCGATCAGCCATCCCTGCTGTTCCACGACGACCGGGCGGAGATCGAGGGCGGGGGGCTGGCGGTTCTTCTCCCAGAGCGTTAACGCATCCAGGGCGGCCGACCGCACCAGCCATTCCGGATCCTCGCGGGCGAGCGTTTCCAGGCGGGCTTTCGCCCACTCCTCCGGGATCAGGGCCAGCGCGAACGCCGCTGCCCGGCGGGTTCGCCAGTCCGTCTCCTCGGTTGCTTCTTGAAGCAGCTGGGGGCCCTCCGGGTAAGTTTGCAAAGCCTCCGCCGCCAGGCGACGGAGAGACTCCTCGGCCTCCAGGAGCAGGAGGACCAGCCGTTGCATGGCCGCCCCGGTGCGGTGCTCGCCGAGAGCGGTGATGGCGGCGCGGCGGACTTCGGGATCGGGATCCGTCAGGGCCTGTTCCAGGAAGGGCAGGTCGCTTTCCTCCCCCAACCAGCCGAGGCCCCGGATGGCGGCGATACGGATTTCAGGATCCGGGTGGCGAAGGGCCTTATGGAAAAGCACGGGAACGCCGCGATCTCCGGTGGCCACCAGGGCCTCGACCACCCGCAGACGGAGCGTCATCGGCAATCCGGGTTTCAGGAACACCCGACCCAGGGCGGCCATTCCATGGGGGCGCCATGGCGCCCGAGGGGAGGCCACGGCGATCCATCGCGCCATGTGCAACAATCGAGTGTGGAAGGCATCATCGGGCTCTGTGAGCACCCGATCGATGATGCCGGACATCGGGCCGAGGGCCGCATAGAAAGTGAAGACATCCGCCCATCGGGGATCATCCAGATGAGGCATCAGGGTGGTATTATCGCCGGACTGGGCCAGCGCCCAGGCGGCCAGATACGCCTGAAGCAATGGGTGGCGGAAATGCCCTCGCTGTTCATCGATCGGCACCACCGGCCGTCCGGGATCAGTCAGCCTCTCTATCGCCTGATCCAGATTCCGACGTCCCCCGGGCGGGGCCAGCGCCGGGATGGAGCGGATCAGCGCCTGCTCCATATCCTCCAGGGTGATGATGAAGCGTTCCTCGTTCAGCAGCTGAAGGGCCAGCTGACCCAGGATCAGACGGGCGGTGGGTGGGGTCAGGGCGGTCCTGCCCGCGATCCCCTGGAGCATTCGATCCAGGATCGCGTCATACAACTCCGGCCCTCCCGGGCGATCGTGTCTCAACACGACGGCGGCGACGGCATCGGCGGGACGCAGGCGGACGGGCCGCGGCGTTTTCCACGCTTTCAGACGCTCTTCCAGCTCCGATGCGGGCGCTCCGCTCACCTGGGCCCAGCGTTCGACGAACATCCGCACGGTATCTTCGGACCACGAGGCAAGGGCGAAGGGCAGGAACCCCAGCGCTTCCACCTGGCGGGTGGCGATCCCGGCTCCTGCGAGCACCACGTGGGTGTCCGGATAGCTCTCCAGCAGCCGCCCCAGCCAGCCCAGGAGCTCCGATCGGCGCGATGGGGGGACCTCCTCCAGCTCATCCAGGAGCAACAGGGCGGTGCCATCCCGCAAGGCGGTGCGGATCATGCCGCTCAGGCGGGCTCGCAGGATCATGGGGACAGTCCCGCTCAGGGCCTCCGCGAGGGCAGCTTCCGGTGGGGCTACGGGATCGGGGGCGAGCAGGGGCAGACGAATGTAAAACGGAAGAGGAGCGCTCTGAGTCTTCCACTTCAGGTGTCCGGCGAGGGTTTCGCGGATCAGCCAGCAGAGAGCGCCGGTGCGGCCGCTCCCGGGCGGCCCGTAGAGGAACAACCGGGAGACAGCCCGGATCACCTGACCCAGGGGCAGTTCAGACTCTGGAAGGGGCTCCTCCACCCGGGTGCTCGGGTGGGGAAGGGGAGGGCTCAGGGGCGGCTCGATCAAACACGGCACGAGGCGAGGATCCAGCGCCGACCAGGCGATCCAGCCGGGGAGCTGCTCCAGCAACCAGTGCCGATACTGGGTCTCGGCCGATAGACGCAGACGCTGGCGGGCCTGATCCAGGCGCTCTCGGGTTCCCTCGTAGAGCCGTCGGAGGGGACGCCGGCCTCCGTAGAGCAGCCCGGCGCCCAGCGAAGCCAGGGCGGCTCCGATGAGCGCGGAGAGCGGATCAAAGCGCCACGATCCCGGGAAACCCACCGTGCTCCTCCTGGAACTTCAACCCGCTGGACCTGGAGTCAGGGCGGCGAGATGCTCCCTCAGCCCCTGTCTCCCCTCTCCCTGTGACCGAAGAGCTGCCGAGGAGCGGGGAAGGGAAATTCACCGAGCGGGCGCCTGCGGCGCCCCGCTTGCTTCTCAAAGCCCCCTTTCCCTGGCCACGTCGGATCACTCCTGGACCCCGAGCTCGCCAGGGCCGATCAGCCGGTAACCGATCCCCCGTTCGGTTCGGATGAAGAGCGGGTGGTTGGGGTCCGGCTCGATCTTCTGGCGGAGATACCAGATGTAAAGCTTCAGATAACCCCGATCCTGGATATGTTCCTCCCCCCACACCTCACGCAACAGGAAGTCATGGGTCAGCGGACGGCCCGCGAAACGGGCCATGGTGGAGAGGAGCTTGAACTCGGTGGGGGTCAGCTCGACCGGGCGTCCATCCACCCGGACTTCCTGGGTGATCAGGTTCACATAAAGGCGCCCGTTATCGTAAACCCCGCGGGAGGTGATGGATTCGTAACGCCGCAGGACTGCCTGAACGCGGGCGATGAGCTGTCGGGGGCCGAAGGGTTTGGTGAGGTAATCATCCGCGCCGCTTTCCAGGCCCCTTACAATATCCGATTCCGTCCCCAGGGCGCTGATGATGATCACCGGAGTCTCCCCGGTCGAACGAATGGTTCTGAGGACCTCCCACCCGTCCATACCCGGCAACATGAGATCGAGGAGGACCAGGTCAGGGTTCTGCGCGCGCAGGAGGTCCAGACCTTCCTGGCCGCTATGGGCAACGGAGACCTGATAGGCGTTTTGCTCCAGTTGCCACGCCAGGAAACGGGCCAGTTCCACATCATCCTCAATGATCAGGATCTTTTTGGCGTTCAAGTCTGCCTCCCCTGAGGTTTCCGGATATGTTTCCCTCAGATGGCTTCCCGTTCGTCGATCAGGGCCCGATCGATCTCGACAAGGGCAGGTGTCAGAGGAGGGGATCCGCTGCGTAATGCCTGCCGGATTTTCGAGAGGCCAGGATAGGGCTGGAAGCCCCATCTTAGCCCCAGAAGGATCTTTATCCCCGGCGCCGAATCCGTAAGGCCTGGCTATCGTTTTATCATAAGACCGGAGAGAAGAAAAATGGGCCTGGGGACCGCGTGGACAGACGCAAATCGCCTACTCCCAGCGGCGGAGATCCACCAGCCGGGGGCTTTCAGGGGGTAACTCTTCGGGAGGAATGAAGATCACCTCGGCCTGGAAGCGCAGACCTTCGCGGATGGCCTCCTGAAGGCGGGCGCGCATCGCTTCCATACCTTCTACGCCTTCCCGCAGAACCACACGGAAGGTCAGACGATCCACGTGGGCCTCCCGATCCACGACGGCCTGGTAAGCCTGGACTTCGGGGAAGCGGGCGAAAACGGCTTCCATCTGGCGGGGATGAAGGAACATCCCCCGCACCTTCACGGCCTCACCGACCCGTCCCAGGATCCCCATCAGGCGCGGAGTGGGTCGGCCGCAGGCGCATGGCTCAGTCAGCCATCGGGAGAGATCCCCGGTCCCGAAGCGGATCAACGCGTAGGCGGGATGGAAAAGGGTCACCACGATTTCCCCGATCTCACCCGGCGGCACAGGCTCACCGGTCTGCGGATCGCAGAGCTCCACATAAGCGTCCTCCGGGACATGGAGCCCGTTTTCATGCTCGCATTCGTAGCCCAGGCAGCCGCATTCGGCGGTGCCATAGCCCTGACGCACGGTCAGCCCGAAACGTTGCAAATCATGGCGCAGGGAAGGGGGAAGGGGCTCGGCGGTGACGAAGGCCTTGCGCAGGGGCAGATCGCGCTGGGGATCCCAGCCCGCAGCCTGCGCGCGTTCCAGCAGGTTGTAGAGGTAACTGGGCAATCCGATGTAGGCGGTGATCCGAAGGGTGCGAAGGGCATGGAGCTGGAGCTCCTGCTGGCCGATGCCGCCGGGGATGGCTGGACAGCCCAGGACCCTGAGGGCTTCCTCGAACATGGCACCCGCTGGGGTCAGGTGATAAGAGAAAGCGATCAGGACGCGGTCGCCAGGCTCAAAACCCGCGGCCTGGAGCGCGGGCGCCCAGCGCCAGGGGTCAGGAGCGTCCGGCTCCGGTTCATAAAGAGGACCCGGGGACTGAAAGATACGGCGCAGACGCTCCATCGGCACCATCAGCATCCCCCCGAAGGGAGGATCGGCCTGCTGGCGCTGAAGGAGATCGTCCTTGCGCAGCACGGGCAACCGGGATAGGTCGACGGGGGTCTGGAGATCGCGGGGACGCAAACCGGCCGCCTCCATCCGGGCGCGGAATCCAGGGGCGTTCCGATAAGCGCGTCGGATGGCCTTGTGGATGCGTGGGAATTGCTGCTCCCGGTAAGCGGTCAGCAAATCCATGGTTGCCCCCTTTTCTTTCCCTCCTCCCACGGCCCTTCAGGCTGCGGGGAGGGGGAAAGGGGAGGGATTCCCCCCTCCCCGCTCACCCGGCCGTTAAAAGCACGCGCGGTGGCTATTTCCGGAACTCTCCCTCAAAAGTCACCACGCGTTCACCGGCTGGAGTTCGGAAGATCGCGGTCCCTTCGGCCGCCCGGATCCCGAACGCATAATCCCCGATGCCCTTCCACCAGGCCTCGACCACCGCGCCCGGGGTGAGCCCCATCTCCTTTAACTTATGCCCGGAGGTCACTGCGAGGTTGGTGGTGACGATGCGGGAGGAAAGGAAGAAGGTCACCCGGAGCTCGTTGGTCGTGTGGGGTGGAATGCTCATATCCTCATCGACGATGGGAGCATGGACAGAGAAGTAAGCGCTCTGGCTATCCTTCTTCGCCTCAAGTTGCGCGGTGAATTTGAGCTGATCTAAGGTGACCGTCATGTCATTCGGGTTTTCGATTTTGAAAATATACGCCAGGCCCAGGGGAAGGTCCGGAGCTGGCGGGGGAGGAGCGGGGGTAGGGGTCGGCGTGCCCGCAGGCGGCGGCGTGGGGGTGGGGATCGGGGTGGGCCATGCGTAGTAAGCAACCACTTCCACCCGGGCCAGGGTGATCCTGGGATCCTGGATCTGAGCAGTTCCCACCGGGCGGCACGCGGTGGCGATTCCCGCGATCATCAGCAGACCGAGCCATCGATCTATTCTTTGCATGGTGGCCTCCCTGGACTCGATTCTTCCGGACACGTGTTCCGATGGCTCCGACCGGAGAGTCGAAAAAGCAGGAAGTGATGCGGTTGATCTTCTCGCGGAAGTTTCTGGGCCGGGCGACCGGCTGGGTCCCAGGGAACCTTTTTCTTTTTCCCCTTCTGAAAAGGAAGGGGATTTACGGAACTTCTTGACCTCAGGTCAGCCAGCGCTTCCGGCGCTTATACCATTTGGCCTCGCGGAACCGCTTGCGGGCCCCCATCTCCGTCAATCCGAGATAGAACTCCCGGATATCCGGGTTATCCCGAAGAGCGGCCGCCGGCCCTTCCATAACCACACGGCCGTTCTCCAGGACATAGGCATGCTGAGCGATCTCCAGGGCCAGCTTGGCGTTCTGTTCCACCAGCAGGACGGCGATGCCCTGCTCCCGATTGAGCCGGGTGATGATCTCCATGATCTCCCGCACGATGAGAGGGGCCAGCCCCAGGGAGGGCTCGTCGAGGAGCAGCAGACGGGGGTTGGTCATCAGGGCCCGGCCGATGGCGAGCATCTGCTGCTCCCCGCCGCTGCAGAAGCCCGCCACCCGGTTCCGGATCGTCCTGAGATGCGGGAAGTAGTGATAGACCAGCTCCAGCCGTTCGGAGAGGCGGCGCCCATCTCCATGATGGGCCCCCACCCGCAGGTTCTCCTCCACCGTGAGGTGCTCGAAGACCCGACGCCCTTCCAGGACCTGGATGATCCCCATGGCGGCGATTTCTTCCGCCGATTTGCGGTCGATGCGCTGGCCCATGAACTCGATGCTGCCGTCAGTGATCTGGCCGTCCTCATGTTTCAGGAGGCCGGAGATGGCCTTCAACGTGGTGGACTTGCCGGCCCCGTTCGCCCCCAGCAGGGCCACAATGCCCCCTGCCGGGACCTTCAGGGAGACCCCCTTGAGGACCAGGATCACCTGATGGTAGCGGACCTCAATGTTGTTCACCTGGAGCATGGCACCACCGTCCGCCATGGGACCTCCCTCAGTATCCTTTCCACTTTGGCCACTGATCGGCGAACTTCCCTTTGAGATCAACCAGCTTCAGCAACTCGAATTTACCGTTTCGGATGATGTAGATGCGCACCCGGCTGGTCGGGCGATGATCGTCCGGTGTATACGTCAATGAGGGGACACCGAGGCCGATATCCAGGTTCTGGAAGGACTCAATGGCCGCCTTGATCCCTGGACCGTTCAATTGCCCTGCGGCGTCAGCCTTCTTGAGGGCCTCGTAGAGCAGCATCACGTTCGCCCATGCCTGAACCGTGCGGATGGTTCGCTCCTTCAGGGCCGGGTTATATTTCTGGGCCGCCTCTTTCACTCGATCCATCCCGGGCACCTCCTCCCCATAGAAGGCGGTCACCGCAATGCCGATTACCCCTTCCGCCTGCGGCCCCAGCAGGCGCAGGAGCTCCTCTCCGAACCCCCAGTTGTTCACCAGATGATCTGCCTGCAAGCCCAGGGCCTTCGCGTCGCGAATCGCCGTGGCCACCGATTGCGTGGTGTTTCCGTGCCAGATCACGTGAGGGTTGAACTCCTTCGCCGCCAGGACCTGGCTCTTGGCATCCAGGGCAGTCAGGGAGATGTCCTGATCTGGACCGATCTCGAAGCCCAGCATCTGGGCGAACTCCTTCAGAGCCTTGATCGGCGCGCTGCTATATGGCGTGGGGAAGGAATAGAACATCACAATGCGCGGCTTCTTGCCCGCCTCGCGTTCCGCCTTGAAGCGCTCATCCTTTAGCCAGACTTCCTCATACCACGCCAGGAGAGCGGCCCGCGCGTTCGTGGAGTAGTCGGAGGCTGCGAAGAAGTTATATGGGGTCTTGGAGGGGTCGGTCAATTCGCCGGAATAGGATGCGGAGATGTAGGGGATCTGGTCCTTAGCCACCGTGGGGGCCAGCGCCGAGGTGTCCCCTGTGCCCCAGCCCAGGACAGCGACCACCTTGTCGATATCGCGGTAGCGCTTGTAGAGGGTGATGGCCTCCGGCACCCGGTAGCCGTAGTCGTTCAGGATCAGCCGGATTCGCTTGCCGTTGACACCGCCGTGGTCGTTGATCCAGCGGATGGCATCCTGGATCCCGGCGGCATAATCCTTACCCACATCAGAGGTCGGCCCTGTGGTGTCCATGATGGCCCCGATGGGGATCTCCCCTGCGGGCGCCCGGGCCGCTGGGGTGGCCTGCGGCCCGCAACCGATGACGAGGACGAGCGTTGCCACCAGCGCAAGGATCGTGATCGCGACTCCTCCTGGCTTGATCATGGCTTCCTCCTGGTGTGGACTATTCGTATGAGAACGGCCAGAGATGGATGTAGTTCTTGATCTGCCACCAGCGGTAGGCCAGGCCGTTTGGCTCGTAGAGCAGGAAGAGGATAATGGCCAGGCCGAAGGCGGCCTCCTTGACGAAGAGGAAAGAGGTCTCCAGGGATGGAAAGAACGGCGTCAGCCACGTCACGATGTTCCGCAGGGCTTCCATCACCAGGGTCATGAAGAGGGAGCCAAAGATCGTCCCATAATTGCTGCCCAGGCCACCGATAAGGATCACCCCCACCAGCCAGAGGGACCAGCTCCAGGTGAAATGCTCGGGGCTGACGGCATAAAGGTTGGCGATCCAGAAGGCGCCGGCCACCCCGCCGAAAACCCCCGCCATAAAGAAGGCCAGAAGCTTGTAAGCCACGATGTTGATCCCCAGGGCTTCGGCGGCGATATCATGGTCCCGGATCGCCATCCAGGCGCGGCCGATGCGGGTGCGCGCCAGGTTGGTCATCGCCAGCACGGATAGTGTGACCAGGGCGATCATCAGATAGTAAATGTCGCGATCGCTCTGGATCACCCATGGGCCGATGGAGAGGGTTCCCGGGGGTAAGGAGAAAGAATGCCCGCGCTCCCCGATGCGGCTCACATACTGGGTGATGATGAAATCCACTGTGATGAACTGAGCCGCCATGGTGGTCATGATGAGATAGAAGCCTTTCACCCGGGCGGAGGGCAGGCCGAAGAGCATAGACCACAGCCCGGCGACGATCATGGCCGCGAGGAAGGCCAGAGGATAGGGAACGTGATACTGGAGAACGAGGACCGCGCAGGTGTAGGCGCCGGCGGCGATGAAAGCGGCATGCCCGAGGGTGACCTGTCCGGTGTAGCCGATCAGGAGCTGCACCCCCATGGCGGAAAGGATCGTATAACCGACCAGGTTGGCGAGGGAGAGCCAGTAAGGGGAAGCGATCTGGGGGAAGATCACGAACAGAAAGACCAGCAGGCCCCACATCCGGAGCTTTACAAACGTCGTCGGCCACAGGGCCTGATCCTGCCTGTAGGTCTGATAGAACACCCCGCTGGGAAGACGCATACGCATCGCCTGTGCTCCCTCCTGGTGAGCTTCGCCCCCATCGCGCTTTATCCCGACCGGATGAAGACCCTGTCGCCCCCTCTCCCTTCAGGGCATGCGGAAACAGATAAACGGCCACCTGCCCCCTGAATCCCCGGGGGGCGCTGTGCGAATTACACCCGCTCGATCCGCACCCAGCCGAAGAGCCCATACGGCTTGATCAGAAGCATCAGGGTCATCACCACGAAGGGGAAGATCTCCTTCACTCCACCGGGGGTGAAACGATCCAGGTAGCCCCCGGCCAGATTCTGAAGGACCCCGATGATTATCCCTCCGACGATCGCCCCGGGGATCGAGTTCAGGCCGCCCAGGACCACGGCTGGAAGCACCAGGAGGCCCAGGTAGCCCACCGAGATGTTGACCCCATTGATATTGCCCAGCAGCGAACCTCCCACCCCGGCGGCCATGAACGCGATGGCCCAGGCAGCGGCGTAAACGAACTTCGGGCTGATCCCCAGGGACATCGCCGCCATCTCATCATCGGCCATCGCCTGCATGGCCAGGCCCCACCGGGTGTAGCGGAAGAAGGCCGCCAGGATCCCCAGCAGCGCCAGGGCGGCGATGAAGCTCCATAAATAAACCTGGCCGATCACCACGGGGCCCAGCCGGACCGGTTCGTAGGGGAAGACAGGGGGGTGGAAGACTCGCGTGTCGGTTCCCCAGATCAGCTCGATGAGGCCCCGGAAGAAGAACGAGAGCCCCACGGTGACCATAATGATCGTCAGCACCGGCTCTCCGATCAGACGGCGCAGGAAAATCCGCTCCGTCAGGATCCCCAGGATGGCGCCGATGATCAGGGTGGCCAGCAGGGCCAGCGGGAAGGGAAGCCCCCACGTATAGAATGTGAGGGAGACATAGGCCCCGATCAGGGTGAGCTCTCCCATGGCCAGGTTGAGGACCCCCGAGCACTTGTAGATCAGCACCCAGCCCAGGGCCACCAGGGCGTAGATGCTGCCCACCATAATCCCGGTCAGGACGAGTTGGAGAAAGGTCTCCATCCCGATCGCCCCCAGATCCTGTAGTCTATCAACGGTTTGAAGCGGAAGAAGCAGCCCGGGGATGTTTCCCCTCAGCCCGATGAAGCCGTCGGCCAGCGGGGAGGCCGTTTCTCGAGGAAGGCGCAGATTCCTTCCTGGGCCTCCGCCATCGTCGCGTTCAGGGACATGACCTCTTTGGCATAGGCATAGGCCTGGGGCTGGGGCATCTCCAGCTGGCGATAAAAGGCCTGTTTGCCCAGACCGATCACCGAAGGGCTGGCCGCTGCGATCTTCTCCGCCAGAGCGCGGGTCTCTGTCTCCAGGGCTTCCCGGGGCACGACCCGGTTCACCAGCCCATAAAGGAGGGCCTCATGGGCGGAGATCGGCTCCCCGGTGAGCAGCATTTCCATCACCTTCTTGCGAGGAAGGTTTCGGCTCACCGCCACCATGGGGGTGGAGCAGAACAACCCGATCTTCACGCCCGGGGTGGCGAATCGAGCGTCCTCGGAGGCCACAGCCAGGTCGCAGGTGGCTACGAGCTGGCAGCCAGCGGCGGTCGCCATGCCATGAACCTGAGCGATGACCGGCTGAGGGATGGACTGGATGGTCTCCATCAGACGGGTGCAGACCTCAAAAACATAGCGGTAGAAATCCGGAGGACGATCGAGCAGCTCGTTGAGGTCATGGCCAGCGCAGAAAGCCGGCCCATTGCCGCAGAGGATGACCACAGCGATCGACCGGTCCGCTCCGATGGCCTGGAAGCACCCGGTCAGCTCCAGCATGAGGGCCACGGAGAGGGCGTTGCGTTTCTCCGGACGATTCATGGTCACATACGCGATGGGACCGTCCGCCTGAAAGAGGATGTGCTGATAAACATGGACTGCCGCCGCTGCCATGGGCCCCTCCTCCTGAAGAGCCAGCCTGGACAGGCACCGTGAGCACCGCTTTCCCGATTGCAGGCACCGGGTCGGGGGATCGGGGAGCGAACGGCCTTGTCACCGGCCCCATCGCTCCTGCATTATTCCTCCGCCCCCTGTATGACCAGAGCCCTCGCCCCCTCCACAGGCGTCCACGCCGGAATCGGCTCCATGTCCACAATGCGCAGATCCGCCCGGATCTCGTTTACTGTGCCGTCTTCATAGGTGATCGTGGTTTCGAAGTGAACTTCGTGGGCGGAGGGATCATAGAGAGCCTGGACGATTGGCTGGTATCGTTGCAGCAGGAAAGCTCGACGGAGCTTGCGCGTGCGGGTGAGCTCCTGATCGTCAGCGTCGAATTCTTTAAACAGGTTCACAAAGCGGACGATCCGGGCGGGCTCCGGCAGGCTGGCGTTGACGCGGCGGATCTGGCTGGCCACCAGGTCATAAACTTCCGGCTTCTGGGAGAGCTCCTGGTAGCTGGTGTAGGGGATCCGTCGGGCCTCTGCCCATTTGCCCACCACGTTGTAATCGATGCAGATCACGGCGGTGACATAAGGCAGCTCATGGCCGATGACCCATGCATCCTTGATGTAAGGGCTGAATTTCAGGCGGGTCTCGATGTATTGCGGCGAGAAGGGCCGGCCGTCCCGCAGGGTCATCACATCCTTCGAACGATCGAAGACCACCAGATGGCCGTCCTCGTCGATAAACCCCCGGTCCCCGGAGTGCAGCCATCCATCCCGCAGAGCCTCCGCCGTCGCCTCCGGGTTTTTGTAATAGCCCTGGAACACGCAGGGGCTGCGGGCCAGGATCTCTCCCTCCGGCGAGATCCGGATCTCCGTCTCCGGGATCGGCTTGCCGACGGTATCGAACTTGATATCGTCGTCCCGGTGGAGCACCGAGATCCCGGCGATCTCCGTCTGGCCGTAGATCTGCTTGAGGTTCACGCCCAGGGCGTGATAAAACCGGAAATGATCCGGCCCCATCGCGGCCCCGCCGGTGTAGGCGTAGCGCACCCGGGCCAGCCCCAGGCGATCCCGCACCGGGCGGAAGACCAGCCAGTAGGCGAACCACCCCATCAGCCGCTCCAGGGGCGTCGGCTTTTGCCGGGCGAACTTCCGGTCCGCCAGCCGGTAACCGATCGCCATCCCCAGCTCGAAAACCTTACGTTTCAACCATGGGGAATCCGCGTGCAGGACCTGAATCGCGCGGACCATCTGTTCCCAGACCCGGGGTGGCGAGAAGATGATATGGGGAGCGATCTCCCGCAGATCATGCCATGCGGTCTCCGGCTCCTCCGGGAAGTTCAGGGTGAACCCGGCCAGGATCCCGCTGGAGACCGACATCATCTGCTCGCCGATCCAGGCGAAAGGCAGGAAGGAGACATATTCATCGTCCTCGTAATAGGGGTCCACCCGCATCAGGTTCTGGCCCATCTTGAGGAGGTTGTAATGAGAGAGAAGGGCACCCTTCGGCTTTCCAGTCGTTCCGGAAGTGTAGAAGAGCAGCGCGATGTCATCCCCATGGCCCTGGGCGATCAGCTCCTCAAAGCGGGTGGGGTCCTCCCGCTCAAGCTCCCGGCCGAGGCGCATGACCTCCGTCAGAGGCATCAGCATGGGGTCGTGATAATTGCGCATCCCCTTGGGGTCATCCCAGAAGATCCACTCGATTTTGGGGCACCGATCCCGGATCGCGAGGATCTTATCCACCTCCTCCTGGGTTTCGCAAATCACAAAGCGGGCATCGCTATGGTCCAGAATATACGCGATTTCGTCCGGCAGGCTGTCCTGATACAACCAGACGGCCACCCCGCCCACGCAGAGGGCCGCCATCTCCGACCCCAGGCCTTCCGGCCGGTTGTCGCCGATCAGGGCCACTTTATCCCCCTGACGCAGCCCCAGCCGGTAGAAGCCCAGGGCCAGGGCCTTCACCCGATCCAGATAGTCCGCCCAGGTGTAAGAGCGCCAGATCCCGAACTCCTTCTCCCGCATGGCGACCTTCCGGTCGCCGTATTCTTTCGCCGTGCGGACCAGCTGTTTCGGGATGGTGAGATCCCTGGTGATCTCGATCTCCAGGGCCCGGCATTGCTTACCGCCGCGTCGCATAGGCCGCCTCCTCCCCGAGGTAGGCCTGGATCACCACGGGGTTGTTCTGGATTTCCTCCGGAGGCCCTTCGGCGATCTTGTTGCCGAAGTTGAGCACAGCCACGCGGTGGGAAAGATCCATCACCACCCCCATATCGTGTTCCACCAGCACACAGGTCACGCCCCAGCGGGGATTCTCGTTGATCTCCAGGATAAAGCGAGCCATATCTTCCACTTCCTCAAGGTTCAATCCAGCCATGGGTTCATCCAGGAGCAGGAGGCGAGGCTCGAGAGCGAGGGCGCGAGCGAGGTCCACTCGTTTCTGAAGCCCATAGGGAAGCATTCCCACCACCCGGTGCCGCAGGTGACCGATCTCCAGCAAATCGAGGATCTCTTCTTCGATAAAGGCCCGGTGAGCCAGCTCCTCCCATTCCGCTCGACCCCAGTAGATGAGAGCGTCCAGGAGATTGGTCTTCATATGGATATGGCGGCCCAGGCGGACGTTATCGAGGACGGTCATGTTTTTGAACAGCTCGGTCTTCTGGAAAGTGCGGGCGATGCCCATACGGGCCCGTCGGTGAGCAGGGAGCCGGGTGATATCCTGACCGTTGAACAGGATGCGGCCGCGCTGAGGACGATAGAGGCCATTGATGCAATTCAGGAGGCTGGTCTTGCCAGCGCCGTTGGGGCCGATAATGGAGAAGATCTCGCCGTGACGCACCGCAAGGGAGACCCCGTTCAGGGCCATCACCCCGCCAAACGTTAAAAAAATACCCTCGACCTGCAGGATGACCGGAGGGGAATCCATCGCATTCGCTCCCTTCGCCAGGGAGGGGGTTCCCTGGGCAATGGGAGAACCCTGGCCCAATTTGGGAACCATTTTAGTAAGCAGACGTTCGTTTGTCAAATCATTTCACCAATTTTAAGCGGGCTTCATTCATCAAATTCTGGGGAGGGCAAGATGGCCTCTCCCCCTCCTCCCGGACGGCAGAGCCGTGGGGGGAGGGGGAAATCCCCTTAAGATGGGTGAGGCGAGAATGGGGGGATATCAACAGAGACAGTGCGAGTGCCTGTGGAATCTCTCGGATGTTGCGGGGGAAGGTGAAACCCGTCATCCTCAGGGATAAAGACCCGGAACTCCTGCAGGGATTTGCCTTTCATGCGGAGTTCGATTATGATAGAGGCGATGGCGCTGCCGGTTTTGCGGCAGGGGCTTTTCGAAAGAGGGCGCTCTCCGTAAGCCGGGAGGGCGCCCTTTTAACTTTCATGGAGGTTGGACCCATGCTGCAAGAGCGTCTGACTGTTCAGGACAATATGGTGGTGACCCTGGCCTATACCCTCCGCCTGAAGGACGGTCGGGTCGTGGAGTCTTCCGAAGAGAGCGAACCCATCACCTTTATTCAGGGCGCCGGGGAGATCCTCCCCGCCCTGGAGGAAGCCCTCTACGGGATGGCGGTGGGGGAGGAGAAGGAGGTCTGGCTGGCGCCTGAGGACGCCTATGGTCCCCGACGGGCGGATGCCTACCAGGTGGTCCCCCGCAGTGAGTTCCCGGAGGATTTCCCCCTGGCTCCAGGCGTCGGGCTATATGTCTACACGGAGACCGGCGAGGCCTTCCCGGCTTATATCGCCGAGGTCGGCCCGGATACCGTGACCCTGGACTTCAATCATCCGCTGGCCGGGGAGGAGCTCCACTTCACGGTGAAGATCCTGGCCCTGCGCCCCGCGACCCCGGAGGAGCTGGAGCACGGCCATCCCCACGACTGAGGCGCGGGATTGTGTCTTTCATCGGGGGCCTGACCGGGCGCCTTCCAGCGTCCGGCCAGGCCCCCGAACTTCCCCGGACATCGCTCGCTGGCAGGAACCCTGAATCGTTCTGAAAGCCCCCAGGTGGATCCAGCCAGAATATCATCGGGCAAAGCCCCGCTGGTTGCTCCCGGCGGGTGCCCTTCTTGCCTTCCCCGCCGCTCCAGAGGCCATCGGGAAGCCGTGGGGTGGCTCCAGGCATCCTGCTTGCGCTTACGGTGCGGAGATGGCACCGGATCGCCGCGTGAAATCATCGCGTTCCCTTCATCGGGAGAAGAAAGGCCCCGGGTTGCCCCTCGCGCTAAAATATTCAGGGTAAAGATCCAGCGGTCTGTTTCTGCTCCGTGGTCCGTAAAGATGGAACTCTCAGGGGCTGGGCCGGGCCCTGGGCTCCGGTCAGCCCCCCATCCTGATGGTGGATCCGCGGCATGGTCTTCTCGCTCAGCGAATCCCAGATCCGTCGCTATGCCCGGCACATCGTGTTGCCCGGAGTGGGGGGGCGGGGGCAACGCCAGCTCCTCCGGAGCCGGGTTCTGATCATCGGCGCAGGCGGCCTGGGTTGCCCCATCGCCCTCTACCTCGCCGCTGCGGGCGTGGGCACCATCGGGATCATCGATGAGGATGTGGTGGATCTCAGCAACCTCCAGCGGCAGGTCCTTTTCCGAACCGAGGATGTGGGCCGCCCGAAGGCCGAGGTCGCCCGGGAGCGGCTTCAGGCCCTCAACCCGGATGTCACGGTCATCCCTTACGTGGAACGGTTCACGGCGGCCAGCGCGCGCCGGCTGGTGGCGGAATACGATCTGATCCTGGACGGAAGCGATAACTTCCCCACCAAATACCTGGCCAGCGATGTCTGTGTCTGGGAGGGCAAACCGCTGATCTGGGGGGCCATCTTCCAGTATGACGGCCAGATCGGCATGGTGCCTCCGGGAGGACGGCCATGCTATCGCTGTCTTCTGCCCACCCCACCGCCTCCCGATCTGGTGCCGGATTGTCAGCAGGCCGGCGTCTTCGGGGCGTTGCCCGGGATCATCGGCGCGATGCAGGCCCTGGAGGCGCTGAAGTGGTTGCTGGGCCTGGGTACATCCCTGGCCGGCCGTCTCCTCGCCTTCGACGGGCTGCGCGCGGAATGGCTGGCGGTCCAGGTGGAGCGCCGTCCGGATTGCCCGGTGTGCGGCGATCATCCGACGATCTTCGAGCCTATCGATTACGAGGCGTTCTGCGGGATCTCTCGCTGATTTTCCCTTCCCCGCAGCCCCTTAATACTACAACCGCACTTGACCCTCAGGCCGGCTTTTGTGCCGCCGGGAGGGGCGAGGCACCGCCTCGCCCGTATTCCCGCCATGGGCCTCTGGCCTTCGGTCGGCCTTCTCCGACCGGGATTTCCGCATCCCGGGATCTTATCTACGGTTGTAGTATTAAGCTGCGGGGAAGAGCGCAACACAAGCTCCATTCCTCAAAATCAAAGGAGCACGGTTCGGATGACGCAGCACATCGCGTTGCTGATGGGCGCCTACCTCCTGGGGTCTTTCCCCACCGGATGGATGGTCGTTCGACTCCTCACCGGCCAGGATGTGCGGCGGGTGGGCAGCGGACGGACGGGGGGGACCAATGCGATGCGGGCCGGGGGGCTTCCGGCCGGCCTGTTGACGGGCCTGGGGGACCTGCTGAAGGGGGCGCTGGCGATCCTGCTGGCGCGCGCGTTATTCCCGGATCAGCCGATGGCCGAAGGGATCGCGGGATGGCTGGTCGTGGCCGGCCACAACTGGTCGATCTGGATGGGATTTCGGGGCGGGGCCGGCACGGCCCCAAATATCGGCGCGGCCATTGCCCTCTGGCCTCCTTCCGCCGCCGTGCTGTTGCCGATGGTGCCCTTAGCCGCCGCCCTGACCGGCTATGCCTCCCTGACCTCCCTGATTCTGGCCGTTACGGTCCCGGCGATCTTTGCCCTGCGAGCGATTGCCTTCCATGGCCCATGGGTGGGGATCCTGTATGGACTGGGCACGCTGGGTATGGTCGCCTGGGCGCTGCGCCCGAACTTCCGGCGTCTCCGGGAGGGCACTGAGCCTCGCTTGCGGATCTCGATGCGGCCAACGCATTCGACGAGGATCCCTCAGCCATAGGAGGAAGGATTCCGCCATGCCTCCATCAGGCTGGGAGAACCTGGATGGCCTCCCCATCGGGGCCTATCGGGTTCGGGTCCAGGAGGAAGGGACGGCCGGAACGGCCGGGCAGCGCTATCTGGCTTTCTACCTGGAGCGGGAGGGCGCCCGCTCCGAGCGGCCGATCCTGCGGGGCCTCTATGCGGAGCCTCGCCCCCGCCCGATCCCGGGATGGCTGGATGGCTTCTTTCGAAACCCGATCCCTTTTCGGGGGAACCCCGTTGAGCTCGGCGAACCCGATCTCCAGGAATTCTTCCGGGCGATCGGCGCGCTGATCCCGCCCGGGGGGTGGCTGGCCCTGGCATATGAGACGTTCGGCGAACCCTTGGCGATCCATCAGGAAACCGAACAGGAGCTCCGACTGGGGGTCCCCCCCATCCTGACGCCGCTGGGGATGTGCCTGTTCTATGCCCGCTGTGCCTTTCCGATCCGGGACTGGTCCATTGCGGAGGGGTGGCGGGAAGGGCCGCGCAAGCTCCAGGGGTTCAAGCCCCGGGAGGAAGCGCATTACCGGCGGCGGTTGGAGGAATTGCGGGAGGAGGTCCAGGCCTTCCTGCGCCGCACGCAGGGATCAGCCCGTTCAAAGTTCCTGCGCGCCCGGCATCGGGCGGAGCAGCTGCTCGCGATGTGGCCTTCCCTCGAGGACCGGTGATGTTCCCCGCTCGCCGGCGGGGTTCCAGGAAGGGGCGGGCGGCTTCGCCGCCCGCCCCGCTCTGGATGTGAACCGGAGGTATCACCGGGGCGACCCCAGGAAGAACTGGGCGGTCATTCGCGACATGTCTCGCATCATGCGAACGGCTTCTTCCCATTCCATCAGCAGGGGGCGATGCAGGAAGACCACCAGCACGTAATCGGACTGGCCGGCCATGACGATCCCCGCGTCCGCGCGCGTTTCGTTCGTCCATCCCATGCGGCGGGCGAAGGAGAGGCCGGCGGGGAGGCCCGCGGCCAGGAGCGTCGGCTGGCTCCGGGCGTTTTGGGCCATCGCTTCCAGGATGAACTGGCACTCGGCCGGCTCAACGGCTCCTTCGAAGGCCAGCAGCAGAGGGCCCCCGTTGCGCGCGCACTGGTAAAGCATCTCCAGGAGCACCCCCGTATCCTCCGGCGTGGTCTGCTGCCGGGGATCCGGACGGGTGGGGAGATCGGGGCGGCTGTTCGCCGGCGTGACCACCGCCGGCGGGGCGCCGGGCTGATCGAGGGGCCAGGCGATAAAGGAATTCACCAGGCCCAGCTCCCGGAGGAGGGCGGTGACCTGCTCCGCGCCTTTTACCGGATCGCCCTCGCCCAGATCGACGATGAGCTCCTGAAGGTCGGTCAGGGCCTCTTCTTTGGTCAGCATCTGGAACACCCGGGCGCGGCGGGCCTCATCATGGGCCAGGTCCCGGCTCCGGGCGACGGCGAGGGCGACAGGCAGGCGCATGATCCCGACGCCGGAGAACGCCAGATCCCCGTTGCGCATCCAGGTCTGTCCGCTTCGCAGATCCTTCACAAAGATCCCCGTTGTCCCAGCGAAGGATTGCAGATACGCCTCAAAGAACCGTCCCAGTGCGGATAAGGAGAGGGCGGGCGCGGGCTTCTCGTCCACCACCAGCGTCGCCTCGCGAGGGGACGCCTGAGCCAGCGCCGCCTGAAGCCGTTCGGCGGAGAGGCTGATGTTCAGCACGTGGCCCGGCCGGCCCGGAAGGAACGTGAAACGCTCGAGATCCGGCTGGGGTTCCACCGGCGGTTCGTCATACCGCCGGGCGACTTCCAGCAACCAGAGGCGGATCCGCTCGGGGGAGGCCTGGATCGAAATCGGGAGATCCCGCGGGGGTGGAGGCTGGCGGAACAGGAACTGCAGGAAGGCCACCGGGCGCTGGCGTTCCGCCAGGGCCTCCCGCAGGAGCTTCCGGCTGGCCTCCCGATCCAGCCGCACGTCGAGATCGGCAGGATCCAGCATCAGGATCTGATCCCGATAGCGGACCTGAAGGGGAGCCTTCAGGGCCTGCTCCACGGCATCCAGCGCTTCCTCCACCGAACGGCCGCCCACGGTCAGTCCGGCCACTGTCCAGGTGCGTGGGATCCGCTGGAGCTCCTGCTGGAAGAGGACGAATTGCCAGACCAGGAACCCCACCAGCAGGGCCGCCGTTCCCCAGCCCAGCCAGCGGTTCAGTGAACGCTGCATCGAGAGAACCTCCTGGTGAATCCCCCCGGATGATCGCTTCTTTCCCCCTCGCCCCATGTAGCGGTGCAGGGAGGGAAGAAGCGCCATGGTTGTGGCCGTGAGGGGGTCCTGCGAATCCCCCTTATTATATCCACGAATCCTCTTCCTTCTCCGGAAAAGGATGCGGGCCGGCATGGCGTTCCCGCTGGAAGATCCAGCGCCCCATCCCCCCGGGACCCCTTCGCCGCTATCGGGCTTCACCCGGAATCTTGACAACTGGGAGGGAGTCCGGTAAACTTGGCCCTGTAGTTAAACTTAACGTTAACTTTAATTCAGGAGCTGCCGGTGGGGGTGATCCCAGCGATGGGCGGGTTGCATCACGTGACGGCCATCGCGGGAGATCCGCGGGGGAACCTGCGGTTCTACCGGGAGGTCCTGGGGTTACGGCTGGTCAAACGCACGGTGAATTTCGACGACCCGGGCACCTATCACCTGTATTACGGGGACGCCCTGGGCCGGCCGGGGACCCTGCTGACGTTCTTCCCGTGGCCCGGGGCGCGCCCGGGGCAGGTCGGGGCCGGGCAGGTTGCCGTGACCGCTTTCACGATCCCGGAGGCCTCCATCGGCTACTGGCAGGAGCGGTTGCGGACCCGCGGGGTCACCGTGGAGGGCATCGCCCCACGCTTTGAAGAAGAGGAGGTGGTCCTGCGGTTTCGGGATCCGGACGGCCTGGCCCTGGAGCTGGTCGCCCATCCCCGGGCGGAAGAACGCCCGGGCTGGCCCGACGGGCCGGTTCCGCCGGAGCATGCGATCCGGGGCCTTCATGGGGTGACCCTCCTGGAGGCGATGGCGGAACCTACCCTTCGTTTCCTGATCGAGGGGATGGGGTTCCAGGTGGAGCGGGAGGAAGGCGATCGGATCCGCCTGCGGGTCGGCCCGGGGGGTCCAGGCGCGTGGGTGGATCTCCGGATCGATCCCCGGGCTTCCCGGGGCCGCGTGGCGGTGGGGACCGTGCATCACGTGGCCTGGCGGGTTCGCAACGATGCCGAGCAGGGCGCCTGGCGAACCCATCTGCAGGCGCGGGGGCTTTACGTCACCCCGGTGATGGACCGGAAGTATTTCCGCTCGATTTATTTTCGGGAGCCCGGTGGGGTGCTCTTCGAGATCGCCACGGATCCGCCGGGGTTCGCCATCGATGAGCCCCCGGAGCGCCTGGGGACGGGCCTTATGTTGCCGGACTGGCTGGAGCCCCGGCGGAGCGAGATCGAGCAGGCGTTGCCGCCTCTGGAGGTTCCTGGAGAGCCGCCGTCCGTGAACCCGACATGAATCCTCGAACCGGGAGGAAGGGGATGGATCGTCTCGAAGATCTTCCCACGCGCGTGGGGGAGCGGCCGTTGACCCGCCAGCCGATGCCCCATCAGCAGCTCACCCAGAACGCCCCTCCGGCCCTGCAGGAGGCGCTGTTCGAGCGGGCGCGGGCGCTGCCGGGCGTTCGGGTGGCCCCCAGCCGGGTCTCCGTGCCTGGGGCCCGGGCGTTTTATCTGGAACCGGAATGGGCGCGGGGTCCCTCCGAGGCTTTTATACTCGGCCACGAGTTTGCCCATCTCCATCCCCCTTACGATGGAAGCCTGCATCTCACGCTGCCGCCGGAGCAGGCGGAACGGGTGGTGGAGCGCGGATGGGGGGAATTCCACCCGCTGGTCGCCCAGGGTGCATTGCCTCCTACCTATGTGATGGTGTATGGGCCGCGGGATGAGACGGAGCTGGAGGTGGTGTGGCGGATCTTCCGGGCCAGCTACGCCTTCGCGCGCGGCGAAGGGATGAAGCCGGCCCGGGCGGGAGGGAACGGATGAGCGAGCGCATTGAATTGCCGGAGAAGACCCACATTGGGTGTGTTCACCTTCAGGTCCGCGATCTGGGGCGTTCCATGGCCTTCTACCGGGACCTTCTGGGGTTCCGGGAGATCGGGCGGGAGGGAACCACGGTGTTCCTATCCACGCCGGGATCGCCATCTCCGTTGCTGGTGCTGACGGAGCGGCGGGACGCGCGGCCGAAGCCGCCGCAGACGACCGGGTTATATCACGTGGCGATCCGGCTGCCGACCCGGCGGGATCTGGCCCGGGTGTTCCGCCGGCTGCTGGAGCACGAGTGGCCGTTCCAGGGCTTCTCGGATCACGGCGTCAGCGAGGCCCTCTATCTTCCGGATCCGGACGGGAACGGCCTGGAGCTCTATCGGGATCGGCCACGGGAGCAGTGGCCCTGGCGCGGCGGGCGCCTGGCGATGGTCACGGTGCCTCTGGATGTGGAGGGCCTGCTCCGCGAAGTGACCCCTGAACCGTGGGAAGGGCTTCCGGCCGGGACGGATATCGGCCATATCCATCTGCATGTGGCGGACCTGGACGAAGCGGAGGCGTTTTACAGCGGGATCCTGGGCCTGGCGGTGACGCAGCGGGATTATCCCGGGGCGCGCTTTTTCGCCGCCGGGGGGTATCACCATCACGTGGGGACGAATGTCTGGGCCGGGCGGGGCGCGCCCCCACCGCCTCCTGAGGCGGTCGGGCTCCGCGCCTTCACCCTGGTGGTCCCGGAGGAAGCCGCCTGGAAAGGGATCCGGGAGCGGGCGATGGACGCCGGCCTGTCGGTTCGGGAGAGGTTCGGTGTCCTCTTTCTGCAGGATCCATCCGGCAACGCGGTGCAGGTCACCATGGAGGACCGTTTCATCCGGGAGGGGGCTGGCGATGGGGAGCGCGCCGGATGAACGCGGTGGTGCAGTTCAGGCCGAACATCGATCCCTTCAGGGAAGGTCCGCAGGGCCACGGCTCGCCGTTGCCCTGCCTGGCGGGGCGCAGGAGGAGGCCGGGCGGATCCGCCGCGACGGATCCCGCCCGGGGGGAGCGCGGGTGCCCGAACGCCGGCGCTCCCCCCGGGCGAGCGCCCGGGATCATCTTCCCATCATGGAGGTTCACCATGGAGCTCCTGTTCCTCATCGGTCGGATCATCGTGGGGGTCTATTATCTGTTCAATGCGGCCAACCATCTGATCATGGGGACAGAGCAGTTGACCCAGTATGCCCAGTATAAGGGGGTGCCGGCTCCCCGGTGGGCCGTCATCCTTTCCGGGCTCCTGTTGCTGATCGGCGGCCTGAGCCTCCTGCTCGGGGTCTATCCGGGCATCGGGGTGCTCAGCCTGGTCCTGTTCTTCCTGCCAGTGACCTTCAAGATGCACAACTTCTGGGCGGTGCAGGACCAGCAGCAGCGGATGATCGAGATGGTGAACTTCACCAAGAACCTGGCCCTGATGGGCTCGGGGTTGATGTTCCTGCTGATCGAGCGCTGGCCGTTCAGCCTGATCCCGCAGCTGTGGCCGTGAGGTATGGAAGGCTGGGGGGCGTGTGGGGGAACCGCGCGCCCCCCCACCCTTGCCGCAAACCCAGAAAGGGGTTGAGGCGGGGCGGGCTACCTTCGGCAGCCTGCCCCATCCCAGATCTGGAAGGAGGGATCCATGGCCTTCTACCTGGTGCGCGCGCGGTTGCGGGTGGAGCGGGCGGCGGAGCTGCGGGCCCGGCTGGAGCGGGGGGAGTTCCGGACGCTGCGGCCGTTCGGCCCGGCGTTGACGGCTTCCCTCGAGAACGCTCGCTGGGACCCCGGGGCGGGCGAGGCGGTGTGGGAGGAGGAGGATTACTGCTCCCCGCCGCTGGCTATGGAGCGCGCCGCCGTCCTGGATCATTACTTCGATGCGCTCCGGGTGGAGCGGGTGCCGCAGGGGGAGGGATGGCGTCGGATCGCGGATCTCCCCTCCCTGTGGGCACAGCCGTTTACCCAGGAGCCTGAAGTCCTCCGGTGGGAGGAGGACGGTCCGGCGTGCGATCCCGCCACCGGACAGTGCGGTTAAAGCGCTCTCCGGGTTGTGGAAACGGCCCTCCCGGGAAACGTCCCCGTTGGGAGCAGGGTCGGAATCCTTCGCTCACAGGAAAGGAGGGGGCCATGCTGGAAAATCTCTTCATGCCTTATCGCGATGTCGGTCCGCTGATCCTGCGCGTGGCCATGGGGCTCATCTTTCTGGTCCATGGCTGGCCCAAGCTCAATCCCAATTCCCCGATGAAGGGGACGGCGGGCTTCGCCGGCTTCCTGAAGCAGATGGGGATCCCTCTGCCGGGCTTCTTCGCCTGGGTGGT
The DNA here is from genome assembly GCA_002898735.1 of Candidatus Thermoflexus japonica. GTDB lineage: Bacteria > Chloroflexota > Anaerolineae > Thermoflexales > Thermoflexaceae > Thermoflexus > Thermoflexus japonica. Next base: position 59,871 of record BEHY01000007.1, read on the forward strand.
CGCCCTGCTGGAGACCGTCGGTGCGGTGTTGCTCATTCTCGGGCTGGGGACGCGGATGATGGCGCTGGGCTTTGCCGTAGACATGGCGGTCGCCGCCTTTGTCGCTAAGCGCGGCTTCATGAAGGTGCCCTTCATGGCCCAGCAGACCACCGGCTGGGAGTTCGACTTCGCGCTGCTGGCCGGATCCCTGGCCCTGCTGTTCCTGGGGGCCGGTTCGATCGCGGTGGATCCGCTCATCGGGTTGTGAGCTGTGAAGCCGGCGAGCGATGACGGAGGACCGCTTCCGCCGCTGGCTTCCGCCCCGGAAGGGGATCCGCCTGTTGGACATCGGCTGTGGGACAGCGGAGGAGGCGGGGGAGCTCCTGGCCTCCGGAAAGGTGGCGGACTTCCTCGGGGTGGATCTGGACGAGCGGGCGATCGTTGAAGCGCAGGCGCGATGGCCCGAGGCCCGCTTTATGTGCGAAGATGCTGTCCGGCTCTCCCCGGAGGCGGTCGGCCGGTTCGAGGTCATCCTCATCCGACGCCCGGATCTCCTGGCCCAGCCGGCGCGCTGGCATCCGGTGTTCCTCCGGCTGCCGGTTCTCTTGCGGCCGGCGGGGCGGGTGATCGTGACGCTGATCGGCGGGGGAGAGGCCGCCCTGGCCCAGCGCTGGCTGGAGGAGGCCGGCCTGCGCATCCTCCAGGTCGAGGATCGACGGGAGCCGGAGGAGCGTTACTGGATCCTGGCGGAATGAACGGGGGAAAGGCCGCGGGCCGGCGAGGGCGGCCCGCGGCCTTTCATCACCTTAAGAATCGCGCGGCGGGCCTTCGGCTCCCTCCTCCCATGACTCGGAGGGAGAAAGGGGGAAGGGCCGCATCCTTTCCGATCGGAGCCGGACGGCGAAGGTCCTGAAGGGGGGAGGACGGAGGATAGGCGTGTGGGTGGAGATCACCTACTTCACCGATCCCTATTGTTCCTGGTGCT
>BEHY01000008.1 GCA_002898735.1 Candidatus Thermoflexus japonica
ACCGGCTTTCACCGCCGCGCGCTTGCAGATGCTCCGGATCAGCCGGGCCTCCAGAGCCCCCTCCAGCGGACGACGGGATTCGTGAAGATCCAGCAGGAGATCTTGGAAAACGGATAGGATGGCCTCGGCGGAGAGGACGGCCGGGACGGCCTGCAGGCGCACGCTGCGCGGGCCGAAGGGCTCGATACGAAATCCCAGTCCCTCCAGAAGGCTCCGGTTCTCCTCCAGGAGGTCCATCTCCTCCGGCAACACGTCCATCACCACCGGCTCCAGCAGGGGTTGAGCCGGGAGCGGCCCCTTCTGCCGCTGGGCCTGAAGGGCTTCGTAGAGCACCCGCTCGTGGGCGGCATGCTGGTCCAGGAGATAGAGCCCGTCCGGCCCTTCGGCAACGATATAGCAGGCCTGGATCTGCCCGATGACCCGGAGCGGAGGGAGACCCGGGGAGGTGCTTTCCTCCACCGGCGCTCCCGCAGGGTCTCCGGAACGCCCGGAGGCGGGCCACGCGGGGATCTCTGGGCCTCTCGGGGGGATTTCGACCCCACGGAAAACGGGGGCCGGCGCGGACTCCCGCAGCGTGCGATGCACCGCCCGCTGGACGGCGCGGAACACCCCGTCTGGATCCCGGAAGCGGACCTCGATCTTGGCGGGGTGCACATTCACATCCACCTGCTCCGGAGGCAGCTCCACCCACAGGAAGGCCCAGGGATAGCGGCCGGCCGGGAGCAGGGTGTGATAGGCCTGCAGGACCGCGGCCGGCAACATACGATCCTGCACCCAGCGTCCGTTCACGAAGAAGGCCAGCTCCTGGCGATCCGGCCGATCCACGCCGGGCGGGCTGATCCAGCCATACACCCGAACGCCACCGGTTTCCTCCGCCACCTCCAGGAGGGCATCCCCCTGCTCAACCCCGTAAAGCGCCGCCAGACGGTGGCGGGGTTCCCGGGCGGCCGGCAGCGAGAGGATCTCCCGGCCATTGTGGCGCAGGATGAAGTGGACATGGGGATAAGCCAGGGCGTAGCGCGTGATCCAGAGGTCGATCTGCCGCCGCTCCGCCCCTTCCCCCTTCAGGAACTTCAGCCGCGCCGGGGAGTTGAAGAAGAGATCCTCCACAACCATCTCCGTCCCGGGCGGGCGGGCGATGGGGTGCTGTTCCAGGATCTTCCCCCCTTCGATGCGGAGCTCCGTGCCTATGGTCTCCCCGGAAGCACGGGTTCGACAGGTCACGCGGGCGACGGCCGCGATCGCCGCAAGGGCCTCCCCCCGGAAACCCAGGGTGGTCACCCGGAACAGATCCTCCGCAGAGGAGAGCTTGCTGGTGGCGTGCCGCGCGAAAGCCAGGGGGACCTCCGCCATGGGGATCCCACAACCGTTGTCGGCCACCCGGATCCGCCGGCGCCCCCCGCCTTCGGTTTCCACCTCGATCCAGGAAGCGCCGGCATCCAGGGCGTTCTCCACCAGCTCCTTCACCACCGAGGCCGGGCGCTCGACCACCTCTCCCGCCGCGATCTGCGCCACCAGCCCGGGATCCAGGATCCGAATCGGCATCCGCACGCTCCCAGAAGCATCCTGACCCGCATCGATCGGCGAGTTGTTCTTATTTTGCATCCTCTTGAGCGCGGAAGCAATTCGCATCCCTCGTTGGTCCGCTCAAAGAACCTTTGGGCTGGGGAAGGTAGAGCCTCCTCGCGGATTTTCCAGACAGGCCGGGCGTTTCAGGGTTCATCCCGGGAAGAGGGAAAATATCTCTTGCGGAGGCCAGCCCCTTCGGCGGCCCGCGCTCCGCGAAAGCTCCCGGTGGGGATCATCGGGCGGAGAGGGGATTCGGGGGAGAGCCGCATCCACGCCGTTGAACCTGGTTCATGAACGCAACGCCTTCAGGACCCGCTGGGCGTCGGCTTCCCCCTGAGCGATCAGGGCCTGCGTTCCCGACGGGTCATAACGGAGGATGCGTGAAAGAGGCAGGGGCGCCGAGGGCGCGATGACATCGCAGCGGATCTCCCGATGGCCTGGCTTGAGCGGGCGGCCCTGTCGCACGGCCCGATTGACCGCCTCCAGCTGTCGATAATCGTTCTCAAACGTCGCCAGGAGGGCCAGATCCAGCACCAGAGCCAGGGCCTGAAGGGGGTGGCGGGGAAGGGGCCAGCCCCCTGCCTCCCCGGGCATCGGCGCCAGCAGCACGGCCACGATCTCATCCGCTCCGGCCTCAATCGCCGCGTTCAGGGGGGTGTTGGCCATCACCGCCCCATCCCAGAACAGGCTCCCCTCCACCGGGGTCGCCGGGTAAACATAGGGGATGCTGCAGCTGGCCAGCAGGTGCTCCGGCCCGATCCGAACCCGTCTCGCCTTGGGAACCGGCCGGTTCGCGAAGACCACCGGACATCCCCGGAGGAGGTCCGTCGCCAGCACCAGCAGCACCCGCGGGTTGTCCGGATCATTCAGGCGATCGAAGTCCAGATAGCGAATCAGCGTCGCCCGCAGCGGGGCGGTGGTGAACAGGCTTCGCCAGATCCGCCCGTGAAGCCGATGAACGTGATGGGTTCGCAGGCGCATCCAGAAGTCCACCAGCCGTTCGGCGGTCCAGCCCGCCGCGAGGGCGGCGGCGTTCACCGCGCCGATGGACGTGCCCACGAAGATCTCCGGGATCCATCCCGCCCGATAGAGCGCCCGGATCGCGCCCACCTCATAGGCGCCCCGCCCCCCTCCTCCGGACAGCACCAGCGCGCGCTTCCCCATCGTCATCCCTCCACACCGCATGTGATCCCCAGGTCTTCAGGGATGGAAGCCGGCCGAAAGATCCGCGCCCCACGACGATTATAAGGGTGGGCTGAGGACCTGCTCCCGGTCAGGGCATGCCGCCTCAGGCCCCCTTAATCGGGATCCGCCTCATCCCACTGCTCCCGTAGCGCGGGATGACGGCCGGCCATGCGAAGGAGGAACGGCAGGGGGAGTGCCAGAAGGGGAAACCACGGGGGCAGCAGGGAGGACGCCGAGAAGCGATCCAGGTTCCACAGGATAAGAACCAGCGAGAGCCACACCGCGGCGAAATTCGGCCATGGATCCACACTCCGCATCCATCTCAGGCCGGGGACGCGATGTCGGGTGAAAGGCCAGAAGAGGTTGCTCCCCATCCATCCCAGCTGATCCTCGAGGATATGCAGCGCATACCCGAGCCCCATCACCCATCCGATCCGCGCCCCTCCCAGGAGCCCGGCCACGACCCCCAGGAGGGCCGCCAGGACCAGCGAATGGCTCCACGCGCGATGCCAGGGCAGGAACAGGATCCGCACCGCGTCCTCCTCCGGCACAAAGGCCATCGAGGGGCCCGAAAAGATATCCACCACGATTTCCGGGTCGTAATCGTAACGAATGGGGATGGGGAGAGGGAGGCGGAAGGGAGAGCCCGAGGATCCTTCTGGAGCGATCAGGCGGCCTCCAGTGCTCACCATCGGGCCGATGGTGACCTCGATCGCGGATCTTTCGGGATCGAATCGCACCTGGTAACGCCGCCAAGCATCCGGCCCCAGGCGCAGGGTGTGCAGCATGAGGCGAATGGGGCGCCGCTCCTCCCAGGCCTGCTCCACGGCCTCTTTCACCGCCCGCGCGATCGCCTCGGGAGGAGGGGGATCCTCGCCGGGATCCACGGTGCGATCCGGCTGCTCCAGCCAGCGGGCGAAGCGGAAATCCAGCACATCCGGCAACATCGCGGCGATCCCTCCCAGCGCCGGGCCGATCGCGCCCTGCGCGGCATCCCGCACCACCTCCGGAAAGAACGTTGCCAGTGCGATGCCCGAGATGAAGTGAGCGAATCCTTTCATGGCCTCATCCGACCCGGCAAGGCTCCCGCCCCCGCCTCGCCCGATGTCCTCTAAAAGCATGATAGCCAGTGGATGGGCCCTGGGGATTGACAACGGGTCATGGCTCCCGCGGGGTGCGTCCCAGGATCTCGGCCCGATAGAGCGCCTCCAGGGGGGCGAGGGTTTGCTCCCAATCATAACGGGCCACGGCGAGGCGGCGCGCGGCTTCCCCCAGAGCCCTCCGGCGGGATGGATCCTGGGCCAGGGTGATCATCGCCCTGGCGAACGCCTCCCCATCGGCCAGCCACACGTGCTCTCCATCCATCACCGAGAGCCCATCGCAGCCCATCGGCGTGCTGACGATGGCTTTCCCCATGGCCATCGCCTCCAGGATCTTCAAGCGCGTCCCGCCGCCTGCCCGCAGGGGCGCCACATAGACGGTAGCGCCGGCCAGATAGGGGCGCACATCCGGGACCTCGCCCACCACATGGAGGCCCGGGATCTCCTGAAGCCGGCGCACCGCCGGAGAGGGTCGGCGGCCGACCAGGTAAAGCCGGGCCTCCGGAAGGGCGCATCGCACGATCGGCCAGATCGCCTCCGCCAGCCAGCGGGCGGCGTCGACGTTGGGGCGATAGTCCATGGATCCGGTGAACACGAAGGCTGGCTCACCGAGGGGCAACGGCTCGACCGCTTCCGGATGGAAGAAAGCCGTGTCGACCCCGTTGGGCGCCACCACCGGCGGGCGGGCGGTTCCCAGCGCCTCCAGATCCCGGGCGTCCGGTTCCGAGACGGCGATCACCCGATCCACCCGGCGCACGATCCGGGCTTCATAACGCCGTAACCGGCGGGCCTGGAGTCCGGAGTAGAGCGCCCCGGGCCAGCGCCGGGGATCCCCTCGATCGGCCTGGAACAACCGTTCCTGCAGGCGATACTCCGCGTTCAGCTCATCCAGCACCAGCATCGGCCGAGCGCCCGGGGGGCGGTCCAGCAGGTCCTCCACCGCCCAGGCCATCTCCAGACCCTCGATGTGGATCGCACGGATTGAACGCTGCACGAGCAGGCGCCGGAGCGCGTCGACCAGGGCCGGCGTTCGATAGCGAAAGGCCAGGTCCGGACGGGAGGAAAAGAACAGCTGTCGCAGGCGGGTCCGGAGGGAACGCGGCCGCCATGGGATCAGGAACACCTCCTGGGCGAGGGATCGCCAGACCGGCGGGGGTTCCTCGGCCCGCTCCGCCAGCGCCAGCACAAGCACACCTGCAGGCGCCAGCCGGGCCAGACGCCGCAGCACATGGAAAGCCCGGATGGATCCCCCTTTATTGGGAGGGTCGGGAAGCTCGGGGGCCAGAAAGAGGATCATCGCTGCATCCTGCCCGCCTGAAGGAGCCAGCATTTTATCGACCCAGGACCCGCCGGTAGATCTCCCAGGTTTCTGAGGCGGCGCGGTCCCAGGAGAAGGCGGCCGCCCGCTCCAGGCCTTTCCGGCGCATCCGTTCGCGGGCCTCGGGATCCTCCAGGAGCGCCTCCATGGCCTCGGTCCACCGGGATTCGTCCTCGGCGGGAAGGATCACCCCGGCATCGCCCACCACTTCCGGCAGGGCGCCCCGATCGCTGACGATCACCGGCGTGCCGCAGGCCATCGCCTCCACCGCCGGAAGGCCGAAGCCCTCATAGAGGGAGGGGAAGACCAGGAAGGCCGCCCCATTATAGAGGGCCGCCAGCGTCGGATCATCCGGCCCCTCGATCCAGCGCAACCGATCCACGATATGAAGGCGATGCGGCCACTCCAGGATCTCCTGGTAGAGCCACCCCCGACGCCCGGCCAGGACCAGCGGCGGAGCCTCCGGGCGGCGGTCCAGCAACCGGGCGTAGGCCCGCAGCAACATCGGAAGGTTCTTCCGCGGCTCCCAGGTCCCCACAAACAGGATGTATCCCTGCTCCAGGCCCAGGCGTTCCAGCGCCTCCCGCGCGACCGCTGGAGGAAGGGGCCGGTAAACCGCGCTGGCCGCTTCGTAGACCACCGAGACGCGGTCGGAGGGCAACCCGAAGTAGGCCATGAGATCCGCCCGGGTCGTCTGCGAGACCGCGATGATGTGATCCGCCACCCGCACCGCCTGCTCGATCTGCCCGGCATAGTAACGCCGGCTCTCCGCGGTCATGAAATCCGGATATTTCAGGAAGTGCAGATCGTGGATGGTGATCACCTTCCGAAAAGAGCCGGTGAAGGGAGGGATGAAATCGGGGCTGTGGAGCAGTGAAACGCGTCGGAAGACGATCTCCAGCGGCCACGTTCGCTGCTCCCAGCGATGATGCGGAGGCGTCCAGACGTAAGCGGTCTGCACCCGAGGGCCGGCGATGCGGGTGTTGAGATCTTTCCGGCTCTGAAAGATCACCAGGCGGACCTCTGGATCATCGATGACATGGGGAAGACGGGTGGCCAGTTCGAGGATATATCGGGCGATGCCCTCCCGCCGATACGCCAGCAACCGGGCATCCAGTCCAATCCGTATCATCGGATGCTCTGCCCTCCTCCATACAGGGAAATCCCATTCGCCGTCGGATTCCTCCGAAATGCGCAGGCTCCCTCCTGGGCGGCGAAGGCGCGCTTAAGCGGGTTGGGTGGAAGAAGGCCCCTCCTCCGAAGCGCGCGCCGCCCGCCGCTCCATTTCGGCAAGGACCATGGCGACCGCCTCGATGGCCGCCCGCTGCTTGCGGTAAAGGTCGGATTCGCTGAGGGCCAGGCGCTGGGCGATCTCCCGAACCTTGCGGCCCTGGATGAAGCGCATCTCCAGCAGATTGTAGAGCAACCATTCCGGGGCAGTCAGTTTTCGCTCCCCATCCGGCCGCAGTTGTTCGATCGCCTCCATCAGCACCGCCCGCAGCGCGCGGATCGGATTGCCATCATGCGTTTCCATCGCCTGCTGGACGATGCGGAGCTGCAGCAGAGGGCTCTGGAGCAGCCGCGGCCCACCCCAGTAATGCGCCAGGGCCTCTTTCACCCAGTGGGTGAACTCCGGGTGCTCCACCAGAGGCATGGTGGAGGGCGCCTGCTCCGGCTGGCGCAGGCGGCGGACTTCCTCCGTGACCTGTTCCAGCGCGCTCAACGCCCGCTCCTGGAGGATCCGATCCTCCAGGGCCGCCGCCGCGCGGGCCACCCATCCGCGGATGGTCTCCTGGAGAAGCTCCAGCGTCACCTCCCCTGTCGGCCGGGCGACCGCGATCGCGCCCAGGAGGACGGAATCGCCCCGGCTCCGCAACGGCCAGACCCAGAAGCCATCGGCCACAATGGGGCCATCGGTGGATCCCTCGACGACTGAGAGCGTCTCCTCCATAGAAGCCTGTTCGATCGGTCCGAAAGCGGCTACGGGCTCGATCCCGTTCGGCGTGATCCGCACGACGAACCCGGTAGGGGAGCGGAGGGCTTCGCACATCAGGGCCAGGATCCCCTCCAGGAACTGCCGGAGATCCCGCGTCGTGATCATCGTATCGCTCAGGCGGCGCATGCGGGCGAGCTCGGAGACATCCCGTCGAAGGAAGAGCCATTCAAAGAAGGGGCGGATCCAGTCGCTGAAGAGCTCATAGCTCACAATCGCCCCCGCAGCGGCCAGGGGCAGCAGGAGGGCGAGCGGCAGGCCCAGGAGGTGGCTCAGCCGGCTCAGCCCGAACATGACCAGCACCACGAAGGTCGCCAGGACCGGCCCCCGGAGCAGATAATCGATCCATCGCTGCTTGATCACCCGATCCGGGACCAGCACGTCCAGATAGGCGACCGCATACACCATGCCGAACAGCATGGTCCCGATGATCAGGTTGCTGAGGCCAACCAATCCCCAGAACACGGTTGGGAACGCGGGCAGGGTGCGCCCCGCCAGAAGCAGATACGGGAAAACCCCAATGGCCGGGGCAACCATGGTCACCGCCAGGTAGGTCATCCGTCGCCGGTGGGTGGAGATCAGCGTCCGCCGGCGCGCCCGCCAGACGTTGATCATCCCCCATGCCACCCCACCGATGAAGTAGACCAGGAACAGGGGAAAGAGCGGGCCCGCCCACAGGTGGAAAGCACGCCCATCCGCGGTCCCGTCATGGACCAGCAGGTCGGTCCAGAGGGCCAGCAGGAACCCGATGATCCCCAGGCCGTAAGCGCCGCGCACCGCCCATCGGCGCCATGGGGAAAACGAGCCCGTTCGCTCCAGCAGGGCATCGGTGAGATGGGCATAAGCGGCCGGGGCGATGGCGATGCCCAGCCACTGCAACCGCAACCATCGCTCCGCGGAACGGGGATCTCCAACGAAGAAGAGGACCAGATCGCCCAGGTAGACGGTGAACACCGAGACCAGCAGCCAGGCCGCCCCCCGTGCGCTCCGGCTCCGGAAATAATAGGCCAGCAGGTAGATGAGGAGGGAGAACGATGCGATCAGCAGGGCAGCGACGATGACGAAGTTGATTTGAATCAACAGCTCCAGCGGATCCATCGGCTCGCTACGATCGACAGATGGTCTCCAGCCAGCGCTGGATGCGCTGGATCATCACCCGACGCCGCCCGGTGTAGCGATGGTCCCCGCCATCGATGAGGGCAAGGTCGGTGTTCAACCCCGCCCGGTGATGGAGCGCCAGGCTCTGGCGATGATGCACCACCGGGTCCGCCGTCCCATGGATGATCAGCAGAGGCCGCGGGGACATCTGGTCGACCACATCCACGGGTTGTGGCCTTTCGGCCTGAGCCCTCAGTTCCTCCCGCAGGGTCTCAACGGTCATCCCGTTCATAAAACGAACCCAGTCGACGAGCATCCCATCATCCGGCATCCAGGTCCGAAGATCGCTGACCGTGGAAAGCGTGATCAGGGCGTAGACCCGGGGGTCCTGGACAGCGGTGAGCACAGCGGCCCATCCGCCCATGCTATAGCCCAGCAGGACCAGACGCTGGGGATCGACCGTCGGTTGCGCCAGCGCCCACCCGATCGCGGCGCGCACATCCTCCACCAGGGTGGCGATCCGATATGGGCCCTCGCTGCCCCAGCAGCCCCGGTAGTGGAAACACAACACGTTCCACCCCGCGTCCCGCAGAACGTCCGCCAGGTCCAGGTTGAGCTCCACGCCGGCGATCCCATGGGCCATAACCAGGGTCGGATGGGGCCCTGGCCCATCCGCCTGATAGAAACGGCCCAGCAATCGATAGCCATCGCTTTCAAAAACCACACCGATCAGCATGGTGCAAACCGCTTCCTCCGGGCTCCCTTTCAGGAAGGCAGGATGGCCCCTCTCCTTTTTGGGGGAGCCGTGGCGTCCCCCCGCGGCCCCCAGAAGCCCCTATAGAAATCGTTGCCTCCTCAAGCTGGGGATGGGGATTGAAGGGGTGGAACAGGCGACGGCGCCCGCCCCATCCCCTCCCGATCCCCCAGGGGTTAATCGATCACCGTCTGGCTCTGCTCCCGCATATACTGAATCAGGTAATAGGGCCCGCCGGACCCCCGGCCGGTGGAGCCGCTGGCCTTCCAGCCGCCGAAGGGCTGGTAGCCCGGCCATGCGCCGGTGGTCGCCCCCGCCGCCCGGTTCACATAGGTCACCCCGGCTTCAATATGATCGAAGAACCATTGGATCTCCTCCGGATCGTTGCTGTAGAAGCCGGCGGTCAGGCCGTAATCCACCGCGTTGGCATAGCGCATGGCCTCCTCCAGGGAATCCACGGTCACGATGCAGGTGATCGGCAGGAACATCTCCTCCTTGAGGAGCGGATGATCCGGCGGGAGGCCATCGACCACGGTGGGCTCCACGAAATATCCCTTCGCGAACTCGCCATCCGTCAGGACGTTGCCCCCGAACAGCACCACCCCATCGCGGCGAAGGATCTCCATATATCGCTGGAACTTCTCATAAGCGGTGCGGTTGATCACCGGTCCCAGGAAGACATCCCGCTGGGTCGGGTCGCCGATCCGGATCTTGCTGGTGAGGTCCAGGAATTTCTCCAGGAACGCATCCCGCACCGGCCGCTCCACGTAGATCCGCGAGGCGGCCGAGCACTTCTGGCCCTGGAGGCCGAAGGCGGAGCGCATGCACCCCAGCGCCGCCCGATCCAGATCCGCATGGCGGCTGATGATCACCGGGTTCTTGCCGCCCATCTCCAGGATGATCGGCTTGGGATGCCTCGTGGAGGCCGCCACCTTCCGATAGATGGACATCCCCACCTCATAGCTGCCGGTGAAGGTGATGCCCGCCACATCGGGATGGAGGACCAGGGGATCGCCGACTTCGCTTCCCCCACCCGTGATGTAGTTGAAGGCGCCGTCTGGAACTCCGGCATCCCGGAAGATCTCATAGAGCTTATAGCCCACATAAGGGGTATCCGAAGCCGGCTTGAAGACGACCGTGTTCCCCGCCAGCAGCGCAGCCCCCGAGGGACCGCCAGCCAGGGCCAGCGGGAAGTTGAAGGGGGAGATCACCGCCCACACCCCGTAGGGCTTGAGCACGCTGCGGTTATGATGCTTGGGGGATTCCTGCTTCATGGGCCTGATATAGCCGTCGTTGGCCTCCATCTGATCGCAGTAATAACGGATCAGATCGGCGGTTTCCTCCACATCCCCCAGGGCTTCCAGGCGGTTCTTCCCCACTTCCAGGCTCATCAGGGCGGCGATCTCAAAGGCCCGCTCGCTGATGAGATCGGCCGCCTGCCGCAGGATCTTCACCCGCTCCGTCCAGGGAACACGGCTCCACGTGGGGAAAGCCGCTTTCGCCGCCGCCACGGCATCGTTCACGTCCTCCGGAGTTCCTCGCTGGAAAACCCCGAGAAGCCAATCCGTGTTGATCGGGGAGCGATCCTCGAAGGTGCGCTCCGCGTAGCGGGGCTGACCGCCGATCACCATCGGGAGCGTCCCGCCCAGGCTTTCCCGGACCTTCCCGAGGGCGACTTCATAACGGATATGGAGCTCCTCGCTGGGGACGGCCAGGGTCGCGTAGGTGATCTTGAAGGGTTGAGCCGGCGCTTCCACTGTCGGAGGGGCCTTCCGGCGTGGGGCCGCTCGAGCAGGCGCTTTACGGGTCGTGGGGCGGGCCGCCTTCTTCGGGGCCGCCTTTTTCGCCGCTTTCTTCACTGTTTTCTTTTTCGCCGGCATGCCGAACCTCCTGAAGCATCGGGTGCTTCGCCGTTTTTACTTGAAATATGGGATCCGTAAGCCGCCGGTGAGGGTTTCCCGTTTCAAAGAAAGGGTCCGCCCATACAGAGCCTCTTCAGGAACTTTCACCTGCTTCCCTTCCAGCGCGCGCAGACGGTCTGCCGTCAGCACTGGATCCTCCAGGCCCTCGGGGATCTGAACCTCCAGCAATGTCACCAGACGGCAGAAGAACTGGCGCATGACCGGGTCCTCCCCCTCGATCACCGCCTGAAAGCGCGCCGTCACATACGACCCGTGGACCGATCGCCATGCGAATCGAAGTTCAACCACCGGCCCGGATGTTCCCATGGAGCCAGAGTCCCCTCTCGCCGTTCCGGTCTGATACTGATTATAACCCACGCGGATGCCCTGAGTTATCGAAGCCCCTCAGGGCGGCTTGCGGCTCATGGATGGTCCCCCCTCCCCGTGCGCAACAGGGCGATCAGGACCGGCGGCCCCATGGTGAAGAAAGCGATCAGGCCGAGGGCCTGAGCCATGGGATCTGCCCGGGGGTTCAGGAGGGGATGGAGAACAAAGGCCGCTCCGGCGATCGCATAAGCCAGAACGGCCTCCACCGGCGGCGCCCCCGATCGGGAAGCCGCCGGAGCCGTCCAGCGGCTGGAGAGCCACAGGTAAGCCCCGTAGATCAGCAGCATCGTGAACATCCAGCCCGCGAAATTCTGAAGCGGGACGCCGAAGTAGGGCCCCCGGGTCTTCCAGATCCAGAAACCCAGACGGGCCATGGCAGGATCCATCGCCAGATCCCAGGCGGTCATCCACATCGCGGCGAGAACCGCCACGCCCCATCGGCGCCGGGGCGCGGCCGGCGGTTCACCCAGAGCCTGACATGCCAGGATCAGGGTCGGATAGGCCATCATAAACCAGGCGAAGGGGATGAGGACCGGAACACCGAGCAGGAGCGGCCCCAGGCGCCCGGTGTAAACATAAGGACCGTAGATCCAGCCTGTCGCTACGCCCAGGGCCTCCATCCCCAGGCTGATGCTGAACGTCAGGCCCAGCAGGAGCAGCGCGCGGGATCGCCCCAGGGTGGGAAGCGCATGGGCCAGCGCGAACCCCCACTGGAGCAGTGTATTCAACGGCATCAGCCAGAAGGGATTGGGCCATCCCCAGGAGATCGCCATCACGTGGTAAAGCGTGACCCCACCGAAAGCCGCCAGCAAGGCCCGTCGCATCCGCATTCCCCTCCCGCTATGGGTTCATGGATCCTCGCGATGAGCCTCCCCGGCCAGCCATCGCCTCAGGATCTCCCGGGCCTTCCAGGCCGCGCGAGCCCGGTGGCTGATCTGGTTCTTCATCTCGGGAGGAAGCTCTGCCATCGTCTTCCCGAGCTCCGGGATGTAGAAAATCGGATCGTAACCGAACCCATAGGTCCCCCGGGGCTCCCATGCGATGTAGCCCTCCAGGCGTCCCTCCACCAGCACCGGCGGTTCCCCGGGCCGGGCCAGGGCGATCACACAGCGAAACCGCGCCGTCCGCTGAGGCCACGGGACGCCCGCCATGAGTTCGAGGACCTTCCGAATGCGAGCCGGGTCGTCCGCATCGGGCCCGGCGAACCGGGCGGAGTGAACGCCCGGCGCGCCCCCCAGGGCATCGATCTCGAGCCCCGAGTCGTCCGCCAGCGTCCATAGCCCGCTGCGTTCCGCATAGAACATCGCTTTCCATCGGGCGTTGTCTTCCAGACGCTCATAGGGTTCCACGGCCGCTTCGGCGATCCCGATGTCGAGGAGATCCACCAGCCTGACCGGGAGATCGGACAGGAGAGCGCTGAGCTCCCGGCGTTTCCCGGGATTGTGGGTGGCAATCAGGAGCAACGGTTCAGGCCTGGGGGGATTGGGGTGGTTCATCCGCACGCTCATTCTGGAGCTTCTCGATCCCGTTGCGGACGATCTGAAGCAGCCGGGAGAGGGTTTCCTCCAGTTCCAGAAGCCGGGTCAGCGCGTAGTCATCCGCATCCGCCTTCAGGCGTTCCGCCTCGCGCTGCGCCCGCTCGATGATCACGGTGGCCCGCTGCTCGGCCGCCTGCACCACCTGATGCTGCGCGATGAGCTCGCTGGCCTGCTCCTGAGCCAGCGCGACGATGCGCTCCGCCTCCTCCTTCGCCTGAGCGATGATCCGCTCCCGCTCCTGAGCGATCCGTCGGGCCTGCTTGATCTCCTGCGGGATGGTCACCCTCATCTGATCGATCAGGTCCAGAAGCCGTCGTTCCTCGATCACCACCCATCTCAGGAAAGGAAGGGGACGGCTGCGGAGGACCAGCTGCTCCAGCTGATCGATCAGATGCAGGATGTCCATACCGAACCTCCTCTGGGCTTCGACAGGGATCCATCCCACGGATCCCCCGCTCTTTCCCGGCTTCCCCCGGAGCCGCGCGGGATCGAACCCCGGGCTGCCCGATCCGAGCCCTGTTCCCACGCCCGGTTATAGACAGGGCGGGAATCCGCTGACCGGATGGCTATCATCCCTGGCGGAGGATCAGGCAGAACGGCCCCCACTCCGGGTATGCTTCGGAGCCAGGGAGCCCTCTGAAGGCGGTCGGCCGCGCGATGCCCACACCGATCACTCGCGGATGGAGATAATGGGCACCATCTCCCCGGCGCGTTCGGCCGCCTTCGCCGCCAGGGCGCGGGCGACGTGGGGCGGGACCATGGTCGAAACATCCCCACCCAGCAGGGCGATCTCGCGGACGATGCTGGAGCTGATGAAGGCGTAGTCCCGGCTGGTCATCAGACACACCACCTCGATCTCGGGGGCCAGCTGCTTGTTGGTCAGAGCCATCTGGAGCTCAAGCTCAAAATCCGAGATCACCCGAAGCCCCCGCACGATCACCCGCGCCCCGATCCGCCGGGCGAAATCGACCGTAAGGCCGCTGTAAGCGGTGACGGTGACGTTGGGGAGATGCTGCAGGGCCTCCCGCACCAGGGCCAGACGTTCCTCCAGGGAGAAGAGCAGGCTCTTGCTGGGACGATCGTAAACGCCCACCACCAGCTCGTCGAAGATCGCCGCCGCCCGGGTGGCGATATCGATGTGCCCATAATGGATCGGATCGAAAGACGCCGGATACAATGCGCGGGTCATCTCTGTCTCTCCGTGTTAACTGGGCTCCACAGGCCCCCGCCAGAAGCGCGACACAGCTTCCGCCAGGCGGCGGTGCTCTGGAGCCTGCAGCTCAGGATCCCGCTCGGCCAGGCGCTCGGCCGCCTCGCGGGCGATCTCCAGAAGGCGCAGATCCGTCAGATCGGCCAGGCGCAGCTCCGGGAACCCGCTCTGGCGCGTGCCCAGGAAATCGCCAGGCCCCCGCATCTCCAGATCTTTCTGGGCCAGCTGAAAGCCATCGTAAATCGTTTCGATGGCCCGGAGGCGCTCCACGGCGCTCTCGGAGGGAGATTCCGCCAGCAGAAGGCAATACGACTGAACGCTGCTCCGCCCAACCCGGCCCCGGAATTGATGGAGCTGAGCCAGCCCGAACCGGTCCGCCCCCTCGATCAGGATCACCGTGGCATTCGGCACATCCACGCCCACCTCCACCACCGGGGTCGCCACGAGGATCTGGATCTCCCCACGGGCGAAGGCGTTCATGATCGCCTCTTTCTCCTCGGATTTCATCCGCCCGTGGATCAGGCCCAGCCGGAGGTCGGGGAAGATTTCCCGCTGCAATCGCTCGTATTCTTCCACGGCGGCCTTCGCCTCGATTTTATCGGAGCCTTCCACCAGGGGACAAATGATATACGCCTGGTGGCCCTGCTCGACCTGCCGGCGGATAAAGGCATAAGCCCGTTCCCGTTCCTCGGGCATCAACCAGCGGGTCAGCACCGGCCGCCGGCCCGGCGGCATCTCGTCCAGAACCGAGAGGTCCAGGTCGCCGTAGAGGGTGAGGGCCAGGGTGCGGGGGATCGGCGTGGCGGTCATCACCAGCACATGGGGGTTGTAACCCTTGCCCCGTAAGGCCGCCCGCTGCAACACCCCAAAGCGCTGTTGCTCATCGATGACCACGAACGCCAGGTCATGGAACGCCACCTCCTCCTGGATCAGGGCGTGGGTCCCCACCACCAGATGACACGTCCCTTCCGCCAGCTCTCCATAAATCTGAGCCCGTTCCGCTCCGCTCACCCCTGAGGTGAGCAGACGGATGGTGGGGGTGGGGAGACCGGCGCTCGCCCAGCGCTCCGCCAGGGCGATCAGAGTCCGGTAATGCTGTTCCGCCAGGATCTCCGTGGGGGCCATGATCGCGGTCTGGGCGCCCGCCAGGAACACCGCGTAGGCGGCCAGAGCGGCCACCACCGTCTTCCCGGAACCCACCTCGCCCTGAAGCAGCCGGTTCATCGGCACTCCGGACCGCATGTCGGTCAGGATCTGATCCAGGGCCCGGCGCTGGGCACCGGTGAGGGCGAAGGGGAGCGCCTCCACCGCCCGTTCGAGGGCCGCCTCGTCGAAAACCAGCGCCCGTCCCGGGGCGCTGCGCCATCGCCGGCGGACCTCCAGCAATCCGATTTGCAGATAGAACACCTCATCGAAAGCCAGCCGACGGCGCGCCTTCTCCAGCGGCTCCCAGTCCTCCGGGAAATGAACCTGCTTCAACGCGGTGGGAAGATCCGGGAAACCGTAAGCCTCGCGGATCCAGGCGGGGATCGGATCTTCCACCCGATCCGCCCAGTAATCCACCACCCGCTTGAGGATCGACCGCATCAGGCGCTGGGTCAGGCCCTCTGTGAGCGGATAGATGGGAACGATGCGCGCGGTGTGCAACAGCTCCCGGTCGGCAGGCTCCCACTCCGGGGAACGGAACACCGGACGGCCGAGGAATTCATCCACCCGCCCGCTCACCACGATGAACTGGCCGGGCTTGATGCGATCCAGCAGATAGGGCTGGTTGAACCAGGTGCACTCGATGACCCCGGAGCCATCGGTGAGCAGCGCCTTGATGACGGTGAGGCCATTCCCTGTCTGCTTGCTCCCGATATCCATCACCTCGCCGATCACGGTTACCTCTTCCCCGATCCGGAGGCGATGGATGGGCTTCAGGGCCCGGAAATCCACATACCGCCGGGGAAGCAGATACAGCAGATCCCGGATGGTCTGCACCCCCAGGCGTGCCAGGCGTTGCGCCCGCTCACGGCCCACCCCATGGATCAGGTGGACCGGCGCGTCCAGCCCCAGCGCCTCCACCTTCGCCGCCAGCTTCGGGGGAACCGGAGGCGCTCCCCGCGAACGCGCGCGGGCAGGCGCGGTTTGCCCCGGCCGCGAAGGGGGCGCAGGCATCGCCGGCTCCTCCCGGGGCCTCTCCGCAGGCGGAGCGGGCGGGGGTTCCGGAGATGGGGGCACCGCCCGTTCCCCTTTCGCGGCGGTCGCCGGCGGGGAGGCCCGAAGCTCCCGCTCGCGTTGCAGAGCCTCCTGAATCCGGGCCTCGATCCCTTCGATCAACCGCCGGCGCTCCTCGACACCCGCTGTCTCGTATCGCCGGAGATCGGCATAGATCGCCTCCAGAAGGAGGAGGATTTCCGGATCCCGCTCCTTCAGGGAGGCGCGCGCCTGGCGATACCAGTGATCCGCGAACCGGCCGATCCCTCCGATCACAATCCGGTTTCGGTAGCCATCCTGGATCTCATGGTTCAGGATCTTCTGGAGCTGTGTGAAGGGCGAAGCCATCGCGCTCCCTCTCCCCGCTAACATAGAACGCGTCCTGAAATTCAGGGCTTACGCATGCAGCCGCACCCGCACCGGCAGGCGAGGGGTGCCCTCATACCAGTGACGGATCGCTGCCGCTCCGTATTTCTCACGGAACCAGTCCGTCACGGCAGGGAGCCATTCCGGCGACAACGGTTCCGCGATCCCTTCCCAGCGTCCTCCCTCCGCCTCGATGGCCACACGGGAATCCGCCCGCAAATTCCGGTACCAGTCCGTCCCCTGCCCGTGGGCTCGGGCGTGGGCCATCAGGTAAACCGCCCCATCCCGATAGACAAACCACAACTCCACCCGATGGGGCCGACCGGTTCGTCGACCCCGGGTGATCAGATCGATCACCTCCGCGTCCTCCAGAGGATGACGGCGCATAGATGCCTCAGGTTCAGAGAATCGCCCCGCGGACTCGGAGCCAGAAAGCGGTCTGCCCCTTCCCCGCTCCTCCCAGGGAGGTCCACCATACGACGCCTATCAGTATAATGCAAACACCGGTTGCGCTTTCGACGGGCCGCCAACCCGGGGGCTTTGCAATAATCGGGGATGGTCATGGGGGGGATTGCGCAGCGGACTTCCTTGAAGAGGTCGGGCGGGCCCGAAGGATGTTTTTCTCCCCCTGGCCTTCAGGCCACAGGAAGGGGAGAGGAGCCATTCCCCCTTTTGGATGAGAGCCGAGCTGCGCAAGTTCCGTGCAAAACCCTGCCCGATCCCTCCCTTGCAGGTCAAGGTGAAAGGTGGAGGCTGCTCCATGACCGAACGGCTCTACTGGCTGGACCCCTACCTGCAGCAATTCACCGCCACGGTGACTGCCTTCACGGAGCATAACGGTCAGCCGGCCGTCATCCTGGATCGGACGGCATTTTACCCGACCGGCGGAGGGCAACCCGATGATCGGGGGACCCTGAATGGGATCCCGGTGCTGGAGGTGGTCGAGCGGGAAGCCGATGGGGCCATCCTCCACGTCCTGGCTCGCCCGCTGGAGGCGCGGGAGGTGGAGGGTCGCATCGACTGGGAACGTCGTTTCGACCATATGCAGCAGCACACCGGCCAGCACATCCTCTCCCAGGCGTTCCTGCGGATCACCGGGGCGCAAACGGTATCCTTCCACCTGGGGGAGGAACTGGTCACCATCGATCTGGATCGTGTCGGATTCCCCCCCGAGGCGATTGAAGCCGTGGAGGAGTTGGCCAACCGGGTGGTCATGGAGAACCGGGAGGTGTGGACCCGGTTTGTGGAAGCGGAGGAAGCGGAGGGGCTGGGCTTGCGTCGCCCCCCGAAAAGGGAAGGCCGGATCCGGATCGTCGAGGTGGCGGATTTCGATCGAAGCGCATGCGGAGGGACCCATGTGCGGCGCACGGGGGAAGTGGGGCCCATCAAGATCGTGAAGCTGGAGCGGCGGGGAAACGAAACCCGGGTGACCTTCCTGTGCGGCGGACGGGCGCTGCGAGATTACCGGAGGAAGCATCGCCTCCTTCTGGAATCCGCGGGATCCCTCAGCGTGGGCGAGGGCATGCTGCCGGAGGCCATTCGAACCCTACAGGCGGAACTGAAAGAAACCCGCAAGGCGCTGGGGGCTCTTCAAGAGCTCTATCTGGAGCTCGCCCTCCCCGAGCTCGAGCGGAAGGTTCAGCCTGCCCCCTTTGGGGGGGTCCTGATCCATCTGTGGCCCCGGCTGCCCTCAGGTCTCCTCCCCCGGCTGGCCCGACGGCTGAGCGAAGGACGTCCCCGCCTGGTCATCCTGGCCTCCGGGGGCGCGGACGGACTCCTGATCGTCGCCTGCGGCCCGGGAGTTCCCCTGGATGCTCGGGAAGTCCTCCAGCGCATCCTCCGCCAGCTGGGCCGGGAAGGAGGGGGCGGCCGCCCGGATTACGCCCAGGCCCCCCTCCCCCACGGGGATCTCCAGGCCCTCCACAGGGCGCTGAGCGAAGCGATGGGGTAAACGCCATCGCTGGGGGAAACAGGGAGGGGGAGGGCTTTGCCGCCCCCTTCGCCCCGTGTCTGCTGATCTTACGTCCTCAACCGCCGGAGGCGGGCCACCGCCTCGCGAAGGGTCTCCTCCCGCTTGCAGAAGGCGAACCGCACCTGCGTGCGTCCGCGGCCCGGGTAGGCGTAGAAGCTGGAGCCGGGCACCACCGCCACCCCGATCTCCCGGACCAGGCGCATGGCGAAGGCGGTGTCATCCTCCATCCCGAGAGCCCGGAAGTCAGTCATCACATAATACGCGCCCTGGGGCCACCACACCTCAAATCCCAGCTCCTCCAGCGCCTCCACCAGCAGATGTCGGCGCCGGTCGTAATCCGCCCTCAGCTGCTCATAGTAGTCCATCGGGAACTGGAGCGCCACGACGCTGGCCTCCTGGAGCGGGGCGGGAGCGCCCACGGTGAGGAAGTCATGGACCTTGCGGATCGCGTCCGTGAGATCCTCGGGGGCGATGCACCACCCGATGCGCCACCCGGTCACCGCGTAAGACTTCGACATCCCGCTGATGGTGACGGTTCGTTCCCACATCCCGGGCAGCGTGGCGATCGGGATATGGCGATGCCCATCGTAAACAATGTGCTCGTAGATCTCATCCGTGATGACATAAGCATCGTAGCGCTGGCACAGCTCCGCAATCCAGCGGAGCTCCTCCTCAGAGAACACATGGCCGGTCGGGTTGTGCGGCGTGTTGAGGATGATCGCCCGGGTTCGGGGAGAAAAGGCGCGACGCAACTCGTCCGGGTCGAAGGTCCATGATGGCGGACGCAGGGGGACGTAAACCGGCTTCGCCGCGCTGATCCAGGTGTCGGGACCGTAGTTCTCATAGAAGGGCTCGAAGATGATGACCTCGTCCCCGGGGTTCAGCAAGGCGAGCAGGGTGGCGATCATGCATTCGGTGGCCCCACAGCACACCGTGATATGGCGTTCCGGATCGATCTCCAGCCCATAAAAACGGCGGTATTTTTCAGCGATCGCCGCCCGCAGCCGGGGGCTCCCCCACGTGATGGCATACTGGTTATAGTCTTCCCGGATCGCCCGGGCGGCCGCCTCCTTCAGGGCCTCGGGGGCCGGGAAATCCGGGAACCCCTGGGCCAGGTTGATGGCCCCGTAATGCTGCGCCCACCGAGTCATCTCCCGGATCACAGATTCCGTGAAGTGCCGGACACGATCGGCGGTGCGGGACATCCAGGCCCCTCCAGAAGGGAATCGGAGATCGCCAGGGAGGGCGAGGGCAGGGCCCTTCTCGGCGACCCCACCTGCCTCTCCGGAGCATATCCTATCCTGATCCCTCCCTCAAGGCGAAGGTGGGGTCGGCCAGTCCGGCAGAATATAGGGGATCGACTCCGGAGGAGGAACCGGAGTCAGGAGGTAGACATCCACCCAGCGATACCAGAGCACCAGATCCTCATCGTCATACCCCAGATCGATGCGGCGGCCGATGATCCCGCCGCCGGTATCGGCGGCCAGACCCACCCCGTAACCCGGCACATATACCTTCCACCCCAGCCGGATCACCCGCGGATCCACCGCCACAATCCCTCGCTGCATGGGCAGCCCGGTCCGGGTGCGACCGAAATAGGACGCGGAGGGGTGGACCCCTGCGGTGGAACGACTGTAGGAGGTGGCCAGCATGCGAATCCGCCGCCAGTATTCGATCGGCCCGTCCGGCGTCTCCAGCGTGCGCACCACGATCTTCGTCCCATAGACCCATACCCGGGGCTCCGGAGGCCGGATGACGGTTTCATCGACCACCTCCCGCCCAACCTCCTGCCCGTTCTCATAGCGCACCCGGATCCGCCGCTGGAGCACGCCGTTTCGACCGGGGGATTTCTGAACCCAGGTATCGAGCTCCAGGTTGGGATCCGGCTCCCATGCCGTCGGAAAGGGGATCGAAGTTTCTTCGATCTCGAACCCTTCCGCCACCCGGATCACCCGGACGATCTCCCCACCCTGGAGGCGGCTTCCCTCTTCCGGGATCACCCGGTCCTGGCCATGCAACGAGATCCCCAACTCCCACAACAGCTCCCGGACCGTGCGCGCCGTGGTGGAGATCACCTGGATACGCCCATCGGCTTCCACCGTGATGGGGCG
Organism: Candidatus Thermoflexus japonica; assembly: GCA_002898735.1. Classification (GTDB taxonomy): domain Bacteria; phylum Chloroflexota; class Anaerolineae; order Thermoflexales; family Thermoflexaceae; genus Thermoflexus; species Thermoflexus japonica. Next base: position 20,702 of record BEHY01000008.1, read on the forward strand.
AGCGCGGAACAGAGAGACCTGCATGCCCCCCCCGAGCGGCGTTTCCGGTCCGGGCACCAGGCGATCCGCCGGGTCCAGGCGCATACCTGCCTCGCGCAATGCCGCCCCCACCGTTGGCGCCGTCGACCAGATCACGCGGCGCATCCCGTTTTCCAGACGCACCACCAGGGGAGCGGACCGCACGACCCGGATCTCCCGGGGAGGCTGCCCGCCGTCGAGCGCGGGAGACCCCGCCTCCCTTCGCCGGCCATCGACCCACAGGACATCCCCCGGCCCCAGGGCGATCCCGGCTTCTGACAGGATGGTCTGGGGATCGGAATGAAGGGTGTAAAGCTGGATCTGGCGGGAAGGCTCGACCCCACGCCCCTCGATCAGGATTTGAACCGGTCTGGCCCGTCGGATCGAGATCGTCGCCGGGGGCCGGATCGTATGCGTCAGGGGTGGGGAAACCATATCCTCAGGGCGCAACGTCAGGCCCGCCTCCCGAAGCACATCCCCCACCGTTCGTTGATGGGTTCTAATGGAGAAGGGGCGATCATCGAGGAGGATGGTTACGGTCTGTTGAGAGCGCCAGTAACCCCAGAGGCAAAAAGCGCCCAGCCCCAGCCAGGCGATCCATTTGAGAAACGTCCATCGGTTCATCGCAGCGAGCGCGGAACCTGGAGACCTCGGAAACGAAAAGGCGGCCGTGCGCCCCTTGTCGAGCCCGCCTCTCCCCACCGGTGATCCCTCAAACGGCTCCGGCCCGGCACCCCTGCGGCGCGCGAACCGGGACGGCTTACCGTTGCTCCCTTCCGGGCCTGGCGGGGTTCACCGGGGTCCGCCGCGCAGGACCGGACCTTCATCACCGGGAGGGATCCCCTGGAGGGGCCGCGCTAACCCTCGAAGGGGATGTCAGCCCCGCGTCTGGCGGATTTCGGGTTCAGGGAACCGCCACCTCCCCGCCTGAGCACGGCCGCCAGCTTTAGCGTATCGGATTCCCCACCCCGTGTCAAGCCAGGCGCTGAAGGGGCCCTGCCCGGCTCCCAACGTCCCGCGGCCCTTCGGGCCCTCAGGATGAGCCATCTCGCCTCCCCGATTCGAGCCGGATGGCATCCGGTCACCTCCCATCTTCGTGGGGGAAGGGCTGGAAATGCTCTGGGGCCCGATGTTGAAGGTGACCGGCCTGGCCCTCCAAGTAAACGCCCCCATCATCTGCTCTCCTCCAGAGGTCCGGGGATCAGGATAAAATGCGGGCAGGAAAGAGAATGGCCGGGAGTGACTCCGGGAAATCAGGATGATGCTTTTGCCCGGGATCAAGGGAAATGGCCCCATCCCCTTTTTTCGCGAGGGTGGGCCGCCCTGGGTAGCCTGTCCACGCCAAAGCTTCACCAGGAAAAGCCGCCCTGGTGGAAAGTTCACCGAGATGGAGGCAGAAAATGAAAGCCGAAGAGGCGCATCTGCGCCCGGCACGACCGGAGGATCAGGCGGTCATCCGCCGCCTGGTGCATCAGGCTCGGCTGAACCCCCTGGGCCTGCACGGGTCCCGTTTCCTGGTCGTGGAGGTAGCCGGCCAGGTCGTGGGAGCGGTCCAGATCCGGCCGCATAGGGATGGCAGTCGGGAACTGGCCTCCCTCGTGGTGGACCCCGCGTGGCGAGGCCGGGGCCTCGGGAGCATGATGGTGCAGGCCCTGCTGGCCCGGGAACCTGGGCCCCTTTATCTCATATGTCGGGCGGAGCTGGAAGGTTTCTATCAGCGTTTCGGCTTCCAGAGGGTTTCACGCCCGGAGATGCCGCCCTTCTTTCGATGGATCGATCGGATGGCCCGGCTGGCCCGACCGTTCGGGGGATCATGGGTGGTGATGCGGTGGGAACCAGCGGGCGCGGGGATGGATCTGCCGGACAGGGAGTGAGATGAAAAGGACGGAGACAATCCAGCGCGAATTCCTCTACGGGCGCCACGCGGTGCATGAGGCCCTGCGGGCCGGGCGACGACGCATCTACCGGCTGTTGCTCGCCGAAGGGCTCCTGCCCCGACCCATCCTGGAGGAGATCCGGGCCATGGCAGCGGATCGTGGGATCCCGATCCTGTATGTGCCCCGGGCCCGCCTCGATGCCATCACCGACAGCCATCAGGGGGTCGTGGCGGAGGCCGATCCGTACCCCTACGCGGACCTGGAGCAAGCGTGGGCCGAAAGCGCCCGCCGGCCCGATCCACCCTTCTGGCTGGCCCTGGATTGCCTCCAGGATCCCCAGAACTTCGGCACCCTGTTGCGGACCGCCGAAGCGGTAGGGGTGCATGCCGTTTTGTTCCCCGAGCATCGCAGCGCCCGGGTGACCCCTGCGGTGGTGAACGCCTCCGCCGGCGCCGTGGAACACCTGCGCGTAGTTCAGGTCACCAACCTGGCGCGGGCGCTGGAGCAATTAAAAGAACGGGGGCTATGGATCGTGGGCCTCCAGCAGGATCCCCGGGCCATCCGCTATGATCAGGCAGATCTCAGCGGCCCGATCGCTCTGGTGGTGGGCAACGAGGAGTCCGGCATCCGCCCGCTGATTCGACGCGTCTGTGATTTCCTGATCTATCTCCCGATGCGCGGTCGGATCGCCTCGCTGAACGCCGCCACCGCCGGCGCCGTCGCCCTCTACGAAATCGCCCGGCGAAGGGACTTCCAGTAGCCGGATCTCAGCCCATCCTGCGGATGTTCTTCCGGGCTTTGGGGGTTGAGCCGGGCGCCCGGAGTGCCCGGCCCAGCTCCCGCTTCATTCTTGCATACTTGTGGATTAAGAACCTCCCTGATACAATATATGCTTGCGGTTAGGGCCGTCGCAAGCTCCGGAAGCAATTTATCATCCTTCTCTTACACCCAGGCGGCCATCTTCGAGCCGCCGGGCTCGCAAACCAAATAGGCAGCCGTTCCGGCTTTTGGCATACGTCGGGTGCCTCCGATGATGCCGGGTGCGGAACCCGTGCTGCCTATTTGCTTTGTAGGGGACGGTGCGTGCGGAGCCGTTTCCCTTCAGGCGCCGGAGGGTGCCGATCACATTCCGGGGAAAGGAGGTGAACGATGGCGGGGGAGATCCTGACCCTGGGGCGCTCGGAGCTGGCCCGGCTCCTGCGCGCGATCCTGCGGGAAGGGGATCCCTGGCAGGCGGCTGGCACCGCGGGGCTTCCCTTTCCACGGGTGGTCGAAGGCATCAAGCAGTTGCTGGATGCCGGAGCCCTGACCTTCGATGGGAAGCGTCTGCAACTGACCGAGCAGGGCCAGCGTCTGGCCCGGGACCTGAATGTGGCAGCAGCTCCAGACATCCGGTGTCTTGCCTGTCAGGGAACCGGGATTGACCTGGGCTTTTTCCAGGAGGTGACCCGTCGGTACGAGGAACTGGCCAGGGGGCGCCCCGAGCCGCTGGCGGCTTACGATCAGGGTTATCAGACAATCGATTCCGTGATGCGCCGGGTGGCCCTGATGGTCGCCCAGGGGGATGTGGAGGGCAAGGATGTGGTGGTGCTGGGGGATGATGACCTGGCCAGCCTCGCCCTGGCCCTGACCGGGTTACCCCGCTCGGTCGTGGTCATTGAGATCGACCAGCGCCTGTGTGCCTTCATCGAACAGGCCGCGCGCCGCGCCGGCCTGAACATCACGGTCTACTGCCGCAGCCTGACGGACCGCCTGCCCCCTGAGCTCCTGGGGCGATTCGATACCTTCCTCACCGATCCGACCGAGACGGAGCACGGCCTTCTGCTGTTCCTGGAGAAGGGGTTCATGTGCCTGAAGAAGGGAGAGGGCCGCGCGGGCTACTTCGGCATCACCCGCATCGAGTCGAACATCAGCAAGTGGCACGTCTGGCAGCGGGAGCTCCTGAACCGGCACGCCATCACGTTCACCCACATCCTGCCAGACTTCAGCCTCTATGCCAACTGGGAGGAGCCCGAAGAGCAGCCCATCCCGGATCTTCCGCCCTTCGCCCGTCCTTCGCCCGTTCCCTGGTATCGCTCGACGTTCTTCCGGGTGGAAACCCTGCCCGAATTCCAGCCACCGGAGGATTATGTGATCGAAGGGGGACGAGAGCTTTACGAGGATGAGGATGCAATCGATAAGGTATGGCGCAGCCCGGATGTGGACACCGCGATCACGTCCTCGGTGATGACGGCTGCTCCGACCCCCTTCCCTACCCAGCTGACCCTGGGGCGGCACGTGATCGCGGAGTTCTGGAAGTGTCAGAATCGGGAGCCCCTGCGGAACCTCAAGCAGGTTCTGGAGCTCGCGGTGCGCCGGGCCGGCGCTACCCTGCTGAACATGAAGATCCACCGCTTCGTCCCGGACGGCTTCTCAGCCCTGGTGCTGCTTGCGGAGTCCCATATCTCTCTGCACGCCTGGCCGGAATATGCCTATGTGGCGGTGGATGTGTTCACCTGCGGTGAGGCGGATCCGGAGGTGATCATCGAGGTGCTCAAGGACTACCTGAAGCCCGCGGAGTCCGCTCAGATCACCCTGGAGCGCGGCCTGGGACCCCTGATGGTCCTTCCGGCCATGCGCCCGGAAACCGAGGGGGCTCCGCTGAGCTCCCCACCGCTTCCCCTGGGGATCTAAGGGCACGTTCGGGATCATGGGGCGGGCGGCGAAGCCGCCCGCCCCACCCTTCCCATCCTCCATCCCCCCATGAGCCCCAGAGTGCCCTCCCCTCAATCCCCACCCTCTTCCCTCATCCGCTGAGAAGGCAGCCGTTCCAGCGCCTGGCTCAACAGAGAGATCTGATCCTCAATGTCCAGCGGACGCGCCGGGAGGAGCACGCTGAGCGTCGTCCCCTGCTCCTCCTCGCTACGAATAAACAGATCCCCGCCCAGCGCCTGCGCCGCGCGCTTGGCAATGACCAGGCCCAGGATCGCAGGGTCGACATGGGATCGGGTCTGCTGGGGATAAAGACCCTCCACAGCCCCCTCGTTCAGCCAGGCCAGGATCTCTCGAGATAAGCTCAGATGAGGGTCCAGGATCTCCACCAGCAGAACCGGCTCCTTCACATGCCCCCGGATCTCCATCCTTCCCCCCTCCGGGTGGATGGCGAGCAGGAAATCCAGCAGGGTGCGCAGGATATAAGAACCGTATGGCCCATCCACCGCGGTTTGAGCGGCCTCTGGGGGCAAATGAATGTGGAGCTCGACGCTTTTTTCGGACATCACCGGCTCGTGGACCCGGATGAGATCCTGGATCAACTGGCCCAGGGGAATAGGCTCCACGAAGGCGATCGGTTGACGATGGAGCTCAGCGAAAGCAGCCAGGGGAGCCACGTAATCCAGCAGGCGATAGGCCCCCCGCAGGGCCGCCTGGATCATTCGGACAGACTCCGCATCACCCCGGGCTTTCAGATGCCCCAGAGCGGCCTCCAGGAAGCCGATCACCAGACCCAGCGGCTGGCGGAGCTCGGCACTCGCTCGAGCAATAAAGGAAGTCTTGAGCTCGTCCAGATCCCTTAACCGCCGATAGGCATGCTCCAGCTCCTCTCGTCTGGCCCGCTCCTGTTCATAGAGCCCTCGAAGCTCCCGAAACGCGGAAAGCACCTGGTGCTCCAGGCGAGAGAGCCATTCGTCCGGCGTCAGATGGGGACGGCTCATCCATCGCTCCTGCGGAAAGAAAGATCGTGTTTCTATTTTAACTTCATTTTTGGAAAGAAACAACCACCATGGAAAGCGAGAGCCCTCCGGCAATCTCCTGTTCCGATGGGGAAGGAGCCCTTCCCCGGATGGACAGTAAATGGGGATATGAGTCAAAATGGCTCTGTTGCCGTGACTACCTCTACCCCCTCACCCCTTCCTCCAGAGACAGGGGGATGAGGGGGGCCAGGGGCCCAGCGGCCCGGTAGGGCAGGCCGTTACCTGCCGCCCATCCTTGCTGCGCATTCGACGGGGTTGGAGGATGGACCATCGGGAGCGATTCCAGAGGCTGATCCGGCGGGTCTCCCCGTGGGAGATCGAAACCTTCCACTTGGCCCGCGATGCGATGATCATCGCGGCAGGCAATATCACCAGCCGCCTCATCGGACTGCTTCGGGAGACCGTCAAGAGCGAGCTGTTCGGATCCACCGGACCCCTGAGCGCCTTCGAGGCCGCCGCCGTGGTCCCGATCCAGCTCTACGATCTCCTGGTCGGCGGGATGGTGAGCTCCGCCCTGGTCCCGGTGTTCCGGGAATATGCGGATCGGCTTCCAGAGCTCCGGCGGCTGGCCGGCGCGGTCCTGATCTGGGTCTGGCTGATGATGGGCCTCGCCGTGCTCCTCGTGGAGCTCGCCGCGGGGCCGGTGGCCTGGTTGCTCGCAGGCGGCCTGGACCCCGGGCTGCTGAGTCTCACAGCGGCACTGCTCCGCTGGACGATCCTGGCCGTCTGGTGGATCGCGACCGCGGGAGTGATCAGCGGGCTCCTTCAGGCGTTCCAGCGGTTCACCCTTCCCGCCTTCACCGCCGCGGTTTTCAACGCCGCCATAGTCGCGGCAGCGCTTCTGTTGGGGGAACGGCTGGGCGTGACCGCCCTGGCCCTGGGGATGGTGGCCGGATCCATCTTCCAGGTTCTGTTACAGCTTCCCGCCCTGCATGGCCTGTGGCCTCAGCTGTCCTGGTATCACCCGGCCCTGTTGCGCATCCTTCAGCTCTACTCCCCCGTGGTCTTCGGCCTGGCCGTCAACCAGATCGCCATCCTGCTGAGCTATCACCTGGCCTCTCGCACCGGCCCGAACAGCATCGCCTGGATGCGCTATGCCACCACGTTGATCCAGTTCCCCCTGGGCCTGATCGTGACGGCCATCTCGGTGGCGATCCTTCCCCGCCTTTCACGCCTGAGCGTGGAGGCCCGCCAGGGGAAAGAAAGCATGGAGCCCTTCCGTGCCACCCTGGTGGCCGGATTGCGCATGGTGATCGTCCTGATCGTCCCCGCCGCTTTCGGCCTGTATGTGCTGGCGGACCCGGCCATCGATCTCCTGTTCCAGCATGGCCGTTTCACCGCAACGGATACCGCGGTGGTGGCCGGGGTGCTGCGCGGGTATCTTCCCGGCCTGATCTTCGCCGCGATCGATCAGCCCCTGGTTTTCGCCTTCTACGCCCGTCAGGATACCCTCACCCCCGCCGTGGTGGGCTTAATCTGCAACGTGGGGATCTATCTGGCGGCTGCCCTGGCCCCCACCCTCTTCCGCCCCCTTCAGGTGACGGATCTGGCGGTGGCCAACTCGGTGCAATGGGCTGCCCACGCGTTGCTGATGAGCATCCTGCTGGTCCGCCAGGTGGGGCCTATGGGCTCCTACGGCCTGGGCCGATGGGGGCTGCGCGTCCTGATCGCCTCGCTCGTTATGGCCCTGGGGATCGCGTTCGTATGGCCCCGAATGCTTCCGCCGGTTCCTCCATCTACCCATCTGGAGGAAGCGGTCCGCCTGTTCATGGCGGGCGGTTTCGGTTTATTGATCTACATCCTGACCCTGGGAGGGCTCGCCTGGCTCTCCGCTTTCCGGTGGTCCTGGATCCGCCCGTAGGGATTTATCCCGGGATACAGGCCCCCGAATCGCAGGGGGGACCGATGCGCCTCTCCAACCGCTTGGGGTTAGGAGCCCCCTCGGGCGGCTCCCGCTCCCCGAATCCTCCGGTGGCGGAAGTCGATAGCGCCCGCTGCGGGAACTCCTTATCCCCCCTGAACGTCTTATCTGTCGGAATCGGCCTCTGGGAGGACCTGGCCGGATCGGGGGACCCCGGAGGTCTCCAGCCTGGTGCTGAAATGAGGAGGATCATCTTCCAGGAGGCAGCCTATGAAAGGCCGGCGATGGCTCTGGCTCCTCGGGGTGGGAGGGATGATCGGTTGGTTGCTGATCAGCGCGTGCCGCCCCGTCGCTACCCCTTCCAGCGCAGGAGCCTCTCGGGCACCGGATATCCGCGCTGGAGCCCTGGTGACCCCGGAGGGGGTTCCCACCGCGCTCACCGTGCTCGGCGTCGGAACGGTGCGGGCACGGCCGGATCAGGCGGTGGTGACGCTGGGGGTGGAAACGGAGGGCGAGGCGCTCGCCGCAGCCCTGAGCGAGAACAACCGCCGCGCATCGACCGTGCTGGCCGCGCTGAAAGAACATGGGGTCGCCGAGGCGGACATCCAGACCGCCTCCTTCCAGATCCAGATCGAGGAGCCCCGCGATCCCCAGACCGGCCGGCGGACTGGCCCTCCAGTTTACCGTGTGACCCATGTGTATACGGTCATCTTTCGGGATCTGGATCGCGTGGGCCAGGGGGTGGATGCGGCCGTCGCAGCGGGGGCCAACCGGGTCGACGCGATCGCCTTCCGGATCGGGGATCCGAACCGCCTGGCGATGGAGGCCCGGCGGCTGGCGGCGGAGGACGCAAAAGCGCGAGCGCAGGCCCTGGCCGGCGCCCTGGGGGCCCAGCTGGGCCGCATCGTGAGCATCACCGAAACCGCCATCCCGCAGCCGGTCCCGATGGCCCGGGCTCCCGCCTTCGCCGAGGCCGCAGCGGTCCCCGTGGCGGCGGGGGAACTGGAGATCACCGTTCAGATCCAGGTGACCTGGGAGCTGCGCTAACGCAGGATCCCCTCCTCTCCCCCACAACCCTTTGAGCCGGGCGGTGCACACCATTGAAGGTGGCCTGCACCGCCCGTCCCCCTTTCAGAAAGGCCCTCGCCCCTATGAAGCCGCTTCTGTCAGGAGGCGGCGCACGATCTCCTGCACTTCCCGGCCATCCGCCCGGCCACGGACCCTGGGCATCAACCGCTTCATCACCTCTCCCAGCTGAGCCGGGGAAGTGGCGCCGATCTCCGCGATCACCTCGCGCGCCATCGCCTCAATTTCCTCCCGGGTCAGCGGCTGGGGAAGATAAGCGAGCAGGGCCTCGAGCTCCGCCCGCTCCGCCATGAGCCGATCCGGCCGGTTAGCCCTTTCCAGCTCCTCCAGGGTCTCCCGACGCCGCTTGACCTCGTTCTGAAGCACCCGCAGGATCTCATCCTCGCTGAGGGGGCGGGCAGCTTCCACCTCCGCCATGCGGATGGCCAGCAACGCCATCCGGATGGCCGTCTTGCGGGGCTCATCCCCCGCACGCATCGCCGCCTTCAGATCCTCCTGGAGCCGTTCCTTCAGACCCATCGACTCCCTCCCTCTCTGAAAGGCTCCACTCCAGTCTGTCTCGTTGCGGACGGTATAGCAAGTCCAGAGGTTTTTCCGAAGCGGGACTGAAACCCAACGGTCCCTGAAAACCCCAGGTATAATGAATGTGAAGCAGTCCCTTCATCTGCAGGAGCCCGCCGTGAGCCGGCAGCGATGGATCCTGTGGGGTGGCGATCTCTTGGTTTTCTTGCTCTTTGCGGCCCTCGGGCGGGCCAGCCATGGCCTGCTCAACGAGGGTCCGGTGCTCTGGGGCATCGTGCGGGCGGCGGCCCCCTTTTTCCTCGCCTGGGCGATGGTCGCGTGGGTGGCCCGCCTGGATCGCGTGGATCCCGCGCGCTCGCCGGGTCAGGTAACGCTGCGGGTCGGATTTGCCTGGCTGGGGGCAGGGATCCTCGGACTGATCCTCCGGAGCCTGGCCCTGGGCCGTCCAGCTCCGCTGCCCTTCGCCGCAATCACCCTGACCGGCAATGGGCTCCTGCTGATCCTCTGGCGATGGCTTCTGCAGACGTGGATCATACGCCGGCAGGGAGCACGACTTGCGGAAAAATAGTCCCTCTCCTGGGGCCTCCTTTCAGGGTCCAGGGGATGCTTCTGGCGACCTCGGGCCCTGAAGCCCTCAGGGGAGAAATCAATGGCGCAATTCCTCAGGACGGGAAATGAAACCGGAGCGTCGCGATGAATTCAGCGGAGGCGCTTGCTCGGATTCAGGAAGTGAAGCGACGGCGAGAGGCCGAGCTGTTGCGCAAGGCGAACGTGGTGGCCGTGGGGATTGGCTATCGGCAGCGGGGCGGCCGCTCCACGGATGAGCTCTGCCTCGTGGTCTCCGTCCGCCGCAAGGTCCCGCTCGAAGCCCTGGCGCCGGAGGATCGCATTCCCCCGGAGATCGATGGGGTGCCGGTGGATGTCCAGGAGGTGGGCACCCTGCGAGCATTATAGAGTTGCAGCGCTCGTGCACTGCGTGGCATGGGGAATCCAGGATGCTGACGGCGGGTGTTTTCCTGCTGCTGCTGGCGCTGGCCATCGGAAGCCTCGGATGGCTTCTCCGGCGATGGACGGACCTTCCGCGCGGTGAGGTCGTGGAGGAAGACATGTCCGGTGCCAGAACCTCCCCTCCGCTCTTTGCCCCTCGTTACGGTTTGATCGGCAGGCCGGATTACCTGATCCGGCAGGGGAAAATGATCATTCCAGTGGAAGTGAAAACCACTCCGGCTCCTCGTTATCCATATCCCTCCCACATCATGCAGCTGATCGCCTATTGCCTGCTGGTGGAAGAAACGACTGGTGTTCGCCCGCCATACGGATGGATCCGCTATCGGGATCGGGCCTTCCGCGTGGAATATACCTCCGAGCTTCGGCAGGAGCTTCTTGGGGTTCTGGCCTCCATGCGGCGGGATCTGGGACGCGGAGAGGCGCATCGCCAGCATCGATCGCCCGCCCGCTGTCGCGCATGCGGGTTCCAGGCGATCTGCGAGGAATCCATAGGCTGAGCGGATCGGCTTCGCCCCCGCCTCCAGGCTCCCGCGAGAGAGCGGGCGCGTAGCCTCTCCAGGAACGTTCAGACTGTCCGACCTGGATCCGGACCCTGTGGATTCCGTTGCAGGAAACGCTCCAGAGCGGCCCAGTGAGCTGGAGCCGCCCAGAGACGAGCGAATCGCTCGCGCTCAAGCTGCAGGGCTTCATGGAAGGGAAGCAAATCCCCATCCCGGATCACCGCCTTGATCGCCTGCACGGCCTCGGGATCCCAGCGCAGGATCTCCCGGGCCAGAGCGAGGGCTTCGGCAAGCGCCTGACCGGCGGGGGCCAGGCGCTCAACCAGCCCCAGGCGGAATGCCTCCTCCGCGCGGATCCGGCGGGCCGTCAGGAGAAGCTCCAGCGCCCGGCCGGGCCCCACCCGTCGGCGCAGACGCTGCCCTCCACCCCACCCGGGAGTGAGGGCCCAGGTGACCTGCACGAAAGCCAGATCGGCATCTTCGGCCATCACCCGCAGATCGCAGGCCAGCGCCACCTCCACGCCACCCCCCCGCGCGGGCCCATTGATGGCTGCGATGCTGATCCACGGGGCCTCCTCCAGCTGGCGCAACGCCTCGCCCATGACCTGCCCCAGCCGATAGCCATCCGCCTCGGTGCGATAATGTGCCATCTCATAAAGATCCGCTCCGGAGAGGAAAGCTCCTTCCGCGCCGGTGAGGATCACCACCCGCAGCGCAGGATCCCGGGCCGCCTCCTCCACCGCCCGGGCGAAGGCCTGCATGGTGGCCCAGTCCATCGCGTTCCGCCGCTGCGGCCGATCCACAACCCAGATCGCAAGCTCCCCCTGGCGTTCCACCCGTAACATGGGCAGGCTCCCTCCGGACGAAGATCTGGAACAGGATGGGGAGAACCCTACGCGGGGGGACAGGCCAGCTTGTCGAAGGCAGCCGGTCTGCCCCCCGAAGGCCCGAGGAGGAGATCGACGTCTCCAATAAAAACAAGAGGCCGGCGACGCGTCCGGCATGCCGGCCTCTCAACCCTTATCGGAGGAGGCTCAGGCGGCCTTCAGGAACTCCCGCATCTGGCGCACCTTGAGCTGCTTGCGCAGATAGCGCAGGGCCTCCGCTTCGATCTGACGGATCCGCTCCCGGCTCAGCCCGAACCGCTGAGCGACCTCCTCCAGGGTGTAGGATCGCCCATCCTCGAATCCATAGCGAAGCCGGAGAACCCGAGCGTGGCGGCTGGGCAACTCGTTCAGGATCTCCTCGATCTGTTCTCGCAACAGCTGATCCGCCACCACCTCATCCGGAGCCGGGCTCTCCACGTCCCGGATCGCTCCCTCCAGCGTGGTCTCGCCCTCGTCGTCCATGGGCTCTTCCAGAGAGAGCAACGGCCGGGCGGCGTTCCAGAGCCACTCCACCTTATCGGTCTCTGTGCCCAGCCGCTCCGCGACCTCTTCCGGCGTGGCCGGCCGGCCGGCCTCCTGCTCGATCTGATGGGCGATCCGCTGGGCCTTTCGCAACTGCTCCTGAGCGTGGATCGGCAGGCGGATCGTCCGGGCTTGCATCGCCAGCGCCCGGGTGATCGCCTGACGGATCCACCAGGTGGCATAAGTCGAGAAGCGGCGGCCCCGCTTGGGATCGAAACGCTCCACGGCCTTCATCAGGCCCAGGTTCCCCTCCTGGATCAGGTCCAGCAGGGGCACCCCGAGGCCCTGATATTTCTTGGCCACGCTGATCACCAGTCGGAAGTTCGAGGTGATCAACTTCTCGCGAGCCTGGCGGCCTTCTTCCACCAACCGTTCCAGACGCTTGCGGACCTCTGGTGGAAGATTTCCATCGCGAGCCAGGCGACGGGCAGCCTCTCGCCCGCGGGCCATCCGCGTGGCCAGCTCCTTTTCCTCCTCGGCGGTGAGCAGAGGGTGATCGGTGACCTCCCGAAAGTAAAGGGAGATCAGATCCCGATCCTCCGCCAGCTCACCCAGGACCGGGAGGGACGTCTCCTCATCCAGTTCAGGTTCCAGGTCGAGCTCCTCCAGCGCCGCGTCCTCCTCCCAGGGCTCGGCCCAGAACTCCTCGTTTTCCAGCTCCTCCTCCTCATCCGGGAGGATGGGGCGGTTTCGACGCTCCATGGCAACCTCCTTTGGGTCGCCGAGACCCTTTGGGAATCCTACGCACCAGAGATCCCTTGTGGGCACAATGGAATGTGGAGATAGAGAAGAGAAAAGGGGCGAGCGGTCACGTTACCGTCCGCCCTTCCCACAGGGGTGCAGGAGGAGGATCTGGCGGAACCCACAGAATAACGGTGCGGCGCGAAATCACGCCGCAGCTTTCATAGTTGCGGGGGCGGGATTCGAACCCGCGACCTCCAGGTTATGAGCCTGGCGAGCTACCGCTGCTCCACCCCGCGGCGCAACCATTCCCCTGGCAACGGCCTACTCTCCCAGAGGGTCGCCCCTCCAGTACCATCAGCGCTGGCGGGCTTAACTTCCGGGTTCGGGATGGGACCGGGTGTTTCCCCGCCGCTCGAGTCACCAGGGGAATGGCGAGACGTTCCACATGGAGCACCTTAACAACTGAATTGTGGCAGGAAGGGCCGGGCGTCCGGCGTTGGGACGCCAGGGGCAGAGCCCCTGACGGACCACCCTGGGGTGGGTCGAAGGGCATCCGGCTCACGCCGGGAGATCGCCCTCGACCAGCACTCCCTAGAAAGGAGGTGATCCAGCCGCAGCTTCCGCTACGGCTACCTTGTTACGACTTCGTCCCAGTCGCCGGCCCCGCCTTCGACGGCTCCCTCCCTCCCCCACCCAGGGTCTCTCCCCCGAGAGGCCCTGAGTGGGGGAGGGTTGGGCCACCGGCTTCAGGCGTTGCCGACTCCCATGACGTGACGGGCGGTGTGTGCAAGGCCCGGGAACGTATTCACCGCCGTATGGCTGACCGGCGGTTACTAGCAACTCCGCGTTCATGCAGGCGGGTTGCAGCCTGCAATCCCAACTGAGCCCGGCTTTGATGGGATTGGCTCCCCCTCGCGGGTTGGCAACCCATTGTACCGGGCATTGTAGCGTGTGTGTAGCCCCGGGCATCAAGGCCATGCTGACTTGACGTCATCCCCACCTTCCTCCGGCTTATCGCCGGCAGTCCCCCTAGACACGTGTAACTAGGGGCAGGGGTTGCGCTCGTTGCGGGACTTAACCCGACACCTCACGGCACGAGCTGACGACAGCCATGCAGCACCTGTGCCGGCTCCCCTTACGGGGTCCCTTCCCTTTCGGGTCGGTACCACCGGCATGTCAAGCCCGGGTAAGGTTCTTCGTTTTGCATCGAATTAAACCACACGCTCCGCTGCTTGTGCGGGCCCCCGCCAATTCCTTTGAGTTTCAGCCTTGCGGCCGTACTACCCAGGCGGCGCACTTAACGCGTTAGCTTCGGCACGGAGAGCGTGGTCAGCCCCCCATACCTAGTGCGCATCGTTTAGGGCGTGGACTACCCGGGTATCTAATCCGGTTCGCTCCCCACGCTTTCGCGCCTCAGCGTCAGGGACGGGCCAGGTGGCCGGCTTCCCCACTGGTGTTCCTCCCGATATCTACGCATTTCACCGCTACACCGGGAATTCCACCACCCTCTCCCGCCCTCAAGGGCTCCAGTATCGAACGGCCTCCCCGAGTTGAGCCCGGGGCTTTCACGTCCGACTTAGAGCCCCGCCTACGCGCACTTTACGCCCAGTAAATCCGGGTAACGCTCGGCCCCTACGTATTACCGCGGCTGCTGGCACGTAGTTGGCCGGGCCTTATTCGCCGGGTACCGTCCTTTCTCGTCCCCGGCAAAAGCGGTTTACACCCCGAAGGGCTTCTTCCCGCACGCGGCGTCGCTGGGTCAGGCTTTCGCCCATTGCCCAAGATTCCCCACTGCTGCCTCCCGTAGGAGTCGGGCCCGTGTCTCAGTGCCCGTGTGGCCGGTCACCCTCTCAGGCCGGCTACCCGTCATCGGCTTGGTGGGCCATTACCCCACCAACTACCTGATGGGCCGCGGGCCCCTCCCGGCGCGACCCGGTTCGTCTCCTCCCCGGGCCTTTCCTCGACGGGCCGTCCCCGCCGAGCGTATGCGGTATTAGCCCCCCTTTCGGAGGGTTATCCCCCACGCCGGGGCAGGTCACCCACGTGTTACTCACCCGTTTGCCGCTAGGAGGGCTCGGCGGACGCCTACCCCCTCCCCGCTCGACTTGCATGTGTTAGGCACGCCGCCAGCGTTCACCCTGAGCCAGGATCAAACTCTCCGTCGGCTCTTATATCCCCAGGAGGTTGACCTCCCGGGGTGTAAGGTCCGACCGCAAGACTCCTGCCAGACGTCCCCGGACTTCCTGCCACAATTCAGTTGTTAAGGTGCGGAAGACACCACAAACCGTTATAGGGATCAGCCCCCATAACGGTGGGGCGGGCCTGCGCCGATGTCCGTCAGCCTGCGCCCCGCCACCTCTCGCTTGTCCAGGATCCACACGCACCTTATTTTATAGCACAGCCCCCCGGGTTTGTCAAGACTCCCGAGGAGGATCGCCCCGGGGTCCTGACCAATCCCAGACCGTCCGCCTCCTTAATATACAGGATCCCCTGCCCCCTGTCAACATCGGACATCCCCCCTCCGAAGCCCCCGATCATCGGGGATTCCTCCGCTTGCCCCATACGGATCCCTTTTCAACCCTCTTCCGCCCCAACCCGGCAGGATCCATTCCGGCGGACGGAACCGCGTGCCCCCTCCACCCAATCGGCAGCCTGTGAGCCCGCTACGCCTGAGCGAGGGTTGGGCGGGGCTCGGAAGTCGGGACATAGCGCAGGATGAGCTGACGAGCGGCCCGCGCCTCATCCAGGCGGCGCACGGGAGTGGTATGAGGCGCCTGCTGTACCCGCTGAGGATCGCTTCGCGCCTCCTCCGCGATCCGCCGCATCGCCTCCGCGAAGGCGTCCAGCGTGGCCTTGCTTTCGGTCTCCGTCGGTTCGATCATCAGGGCTTCCGGCACGATCAGCGGGAAGTAATTCGTCGGCGGATGGAAGCCGTAATCCATCAGTCGTTTGGAGATATCCAGGGCCCGAACGGGCGTGCCCGGCACCTTCCCCATGATCACGAACTCATGCTTGCACAGGCGATCGTAGGGCACCGGGTAAATGCCCCGCAGCCGTGCCAGCAGGTAATTGGCGTTGAGGACCGCCGCCTCGGAGACCTCACGCAAACGCGGGCCGTGCATCCGGATATAGGTGTAAGCCCGGACGAAGACCCCGAAATGGCCATGGAAGGCCCGCACCCGGCCAATGCTTCGCTCCGGCCACACCAGCGTGTAGACCGGCTCATCCGGGCGCACGGTCCGCTCCCGGTCGATGGCCACAATGGGCCCCGGCAGATACGGGGCCAGCCGCTCACTGGCCCCCACTGGTCCCGCCCCCGGCCCCCCGCCGCCGTGGGGAGTGCTGAACGTTTTATGCAGGTTGTAATGCATGACATCGAAGCCCATCTCGCCGGGTTTGCAGATCCCCATCAGGGCGTTCATGTTCGCCCCATCCCCATAGATCAGCCCCCCACAGCGGTGGACGAGCTCAATGGCCTCCATCAGGTTCTCGTCGAAGAGCCCCAGGGTGTTGGGGTTGGTGATCATCAGGCCCGCCACGGTCTCATCGCATTCCCTGCGCAGAGCCTCCAGATCGATGTTCCCCCGCCGGTCCGATGGGATGTTGACCACCCGCAGGCCGGCCATGGCCGAGGAGGCCGGGTTCGTGCCATGGGCGGAATCCGGAATCAGCATCTTGATCCGCTTCTTCCCCTCCCCACGGTCCCGGTGATATGCCCGGATCATCAGGATCCCAGCCAGTTCGCCCTGGGAGCCCGCCGCGGGTTGAAGGGAGACCGCAGCAAACCCTCCGATCTCCTTCAGGAATTCCTGGAGGTGATACATCAGGGCCAGAGCGCCCTGCACCGTTTCGGGATCCTGATAAGGATGAAGCTGGGCAAAGCCGGGAAGCCGGGCCATCTCTTCGTTGATCTTGGGATTGTATTTCATAGTGCAGGAGCCCAGGGGGTAGAAGCCTTTGTCCACTCCATAGTTCATCTGGGAGAGGCGGAGGAAATGACGGACCACATCCACCTCGCTCACTTCCGGGAGGGGAAGATCCTCGCGAAGGAACCCTTCCGGGAAAGGAGCCTCCGGGACATCCGGCTCGGGCATCTCCACGCCCCGCCGACCGGGAACGGAGTATTCAAAAATCAGAGGCTCCGGCATCTCACACCTCCGGCCTGGGTTTGAAGCAGCGTCCGGGAAGTCAGACGCTGAGGGAGCCGATCCTCCCTGACCCCGTCTTCAGCCCTCACGGGCCGGCCCGATTTCGCCCAGGGCCTCCACCAGCGCGTCCAGCTCCTCCCGCGTGTTCATCTCCGTAGCGCACAGCAACATATGGCCGGCCAGCTCTGGATCCGCCTGGCCCAGGTCGTAGCCGCCCAGGATCTGATAGCCCTCGTAAAGGATGCGGTTGATCTCGGCAACCGGGCGCGGGGTTCGGACCACAAACTCATGGAAGAAGGGATGCTCGCGCCAGACCTCGTAGCCCGAAAGGGACGCGATCCGCTCCGCCAGGTAGTGAGCCTTATGATAGCAGAGCGAGGCCACCTGACGGAGCCCGTGCCTGCCCATCACGGAAAGATAGATGGCGGCCGCCAGGGCCATCAGGCCGACGTTGGTGGTGATATTGCTAGTGGCCTTCTCCCGGCGGATGTGCTGCTCGCGGGTGGAGAGGGTCAATACATACCCCCGGCGGCCTTCCAGATCCACCGTCTCTCCCACGATACGGCCGGGCAGCTGGCGCACGAACGCCATGCGGGTCGCCATGATCCCCAGATAGGGGCCCCCGAAGCTCAGGGGGATCCCCAGGGGCTGCCCCTCGCCCACCACGATATCCGCCCCCCAGTTCCCCGGGGGCTCGAAGAGAGCCAGGGCGATGGGGTTGACCACCGCGATCAGCAACGCGCCGGCCTGATGGACCCGATCCGCCGTCTCCCGCAGGCGAGAAGGAGGAAGCACCCGGCCCAGGAAATCCGGATAAGGGATCACCAGGGCCGCGGTCTCCGCATCCAGATGGGCTTCCAGCTCCTCCAGAAGGAGAAGCGGCTGCCGCAGCTGGTGAAGGGTCCACCCGCTCTCCCCCTCCAGACGGACATCCAGGTGCTGGACATACGTGTGGACCACCGCCCGGTATTCCGGATGGATGGTGGGGAACATGAGCACCTTCGGCCGCTCCCCCCGGGTCAGCCGCAACGCCATCAGCACGGCTTCCGCGAGAGCGGAGGAACCGTCGTAATGGCTGGCGTTGGCCACCTCCATCCCGGTGAGGGCGCAGATCATAGACTGGAACTCGAACATCGCCTGGAGGGTGCCCTGGCTGACCTCGGGCTGGTACGGGGTATAAGCCGTGTAGAACTCCCCCCGGCGCAGCAGTTCATCGATAACGGCCGGGATGAAGTGCCGGTAAGCCCCGGCGCCGAGGAAACACGCATACTGACCGGTGTGGATGTTGGCCTCCGCCAGGGCTTCCAGCTCCCAGCGGATCTCCAGCTCCGTCAGGGGCTCGGGGAGGTTCAAAGGGGGGAACCGATAGGCTTCCGGCACATCGGCGAAGAGATCCTCGATCCGCTCCACGCCGATGACCCGGAGCATCTCGCGACGCTCTTCCTCTGTGTGCGGAACAAAGCGCATCGGCGCCTCCGGGGGCTGAGCCCAGGATCTTCAGGCGAACCGGTCTCTCCTCTTTCTATCATTCTGGCCGTGAGAAATGGAGATTAAGAGAGCATAGAGCCCATTCGATTGAGAAGACCTTCTCGGATGGCCCTTCAGTGCGCACGGGCCTCACAATGGGCCCGATACGCCTCGGCGTCCATCAGGGTTTCATACTCCGCCGGGTTGCTGGGACGGAACCGGATCAGCCAGGCCCGCCCGTAGGGATCCTGATTCACCCATTCCGGATTCTGGACCAGATCTGTGTTCACCACTGTGATGGTTCCGCTCATCGGCATATAAAGGTCGGCCGCCGCCTTCACCGACTCAATGGCCCCGAAGACCTCGCCTTTCTGAAACGTGCGACCCACCTCAGGCAGCTCCACATAAACCACATCCGAAAGCTGGCTCTGGGCGTAATCCGTGACGCCGCATACCGCCTCCTCCCCCTCCAGACGGACCCATTCATCGGATTCCGTGTAGCGCAGATCGGGTGGGATGTTCATGGTGCCCTCCTCAAATAAAGGATCTGATCCCATGTGGCGCACAAACCGCAAGGCACGGCCGGGGAAAAAGGAGAATACAACACGACTCCAGTCTCATTGTAAGCGGCCTGCGCCAGAAGGGCAATCCGGTCTATATCTTCCATTCCCCCGGGAAGGAGCACGGTTCAACCATCGGGAGGGTGCTCGGGCTTCCATGCATAAGCCGTGAACAGATCCCCCAGGTCGATATAGACGGCCCGCGCCGTCAGGTGAGCCCGCTGAACCAACCAGACCAGGAAGGCGCCCAGGCGGGGGAAGAGGGCCCGAACCCGCGTGGCCAGATATCCCAGGCGCAGATACCGCCCCTCCGCCGCCATACGATGAACTCGAAACCCCGCACGTTCCAGCATGCGCCGCAGCGTCCGTCGGGAGAAGTAGTAAAGATGCATCTCCATCAGCCAGGGCCAGCGCGAGCCCAGGAGGCGTGCGAAGGGGCTTTCAATATCCATGGTGTGGATCACCACCCAGCCACCAGGTTTCAGGATCCGGTAGACTTCCCGGAGTTCCCCCAGGGGATCGCTCAGATGCTCTATGACATCCCACATCGTGACCACATCGAACCAGGCATCGGGGAACCTCGCCTCGCGGAGCGTCCCCTCGATCACTCGAAGCCCCCTGGCCCGGGCGACCTCAACCGCCCAGCGGGAGGGCTCCACCCCCCAGGCCTCCCAGCCATGGGCCTGGGCGATCTCCAGGAATATCCCAATGTGGCAGCCCACATCGAGCAACCGCCGACCGTGCCCCGGTCCGATCAGCTGTTCGATGGGCCGGAGATGATGTTCGAACGTGAGCACCCGTCCTTCCCGTTCCAGCAAATAGAGGGGATCCTCGATCGCCCGATAGGTCTCGGCGATCTCCGCCGCCTCATAACGGGGATTGGCATAGACCAGGCCGCAGTCCAGACACTGAACAATCGGCGGATGGATCCCATAGCCGTTGCTCGTGCACCGGAAATCCAGCGCCCGATCCCGCCGGCGCGAGAGGGTGCTGGGGAAGCGCAGACGAGCTCGCGAGGAACCGCAGAGGTTGCAGACGACAAACTCCACAGGGCCCGCCTCCGAATTCGAAGTGGGGCTGGCGAGGCGGCCAGGCCACCTCGCCAGGGCTGTTGAATCCTCACTTTCTCCAGTGAACCCCCGACCGCTCCTGCGAGAGCCGGAGGACCGTCCACAGGGCCCGCACGATCTCCCGCCGCGACACCTTGGATCGCCCGTAGCGGCGATCCTTAAAGCGGATGGGGACCTCGGCGATCCGAAAGCCTGCCCGCTGCACCCGATGGGTGATTTCGATCAGGAACGCATATCCCTCCGCCCGGATGGTCTCCGGGGCGATCGTCTCCAGAACCTGCGGGCGATAGCACCGAAAGCCCGCCGTCACATCCCGCGGGGTTAATCCCAGCAGTGTCCGGGCGAACCGGTTGGCCCCCCGGCTGAGCAGCCGCCGATACCACGGGCTGTCCACCACCTCCCCGCCCGGGACATATCGGGAACCGATGACCAGATCTGCCTCCTGGCTTCGCTCGATCAACGCCGGCACGTGGGCCGGATCGTGGGAGAAATCCGCATCCATCGTCAGGATCCGTTCGTAGCCCCGGGCCAGCCCAAACCGGAACCCGGCCACATAGGCCGTTCCCAACCCCAGCTTGGCCGGCCGGTGGAGGACGTGAATGCGGGGATCCTCCGCGGCCATCGCCGCCACCAGCTCCCCCGTTCCGTCCGGCGAATGGTCATCCACCACCACCACCTCCAGAGGAAGGGGAAGCGCCAGGAGCGCCCGGATGAGCGCCTCAATGTTCTCCCGCTCGTTGTAAGTCGGAATAATCACCAGATAAGCCATAGAAACCCGAAACCCCCTTCGGCCAATGGGATGGGTAGCGTTCCTCTGGTCAGCGAGAGCAGGGCATCCGAGGTTCTGG
This sequence comes from Candidatus Thermoflexus japonica, assembly GCA_002898735.1. Classification (GTDB taxonomy): domain Bacteria; phylum Chloroflexota; class Anaerolineae; order Thermoflexales; family Thermoflexaceae; genus Thermoflexus; species Thermoflexus japonica. The sequence goes on from BEHY01000008.1 coordinate 41,491, forward strand.
AGGGCATGCCATTACGGCTCACGGACCGCCACCAGGATCCCCCGTCGCTTCCGGATCGCGAGCCCTTCGGGGCGCCGGAGCAGGACCTCCCCGGCCTCCGGGCCCGCCCGAGCGGCATATGCGAGGGCCCGGGCCGCCGCCGGGGCATCGAGAGGGACAGGGAACCACCACTGCTCCCAGGGCTGGATTTCCTCGACGACCTCGACCGAGATCACGGAGAGCCCGGCCCCATACATCTGTTCCCTCCACTCCTCCAACCCCAGCGCCCGCTGATGGGAAGGATCCCGGATCCGCTCCAGCTCATTCAGGAAGCGCGCCGCCTCCGGATCCGCCGGCGCGATCATATCCGCGATACCGAGCCGCCCACCCGGGGCCAGGACCCGTCTCATCTCGGCCAGGGCCCGGGGAGGATGAGGGAAATGGTGAGCCGCCCGGCGGCATGTGACCCAATGGAAAGCGCCATCGGGGAAAGGGAGGGTCTCCACCATCCCGACCACGAACTGTATCCGGGGGAAGCCCTGAGCCCGGGCCTGGCGCATGAACTCCGCCCCCATCGCCGGGGTGAGGTCCAGCCCCACCACCTCCTCCACCCACGGCGCCAGGGCGAGGGCTGTATGACCACTGCCCGTTGCGACATCGAGAAGCCGCCCCCGACCATCGGGAGCCAGTCCCGCCACAGCCGTTGCAGATCCTCGCCGGCCCGATGGGAGGGGCTGATCGTGTAGGCGGAGGCATAACGGGAGAAGAACTCCTGCGCCTGCTTTCTGGGATCCATGGAAGAACTCCGAATTCGGGTTGCCGAGGATCAATTTATCATAATCCGGCTGGCTCCCCAATTCCCTGGGGTCTGAGAGGAGGAGCCCGGCTCTTCTTTCTCCCCCCCGCTCTGGGAGCCGGGAGGAGGAAGAGGAGAATCTTGCTCGAGGGCCAGACAGGTCACCGTGCGGGAAAGCCCGGTTGGAGCACTGGAGGGATTGCGATCGCGGGGAGAATGCGGTAGAATTGGAAATGCATGGAGGGCGTAGCTCAGCGGTGAGAGCGCCTGACTGTGGATCAGGAGGTCGCGGGTTCGAACCCCGTCGCCCTCCCTGAAGGGGCCCCCGTAGCTCAACTGGATAGAGCGCTGGACTTCGGATCCAGTGGTTGCGCGTTCGAGTCGCGCCGGGGGCGCCACGCGGCCGGTGTGGGGTCTTCCCCACACCGTTTTTTTATCACCGGCTTCCCTGTCGTCCGCTTTCCAGAAGATGCGAAGGAACCCCCCTTCCAGGCAGGATCGGACGATGCCTCAGCCGTCGGAGCAAACGCCGGCAACCCCGCGCGCGCCATGGGTTCGCCCGCTGCTGATCCTCAGCGGCGCGATCCTGGGGCTGCTCGTCGCCTGGTTGTTCTCCCTGGTTTCGGGGATCCCCCTTCCGATGTGGGAAGCAACGGCGGCCATGATCCTGGGAGCCCTCCTGGGCTTCTCGGCCAGCCTTCCTCCCTCCTCCCCCAGAACATCTGGCCGATAGCTACAGCCGGATGATTCGGTTCGAGCCCCGCTCTCGGAGGAACCTCGGAGCCATCCCCCACGCACGCTCCGGTTCAAAGAGATCGAACAACGGCCCGGCCAGCGCGATTCAGCTCCAGGCCATGATCCATTCTGTTCGCCTTATCCGACTTATCTGTGTTTGATATTGCCAACGAAGCGATCCGGTCATTCGCAAAGAGTCCGCCGCATCTCCTTTTTTACAGCTTTCTAACCCATCGAGATGCGCTTCCAGATCGGCCCTATGGAAAAGGTTCTGATGGAACGGCGCCACCTCTTAATTCCGCGTCTGTAACCGGCGATAGATCGTTGAGAGACTTTGACAGTTTACCCCCCTTAGAATCAGCCGTGTGATGTCCGGTCGCACCTCCCGTTATCCGGGTTTCTATCGATTGCCGCTGGAAGCGCGCGTCCGCTGGGTGGCCGAACAGGCCGGCCTGACCCCGGAGGAGCAGGCGCTGTTGTCCAACGGCGGCCTAACATTAGAAGAAGCCGATCATCTGGTGGAAAATGTCATCGGCCGGTTTGCGCTGCCCTTTGCGGTGGCGGTGAACTTCCTGATCAATGGCCGGGAGATCCTGATCCCCATGGTGATTGAGGAGCCCTCGGTGGTGGCGGCGCTTTCCCATGCCGCCCGCCTGGCCCGGGCGGGCGGGGGATTCCATGCCGGCAGCGATGAGCCGATCATGCGCGGGCAGATCCAGGTCATGGACCTTCCGGATCTCCCGGCAGCGGCCCGAGCGATCGAGGAACAGATCGAGGCGATCCGAACGACGGCCGAGGCGGCTACGCCCTCCATCGTCGCCCGGGGTGGAGGGTTCCGGGGGCTGGAGACCATCCTGTTCCCGGATACCCCGGCTGGGCCGATGCTCGTCGTGCACCTGCTCTACGATGTTCGGGACGCGATGGGGGCCAACGCGGTGAACACCGTATGTGAGGCAGTGGCCCCTCTGATCGCCCGAATTACGGGAGGGCGAGTGGTGCTGCGGATCCTTTCGAATTTGGCGGACCGCCGGCGGGCCTGGGCGGAGGTTCGGATCCCCCCGGAAGCCCTGGAGACGCCAGACTTCCCGGGGGATCTGGTGATCCAGGGGATCCTGGAGGCCCAGGCGCTGGCCGAAGTGGACCCCTATCGGGCCGCCACCCATAACAAAGGGATTATGAACGGCATCGATGCCGTGGCCCTGGCCACCGGCAACGACTGGCGGGCGATCGAGGCGGGGGCCCACGCCTACGCCGCACGGAACGGTCAGTACCGGCCGCTCACCCGGTGGTGGCGGGATGAGGGTGGAGCCCTGCATGGGCGGATCGAACTGCCGCTGGCGGTGGGGATCGTGGGGGGAGCCACCCAGGCCCACCCGCTGGCCCGGGTGGCCCTCAAAATCCTTGGCGTTTCGTCCGCGCGCGAGCTGGCGGAGATCATGGCCGCCGTGGGCCTGGCCCAGAACCTGGCGGCCCTGCGGGCCCTGGCCACGGAGGGGATCCAGCGCGGGCATATGGAGTTGCACGCCCGCCAGATCGCTATGGCCGCAGGGGCAGCGGGCCAGGAGATCGATCGGATCGCTCAACAGCTCGTTGCCGAGCGCAATATCCGTCTGGCCCGGGCCCGGGAGCTTTTGCAGGAGCTTCGCGGATCGGCAACCGGGGGGTTCGATCAGGAGCGCGCCGAATGACCTACCGGGTGGGACTGGAGCGGGGCGCGGAAGGAGGGCACATCGCCTGGATTCTGGATTATCCGGGATGCTTCGCCTTCGGCCACACCGAGCGGGAGGTCCTGGAGCGGATCCCGGAGGCCATCCGGAACTATTTCGCATGGCTGGGTGCTCATGGGATCCCTGCCGCAGGCCCGGGGGTCCCGGAGGATTTCCGGGTGGTGGAGATCTTCGAGGTTTACACGATCAACGAACGCTTTGAGCGCGGTGGCCCCCGGGAGGTGAACGCGTGGTTTCTGGACGACTGGCGGCCGCTGACGGAGGAAGAGGTGGAGTTCGGCCTTCAGGTCCTCGCCGCCTCCCGGGCGGATCTTCGGGCGGCGGTGGAAGGCCTGCCGGACCCGGTTCTGGACGCGGTGCTGCCGGGCCAGCGGTGGTCGATGCGCGGGGTGCTGCGCCATGTCGCTTATGGCGAGAACTGGTATCTCAGTCGACTGGGGCGAGACCTCAAAGATCCACCCGTGGAGGTCTGGGCGCATCTGGAACAGGTTCGCCACGCCCTGGAACAGGCCCTCCAGGATTGGATCGGGCAATCCATCGTTGTGGGCGTGGATGGAGAGTTCTGGTCTCCACGCAAGGTGTTGCGCCGGGCCGCCTGGCACGAGCGGGATCACGTGATGCATCTTCACCAGCTGCGTCGGGCAATGGGATGGTCATGAGCGCAGCCCCTGCGCCTGCCGCCAGGATGTGTCTATTCGCCAGCGGCCTTCCCGGGCGCCGGCAGCGCCGGGCGCTTGTCTTCGTGGATGCCAGGACCGGGTTGCCGATGGCAAAACGCAGCCACTCCCGACTCAAGCTCAACCGCGCAAGCCTTATACGGGCATCTTTACGACTCGATCGGAGGATTCGAATGTATGAGAACGGTCATCGGATCATGAAGCCGTCCCGCCCGGTGGGCATCGTGGGCTATGGGGCTTACGTCCCTCGCTACCGCCTGCCGGGCGTCGAGATCTCCCGCCTGTGGACCGGCGGGGCGGAGCCTCCGCCGGTGCGGGAGAAGGCCGTGCCCGGACCGGATGAGGATGTGGTGACGATGTCCATCGAGGCGGCCCGGAACGCCCTGGCCCGGGCGGGGATTGCCGCGAACCGCCTGCGGGCGGTATGGGTGGGCAGCGAATCCCATCCCTATGCCGTGAAACCCAGCGCCACCATCGTCGCGGAGGCGATTGGGGCCACCCCCCACGTCCAGGCAGGGGACTGGGAATTCGCCTGCAAAGCGGGCACGGAGGCGATGCAGGCCGCCATCGGATTTGTGGGCTCGGGGATGGCCGATTACGCGATGGCCATCGGGGCAGATACGGCTCAGGGCCGGCCGGGCGATGCCCTGGAATACACGGCCGGGGCCGGCGGGGCAGCCTTCATCCTGGGTCCGGCGGAGGAGAGCCTGGCGATCCTGGAAGGATCGCTCTCCTATGTCACCGACACGCCGGATTTCTGGCGCCGGGCCCACGCGCGGTATCCGGAGCACGGCGGCCGTTTCACCGGGGAGCCGGCCTACTTCCACCATATTGTGGAAGCCGCCCGACAGCTGATGGAGGCGCTGGGAACCCGGCCGGAGGATTACACGTATGCGGTGTTCCACCAGCCGAACGTGAAATTCCCCCAGAAGGCCGCGAAGATGCTCGGATTCCGGCCGGAGCAGATCCAGACCGGGCTCCTGGTGGACGAGATCGGCAACACGTATGCAGGATCCTGCCTGATCGGGCTGACCGCTATCCTGGACGAAGCCCGGCCGGGTGATCGGATCCTGGCCGTGTCCTTCGGCTCCGGCGCGGGATCCGACGCCTTCTCCCTGGTGGTGACGGAAGCCATCCGGGAGCGGCGGGATCGAGCGCCTCGAACGCGGGATTATATCGCCCGTCGCGTGGTGATCGATTACGCCACCTATGCCCGTTATCGAGGGAAGATCGTGCTGGACACATAAGGAGGGACGATGCGGGAGGTAGCCATCATTGGGATCGGTCAGACCCCGGTGGGGGAGCACTGGGAGAAAGGGCTGCGGGAGCTGGCGCTGGAGGCGTTAGAGGCTGCCATACGGGATGCCGGGGTGGAGCGGCTGGACGCGCTATACATCGGGAATATGCTCTCCGGGCAGGTAGAATCCCAGGAGCATCTGGGGGCGCTGGTGGCCGATTTCGCCGGGATGCACGGTGTGGAGGCGGTCAAGGTCGAGGCGGCATGCGCCTCCGGCGCCGCCGCCCTGCGGATCGGCTACGCCATGGTCGCTGGCGGTCTGGCGGATTTCGTGGCCGTGGTAGGGGTGGAGAAGATGACCGATGCCTCCGGGGAAGCGATCACCGCCGCCCTGGCGACGGCAGCCGATGCGGAATATGAAGCCGTGCACGGGATGACCTTCACCGCTCTCAACGCCCTGCTGATGCGCCGCTACATGCACGAATACGGCTACCGGCGAGAGGATTTCGCGCCCTTCTCCATCAACGCGCACCGTAACGCTGTCCACAACCCCTGTGCGATGTTGCGGTTCCCGATCACGGCGGAGGCTTTCGCTTCCGCCCGCATGATCGCGGATCCGATCACCCTGCTGGACGCCTCTCCGGTCTGTGATGGGGCGGCGGCGGTGATCCTGTGCCCGGCGGATCAGGCGCGAGCGTTTCAGGAGCGCCCGGTCCGCATCCGGGCATCCGCGGTGGCGACGGATACGGTGGCCCTGCACGATCGCCGCGATCCCCTCTGGCTGGAGGCGGTTGCCCTTTCAGCCTATCGGGCCTTCCAGCAGGCAGGAGTTCGCCCGGAGGACGTCGATTTCTTCGAGCTACACGATGCGTTCACGATCATGGCCGCCCTCTCCCTGGAGGCCAGCGGCTTTGCGCCCCGAGGGCGCGGGGTGGCCATGGCCCTGGAGGGGGCGATCTTCCGGGACGGCCGGCTCCCCATCGCGACGATGGGCGGGCTGAAGGCCCGGGGGCACCCGGTTGGGGCCACCGGGATCTACCAGGTTGTGGAGGCGGTCCTGCAGCTGCGCGGCCAGGCCGGGCCGAATCAGATTCCGAACGCCCGCCTGGGGATGACCCAGAACATCGGAGGGACGGGAGCCACGGTGATCACCCACATCCTGGAGGCCATGGATTAATCCGGATCCTCCAGGAGAGGCGAGGAAACCGGGCTATCAAGGCGGTTCTGAAACAGGATAAAGATCTCTCTGATCTTTTCGAGAGAAGGAGGTTCCCATGCATCCAGCGCGCGCGTGGCGCGGACGATCCCAGCGGTATCGTTTGGAAGGAGAGATCTGCGAGGGGTGCGGCGCCCGCCTGTTCCCGCCCCGGGATATCTGCCCGGAGTGCCAGCGGCCGGCGCGCACGCCGTATCCGCTCTCGGGCCGTGGGGAAGTGTATTCCTACACGGTGGTCTACGAGCCGCCGGCGGGGTATGAGGAGCAGGCCCCTTACATCGTGGCGCTGATCAGGCTGGAGGAAGGGCCTCTGGTTTCGGCGATGCTCACCGACGTGGGGCCGGAGGAGGTCTATATCGGGATGCCCGTGGAGATGGTTACCCGCGTGCTGCACCGGCAGGGCGAGCACGGGGTGATCGCTTACGGCTATAAATTCCGTCCCGTCCTTCGCCGCACGGTAATGCTCCCCTCTCCGTCGGCTCCAGTGACGGCGTAATGGGGGTTTTCCTCAAGGAGCTTCGGGGGCCGGCAGCTCGTCGAAGGGGATCATCCGGCCCCCAACATTCCCTCCCCGGGGCGCTCCCGGCTGTGGGGAAAGGCCATCTTGCCTTCCCGACTGGAGCCCAACGGTCCGATCTCCCCGCTCGCTGAAAGAACCGGGGGTTTCCGGGGGTCCTCCGGTAAGGCCTCCCCGTCAGCGATAGGGATCCGCCTGGTCTTCCTCATAGCGGGCCAGCGTGAACAGCAGCGCGGGCAGTCGCTCCAGATACTCCTGAATCGCCGGATCGGCCTGCGCCTCCTCCTGGTGAAGGCCATGCTGCATCCGCCAGGTCATAACCGAGAGGAGATCCAGGATCGCTCCGGTCACCGTATCGCCCGGAAGTTCAGGAGATCCTCGAGAGCGACGTTCATGTTCCATGGTTTCCCGCGTTTGCTCCAGCCAGCGCACCCGCTCCGTTACAAACGTTGCAAGATCCCAGGTGGGGGAAGCATCGGACTGTTCGATCATTCGCTGAAGATCCATTTGAAGAACCCGCAGGACAGCCTGGACCCGAGCGCTGTGAGCGGGGGCGCGGGCAATGCCCAACCAGGCGTTCAACTCCAGGAGGGGCGCGCTGGACAGCGAGCTTGCGGGCGGAGCCATCCAGCCATGCAACGCTTGATACCCCTCAGATCCTCGAGGCTTATCCTCCGGCTGGTAGAGCGACATTCTTCTCCTTTCGAAGCGGAGATCCATTCCAGGCAGATCCAGGAGATCTCAGGGGGATCATGAAGGGACGTCTCGAGATCACCGGATGCTCGCGCGGCCTTTAAAAATTATAGCCAACATGATCGTTATTTACCAAATTCCGACCGAGGCATACCAAAACCTATTCGCTGGAAACACCTGAAAGGCACCTGACGTGAGAGCCCCCGCGGGTGGGGCCCCTGTTTTGAATGCGGGGTATTCTGCCCTCCTGAAGTCTGGACCCGGGTCGGGCGCCTTCGGGAATGGGTGGCGAGGCATTCGCCATCCCTTCTTTACGAGCCCCCATCCGGGGGATCCGCTTCTCCTGCAATCGGGATGAGCGCCTCATATCCTTCCCGGGCATGGCGGATATGCCGGTAGAGATAATAAGCGAACCCGCCCAGCAGGGCGATGGCGATCGGGATATCAAACGGCCGCATGATCCGGCGCAGCTCCTCCCAGTGCTGGCCGAACAGATAACCGCCCACCGCCAGACCTGCGCACCAGATGAAGGAGCCGATGAAGCTCAGTAGCGTGAACGGGACAAGCGGGATCCGTGTAACCCCCGCCGGGAACGAAATGAACGTGCGCACAATCGGCAGCATGCGGGAGAGAAAGGTGGCCCACATCCCCCAGCGGGCGAACCACCGATCCGCGGCTTCCAGGTCGCGGGGGCTGATCAGAAAGTAGCGCCCATACCGGAAGAGAAAGGGTCTGCCGCCGTAATAGCCCAGCCCGTAGGAAAGCAGGGATCCCAGCGTGCAACCCAGCCCCCCGTAGAATCCGCCCTCCAGAGCGGCCTGAAGAAGCGTCCCCCCCCGGGCCTGAACCAGCATCCAGCCGGCCAGGGGCATGGTGACCTCGCTGGGGATAGGGATATTGGCGCTCTCGAGCGCCATAATGAGGATCACGCCTCCCCATCCCATCCACTGAAACAGATGCTGAAGGAACAGCACCAGCTGATGCTCCAGAGCTTCCATGATCCCTCCCTGAAGGAAAGATCCTAAGATCCCATGTCCTGCTGGCCCGCACAGCGATTCAACGCTCCCCCATTCTCCAGCCCCTCCGCCACTGCTGCTCGGGCCTCAGCCAGCGTCTGCGTAGAGAGAGGGTGATTTTCGCGATCCCGCCCCGGATTCCGATCCAGCTGCGTAAGTCCTATTTTAATGCAATCGGTCCCCCGGGCAGCCCCCCTGGATGAGGGAAACATGGCTTCCCCACGCGCTTAAGAGCGAGGGACCCGTTCCGATCTGGCACGGCCAGTTGCGTTATATTATTCAGTAACACTGGAGGGTTCTCGCATGCCGGTCCGCTCGCTTCGGCAGAGCTTGAGCGAACTGGATCTCGCGCATCTACGGGTGATCGCGCGCTTCTGGGAGGTGGATCCCCACAATCTCTCCCGCGAGGCGCTGATCGCCCGGTTACTGCCCGTGATGATGGACCCGGAGCGCCAGGGTGCGCACTGGGACCGGCTGAGGCCGGAGGAACAAGAAGCCCTCCGGACCCTGGTGCTGGCGGGGGGGGCTGTGCCTTCTGCCACGTTTCAGCGGCGCTTTGGGGAGATCCGTCGGGTGGGGGCCGCCCGCCTGGAGAGCGAGCGCCTCTGGGAGCGTCCCACGGGTCCAGCGGAGGCGCTCTGGTTCCGCGGATGGATCTTCCTGGGATTTGTGGAGCAGCCAGCCGGGTTTGAGGAGGTGGTGTTCATTCCGGATGAGCTATTGCTGGGCCTGCCTCCCATGGCGGAGGCACCTCGCCCGCAGATCCCGGAGACCCTTCCTGCCGCTCCTGCCCCGGCCCGGATCCGGCGAGCGGGGACGACGCCGGCGGATGATTTCTGCACGCTGTTAAGCTTCGTGCACAACGAAGCGCCTCCAGCAGCTATAACCCCGGAAGAGCTGTGGGCACGATTCCCGATCCTGCGCCGCCAGCTGCGCTGGCCTCACCGGGAGCGCTGGTCGCTGCTCTGGCATCTGGCCGGGGCGCTCCAGATGATTCAGACCCGGCGGGACTTCCTGCGCCTGGACCCGGAAGTCACCACGCGCTGGCTCCAGGCCCCGCTGATGGAGCAAATGCGCGCCCTCCTCGAGGCCTGGCGGGACGATGTGCAGTGGAACGATCTCTTTCACGTGCCCACCCTGCGGCCCGAGCCCACGGGCTCCTGGCAGAACGATCCCCGGCTACCGCGCCAGACCCTGTTGCAGCTCCTGGGCCGATTAGACCCGGGATGCTGGTATGCGATCCCCGACCTCATCCGCGAGATCAAAACGAAGAACCCGACCTTCCAGCGGACGGAGGCGGAGTTCTCCACCTGGTATATTCGAGATGCGGAAACGGGAGATTACCTGCAGGGATTTGAAAACTGGGATCGGGTGGAAGGGGCTCTCCTGCGCTATCTGCTGACCGGCCCTCTCCACTGGCTGGGGGTGGTGGATCTGGGGGAGCCGGATCGGATCCGGCTTTCGCCCTTCGGGGCTGCTTACCTGGCCCGGGGGGATCCGCCCCCGGATGGGGATACGCGCTTTGTCCTGCTGGAGGATGGAACCATCGAGATCGGAGCGGCCCGTCGCTACGAACGATTCCAGATCGCCCGCATCGCCGACTGGGTCGCTTCGGGGGAGGTTTATCGCTACCGCATCACCGCCCGTTCCCTGACCCGGGCCCGGGGGCAGAACATCGGTCCGGAGCGGATCCTGGATTTCTTCCGGCGCTACGATCTGTCCATACCGGAAGCTTTGAGCCGTGCCCTGACCCGCTGGGCCAGCCGGGGGACAGAGGCCACGGTGGAGCAGGCGCTGGTGTTGCGCGTGAACGATCCCGAGCTGCTACGCCAGTTGCTGGCCACCGAGGCCCGCCGGTATGTGCGGGATGTGCTCTCGCCCACGGCCGCCATCGTCCATCCGGCCGGCTGGGCCCAGGTGCGCGCTGCGCTTTTGCGGCTCGGCGTGGTGCCCGAAGAATCCCTCGAAACCGAACCCGAACGGTTGCCCCACGGAGCCGGGCCGGAGGCCTGACCCCATCGGGAGGCCATTCAGGTCGGGAGTGTCAAGGGGGTCTCCTCCAGGGGGCTTATGGATCCTTCCGGCGGTCCCGAATTCGAGCCCAACAAGGCCGGCGCACGATTTCTGCGATGAAGCGAAACCTCCATGCGGGTGATTCACCTGTATAAGGATTACTTCCCGATCCTCGGGGGGATTGAGAACCATATTCGCGCCCTGGCCGAGGCCCAGGCCCGCATGGGGCTTGAGGTGACCGTCCTGGTGACCTCGCCAACCCGGAAAACCATGGAGCTCCTGGATGGACGGATCCGGGTTCTGAAGGCCTCCCGCTGGTTCACGGTGGCCTCCACTCCGCTAAGCCCGGCCTTCTTCCTTTATGCCCGCCGCCTCCTTCCTCAGTTTGATTTGATCCACCTTCATCATCCTTATCCTCCTGCGGAGATCGCCTATCTCCTGAGCGGGGGGAGCAGGCCCGCCGTCATGACCTACCACAGTGACATCGTGCGCCAGCGCCTGAGCGGCCGGCTCTATCGTCCATGGCTGTATCGGGTCCTTGGGCGGGTCGCACGGATCCTGGTGACCAGCCCGATTTACCTGGAAACCTCACCGCATCTGCGGGCCTTCCGGGATAAATGCCGCGTTGTTCCCCTGGGGATCGATGTAACCCGCTTCCTCGCTGTGCCCCGTGAGGCCGCCCGGGCGCTGCGATCCTCCTGGTGCCCCACCCCGCAGCGTCCCCATGCGCTCTTCGTTGGCCGCCTCCGCTACTACAAGGGGCTGGATACCCTGCTCCATGCCCTCGCCCGCCTGCCGGATCTCCATGCCACCATTGTGGGAACCGGCCCGATGGAGCATCCCTGGCGGGCGCTGGCCCGGGATCTCCGGCTGAGCGACCGGGTGCACTTCCTCGGCGAGGTCCCGGATTCCGAGCTGCCCCTGGTCTACCATGCAGCGGATTTCTTCGTCCTGCCCGCCAGCGCCCGGGCAGAGGCATTTGGGACGGTGCTGCTGGAGGCGATGGCCGCGGGCCTTCCGGTCATCACCACCGAGATCGGGACCGGGACGACGTGGGTTGTGGGGAGGGCAGGATGGATTGTTCCCCCACGCGATCCCGCGGCGCTGGCGGAGGCGATGCGAGAGATCCTCGACCAGCCCGAAGCGGCCCGGGCCCGGGGGCAGCAAGGCCAGGAGCGCGTGCGCCGGGAATTCACCCTCGAGAAAATGGCACAACGTGTGCTGGAGATCTACGAGGAAGTTCTCCACCAGGCCGCTTCCCAGAGCACCAGCCCCAATCCGTAAAGGGGAAGCCCCCATCCGATCGCCGGCGTCAGCCCCAGATAATGGGTCCAGAGGTTCCACACCTGAACCAGTTCCGGTCCCACGCCGCCCAGCATCGCCCAGGGCAGCGCCAGGGCCAATCGCCGCCGCCATGAAATGGGCCAGAGGGGCAGGGAGCCGATCAGAAGCGTGGTCAACAGCCCCCCCAAGAATCCGCCTCGCCCCTCGATCGAAAGGGGGGTCAGGAGATCCGGATAAGGGGGCCAGGTGGCGAGGGGCCATAATCCGGCGAGGACCCACCACAGATATCTTCCACAGCGAAGCGACCCTCCCGGTTCCGCGAGCGCCAGGAGGGCCAGCGCGAGGGCGAGGCCCCACAGGGGGATCCACAGGCGTTCGCGCAAGAGCGGCCCATAGCCCGCTCGCTGGAAAAAGACCAGGAAGGGAACCAGATCGAAACCCGAGAAGGTCAACCCTGCGCTATGGCCGTCGATCCATGGCGCCCAGTATCCGACCAGCATCCCTCCCCAGGCCAGCCAGGCCAGCAACCATCCCGAACCGGCGGCTCGAGGCGATCGAAGCGGGATTCCCATCCTGTCGCCTCCCCTGGGGGCTTTGTCCCTTATGGTCCAGGCAGGAAGAGTTCCATCGGCGTGGGCGTGGGCGGGGGTGGCGGCACGGTGGTCAGGATGCTGGTCAGGATCAGGCTGAGAACGGCCAGGATGGCTAAAATAATGAAGACCGTCTGTTGCCACCGATATCCAGGTGAGCGGCGTGGCATTGGGCAAGACCTCCTCAATCGATTTTGGAGTTACGCAAAGGGAAGAAACGCCATGTCGCGACGCAACGAGGTGCTGTTCGCCACCGGGATTCTGCTGATTACCTGGCACCTGCTCGCGGAGATCGTCCGACGTCCTGTACTTCCCACACCGATCATCGTCGCAGCCGCCCTGGTGCGGGAGCTCCAGGGAGAACTGGCCCTGCACCTTCTGGCCAGCACCGGGCGGGTGGTGATCAGCATCGCCCTCTCCATCGCCACCGCGGCTCCCCTGGGGCTGGCCCTGGGCCTCAGCCCGCGGCTGCACCGCCTGATTTCCCCCTTCCTCTATATTCTCTATCCGATCCCCAAGGTAGTGCTGGTGCCCATCCTGATCCTGTTTTTCGGCGTGGGGGATCTGGCCAAAATCCTGCTCATCTTCCTGATTCTGTTCTTTCAGATCCTGGTGCTGGTGCGGGATGCGGCTGCGGGCCTGCGGCCGGAGCTGCTGTTGTCGGTGCGGAGCCTGGGGGCCGGGCGGCGGGCGCTCTTTCGGTTCGTTTACGTTCCCGCCTCTCTGCCCGCCATCCTGACGGCTGTGCGTCAGAGCATCGGCACGGCGGTGGCGGTGCTGTATCTGAGCGAGCTCCTTGCCACGCGCTACGGCCTGGGCTATTACATCTACATTCAGGCCAGCACGTTTTTGAACTATCCGGCGATGTATGCGGGGATCGTCCTGATGAGCGCTCTGGGCTTCACGCTCTATCTTCTGGTAGACGCGCTGGAGCGGCGCTGGTGCCGCTGGATGTTCTCGATGTAGCCTCATGGGGGCTGGCCGGTCACCGGAGGTGGCCCCCATCTTTCTTATTTATTCTCTCCCCCATGGGGTTCCCCAGGCCGCATGGGGATGGATGATCTCCGGGTGCGGGAACAGAAACCATGGCGTGGGCAGCTTTCCTTCTGGCATATTCTCCTGTATTACTCTATTCGCTATTTCTCTGGTGGTTGGATCGTTACGAAAAGGAGCCCGGGCGGCTGATATTCACTGCCTTCTTCTGGGGAATGCTGCCTGCAATTGTCCTCGCCCTCCTTGCTGAAGTTACACTGGAGCCTCCGCTGGAGGAGGGGTTTCTGCGCGATCTAATTTCCGGCAGTCTGGTGGCCCCCCTTGCCGAAGAGACCGCCAAAGGGCTTTTTCTCCTGTTCCTTTTCTGGTTCCAGCGGAAGGAAATAGACAGTCTTTATGATGGATTTCTCTATGGCTCCCTGGTAGGCTTCGGGTTCGAAGCCACGGAGAACTTCCTTTATCTGGTTGGAGCTGGTGAAGAAGGTGGGAGGGAGGCTCTGCTGGGTCTGGCCCTCCTCCGGATCGGCTTCTTCGGCCTGAACCATGCCGTCTTCACCGGCTTCACGGGCCTGGGCCTGGCGGCCGCACGGCTTTTCCCTCACTGGATCCCCCGGCTGATCGTCCCCGTCCTCGGCTGGGGGGCTGGCGTAGCGCTCCATGCCTTCCATAACGGGATGCTTTCCGTGCTCGGGCACCTGGAGATCAGCGAGGAGCTCTCTCTGATCGGGTTTGCGAGCCTTGTCGCAGCCAACTGGATGGGCGCGCTGATGGCGCTGGCATTGGGCCTGTGGGGGCTCTATCGGGAGCGAATATGGATCACCCGCCATCTGCGGGAAGAGGTAGAGCGAGGCATCCTGCCCGATCCCATCTATCGAGACTGCCGCTCGCTATGGCGGCGTGGGGTGCGACGCTGGGGGGCACTGCTTCGGGGAGATCTACGGGAATGGCGAGCGCTGGGGCGCATTTATCATGTGGCGATCGAACTGGCCTTCCGAAAACACCAGCAAGAGGCAATCCGTGAAGCGCACCGGGAATCCGAGATCGTCCGGCTGCGTCAAGAACTTCAGCGCCTGTTGCGATCAAGAGAGGACTCAGAGGATGAAACGACCACATGTCATCACGAAGCATAAACGGAGCTTACGCAGCCAGGTTTGAATAGGCAGGAGAGAAAATTGCTGGGGGTCTGAATTCGCTCCGTCTCATCCTCCCAAAGCAAACGGGGGTGGATCTTGCTGGAGATCCACCCCCGTCCGTTTTTCAACCGAACAGAGCGTGGGCTCGGGCGACGAGTTCTCCGCGTCACGTGTAAGCCCTCGGCCGTTAGTACCGCTCAGCTTCACCCGTTACCGGGCTTCCACCTGCGGCCTATCAAACCGGTAGTCTCCCGGCGGCCTTACCCGGTCAAAGCCGGTGGGGGGCCTTATCTTGGGGTGGGCTTCCCGCTTAGATGCTTTCAGCGGTTATCCCGTCCGGACGTTGGCTACCCGGCGATGCCGCTGGCGCGACAACCGGCACACCAGAGGTCCGTCCACCCCGGTCCTCTCGTACTAGGGGCAGCACCCCTCAAGCCCCCAACGCCCACAGCGGATAGAGACCGACCTGTCTCACGACGGTCTGAACCCAGCTCACGTACCGCTTTAACGGGCGAACAGCCCGACCCTTGGGACCTTGTCCAGCCCCAGGATGCGATGAGCCGACATCGAGGTGCCGAGCGAGGCCGTCGATGTGAACTCTTGGGCCTCACCAGCCTGTTATCCCCGGGGTAGCTTTTATCCGTTGATCCACGGCCCTTCCACACGGAACCGTGGGGTCACTAGGCCCGGCTTTCGCCCCTGCTCGGCTTGTCAGCCTCGCAGTCAAGCCCCCTTATGCCCTTGCACTCAACGGCGGGTTTCCATTCCGCCTGAGGGGACCTTTGGGCGCCTCCGTTACCTTTTAGGAGGCTGCCGCCCCAGCAAAACTGGCAACCAGGCACTGTCCGCCGCCCGGGTTCACGGGTCGGCGTTAGGGCCAAGATTTGACCAGGGTGGTATTTCACCGGCGGCTCCACCCGAGCTGGCGCCCGGGCTTCTCAGCCTCCCACCTATCCTACACAGGCCAAACCCTAACCCAATACCAGGCTCCAGTAAAGCTCCACGGGGTCTTTTTGTCCCGCTGCGGGCACTGCGCGTCTTCACGCAGTTCGCAGTTTCGCCGGGACCCTCCTCGGGACAGCGCCCCAGTCGTTACGCCTTTCGTGCGGGTCGGAACTTACCCGACAAGGAATTTCGCTACCTTAGGACCGTTATAGTTACGGCCGCCGTTCACCGGGGCTTCAGTTCAGGGCTACACCGGCCGAAGCCGGGTCACCCCTCCCCTTAACCTTCCGGC
>BEHY01000009.1 GCA_002898735.1 Candidatus Thermoflexus japonica
CTTCGATCAGGGCCTGGCCCAGGCCCTGGCGGACCACCTGGGGGCGCCCTGCTATACGCTCCAGGAACTGAAGGCCGAATCGCTTTACTCCACGGTGCGGTCGGCGCTGCGGTAAGCAGCAAAGGGAGCAGCTGGAATCGGATTACAACCCCCAAACTCCGGACGCGGGATGCGCGCGGCGCTCGTTCTCCTCCATCAGATACTCGCTCGCCCCGGTATCCGCATTCATCAGCGCAGGGACATCGATCGTCCCCGGAGCTTCTATCTCGGCGCGGCGATCAGCGCCCTCACGCTGTTTCTCCTTTGGCCGCTGATGTGGGCGTGGATGGCGCGCCGAGCGAGGTAACGACCGGAGCGGTCCGCGATGCCTCGTTTTCCGATCTGGAGGACTTGCTCTCTCCTCCTCATCGCCTGGGCGCTCCCGCTGGCCCTCTGGCGTCCCATGCCCGCTCATAACGACGAGGCCTATGTGGTCTGGGCCATCCGCGCCCATGATCTCCCCGGGCTGCTCGCCACAGAGCTCCGACTGGATGGCCAGCCGCCGCTTTATCCCCTCCTCCTCTGGGGGATCCAGCAGCTCCCGCTCTTCCGCCCCGTTCCTATGCTGTATCTCGCCGGCCTCCTCCTCGCCTTCCCCTTTTACCCGCTGATGGCCCGGCTGGCCCGCTCCCTCGGCGGGAGCATGGCGGGGACGCTGCTCCTGGCCCTTCTGGCCTTCAATCCTCTCGTGGCCAGCATGATGATGTTCCTGCGGGCGTATTCCCTCACGCTGATGCTCAGCGCTCTCACCCTCTGGCTGGCGTGGCGGGCGGATCGCCGCCCCACCCTGGCCCGCGGGCTGGCCTGGGGGCTGGCCGGCCTCGCGCTGATCTCCACGTTCTACTACGGGGTCTTCCTGATCGCCGCTGCTTTTCTTTGGCTTCTGCGGCCGCCCCGGGAGATCCGCCGCTGGCGAATGGCCTTCCTGGGGATGATGCTTCCCGGCCTGGGGGGGATGTCATGGGCAGGCCTGGCCCTTGCCCCCGCCATCGCGATCGTGGCCCGCCATCAGGGGAACCCCGGCATTCGCCCCGGACCGCTATGGATGATCGCCAATCTCTGGCTCACCCTATGGAACGGGTGGGCGGTGGACGTCCGCTTCGCCCTGGCCATGGGGGCTGTGCTGGGGATCATCTTCTCCGCGCTCATGATCCGCGCGATCCGCCGGGGGCTCCCTGCGCCGGGGTTCCTTCTCCTGACCGTGGCGCTTCCCCTGGCGGGCTTCCTGGCGGCCGGATGGCGCTACAATTTCTTCGCCGCGCGTTACGCCGTGGTCGCCCTGCCTCCGCTCTTCCTGGCGATGGCCCTCGCCCTGGCCCGCGCGCCCCATCGAAGCCAGGCTGTCGCCATCGGATGCGCCGGGCTGATCGGGCTGTTCGGGCTCTCGCGGGTCGTCGTCGCGTATCAGGCGTTGCCGGAGAACAACCCCTGGTATGCGGAGATCGCCGTGGAGCTTCTGGGGCGTGTCGCTCCCGGCGAGGTGGTGATCGTGCAGGCGCCATGGCATTATCAGGCGCTGCTCATGGTGGCCCCGGACGCGCCCTGGCAGCTTTTCGACCTCAACGAGGAAGACCGCTGGCGGAAGGCCTTGCGGGACCGACCAGTCGTCTGGTTCCTGGGGGTTCCGGCCTATCGCGGGAACTGGGAGCCTGTCGAGCGCGCCATGGAGGGCTGGATCCGGGAGGAAGTTCGGGCCTGGCCTTCCCCTGCGGACGCGGTTCTGATCCGCTATGTGCCGCCGGTGGAGACCCCTGAGTGGCGGGCTCTTGGAGCGGTCTTCGAGGGAGGGCTGGTCCTGGAGGCGATGGCCCTGGATGCCGAAGGTCCACCCGGGATCCTGCGGGTGGGCCTGCAGGTGCAGGCCTCGCGCCCGATCTCCCGCTCTTACACGTTCTTCATCCACCTGCTGGATCCGGAGGGGCGCTGGATCACCGGCAGCGACGCGGAGCCCCCGGTTCCCACGAGCGCGATGGAGCCGGGTGTTCCGGTGGTTTTCTGGCGCGCGCTGCAGGCTCCGGCCTGGTTGCCGGCCGGAACTTACCCGGTGACCGCCGGCGCGTATCCCACCGGATCCGGGGGATGGCCGCGTCTGCGCGCTCAGGACGGGAAAGACGCGGTTCCGCTGGGGATCGCACGGGTGCGCGCTCGACCGGCCCTTCTGGAGAGCCGTTCCGCCACGCGGTGCGGATCCCTGACGTTGAATCGCTTTACTGCGATCCGCCTGACGGCCTACCGGCAGGAGGGGCCGGACATCTTCCCGGAACCTGGCCATCCGGATCGTTTATGGGTTCAGGGGATCTGGCGTGCGGAGGTGGACCATGTTGCGCCGCCCGAGCTGATGGTGGATGTAGGGGGGAACGTTCAGGCTCTGAAGCCAGGGGAACCGCTAACGCTGGAAGTTCGATACCCGGCCGGCCAGATGGCTGCTTCTCACTGGGAAGGCGAGGTGGCTCCTGAACAGCGCACGCTCCGGCTGATCGTCGCCTGTCCGGGCGGCCGGGCGGAGTTTCCCGCCCTGACGCTATCCCGACAGCGCTGGCGCTGGAATTACAGCTGGATCTTCTGGAACCGGATGCCATGACCGATCGGCTACGGAGCGGATTTGCTTTCATCTGAGCCTCACGGCGCAATTACGAGGGGCATCTCCTTGCACAGCGGCCGACCTGGATCTTCCCTGCTGAGGCCTGGTGGGTCTATGGATGGCTTTTCCTTAACCGTTTCGAACGCTGAGCGCCGGATCCGCCGGCATCCGCCTGAATGGGGGATCCGCGCTGGCGCGCTGGTAGCCACCGCTTGCGCTTTCGGGGCGGCGCTGGCCCTGATGCCATGGGATCTGGCGCTGTTCGACGAGCAGCATGTGCTCTGGCAAGTCAGCTCCTATAGCTGGGTGGGGGTGGCCCGCAACCTGATGCGGGACAGCCACCCGCCGCTGTATTACTGGCTGGTTAAGGGGTGGCGGGAGCTCGGCGGCTTCGATTCCCCCTGGGCGTATCGGTTCTTCTCGATCGTCCTGGGGTTGCCGGCCCTCCCCATCGCCTTCCAGGTGGGGCGTCAGTGGGGAGGGCGCCGGCTGGGCCTGGCCCTGGTGGCGGTGTTGATGCTCAACCCTTTTTACCTGTTCCTGCTGGTCCTGATCCGCATGTATGGGCTGGTGGTGGCCCTGGGCGGGCTCTCCATGTTTCTATGGGCTCGTCTGTTGCGGCGGCCTGCCACCCTCCAGTGGCTCGCCTGGGCTCTGGTCCAGGGCGCCCTGATGTTCGCTCACTACTATGGGCTGCTCCTCATCGGCGTGCAATGGCTGATGCTCCTGATCCGTCGCCCCCCTGGATGGCGCATGGGCGGATCGGCCGCGCTTCCCTTCACGCTGGCCTTCGCCGCCTGGATCGCCCAGGCTTATGAGGGAAGCCTGGAAAACACAGTCCGGAATCTCTCCCAGATCCCAATCCGCCCGATGCCGTGGGAAGTGCTGGGGCATCTCTGGGCCAATCTCCTCATCGGGCCGCTCGCTGATGGAAGGCTTGCGAAAACCCTCGCCGTAGGGGCCGGGGGGCTCATCGGGCTTTTTCTCCCCTTCCTTTACTCCGGGAAGAGGCGGATTCAACCCGAGCTGGCGATTGTCGCGTTGCTCCCTCTGGTGATGGGGGCGCTGATCGCGCTGCGCTGGCCCTTTTTCGCCGCCCGCTATTTCACCATGTCTTTGATCCCCCTGCTCGCGCTGATCCTCTCCATCCTGCAGGGTTTCCGATGGAAAGGGGCGTTTCTGATCCTGATCCTGCCCGGCCTGATCGGGGTCGCCAGCTTTCCGGTGATGAATCTCCCCGTGGGTCCGGTGTTGGATCAGGATCCTCTTGCTCGGACGCTCGAAACGCTGACGGCTTCGGATCCGGTGCTGGCCCAGGCGCGCTGGCATCTCCTGTGGTCCGGGAACTCGGGGCTTTCGAGCTATGAGTGGCCGGATCCAGCGCAGCGCGCTCAGGGGATGCGCCGCTCCCCTTCGTTCTGGTTCATTGGGGTCACCCTTTATCGGGCGGACTGGGAGGGCTGGCTGCGGGGCCTCCAGGCTACCCACCTCATCGACTTCCAGGCGGAGTTCCCCCACGAAATCCCCGAATACCGGGCCAGCGTCTTCCATCTGGTTCGCCGGGTTCCGGCCGCTCAATGGACCCATCTGAATGCCCGGTGGGCCAATGGGATCCGGCTGCATGATGTGGGCTGGACGCAGGAGACGGTGAAGCCCGGTCATTCCGTGCAATGGCACCTCAGGTTCTCGGTCGATCGGCCGCTCGATCGCCGGTGGACCCTTTTTGTGCACCTGGTGGATGAGGCGGGGCGGCTGTGGGCCAACTGGGACGCGGAGCCGGAGCCGCCGACCGATCAATGGATCCCGGGTCGGGTTTACGACATCGGGCACAGCCTTCTGGTCCCTCGCGTTGTGCCCGCTGGACGTTACCGGGTCCACATCGGCTGGTATGAGACGGGGGCGGGGGGGTTCCCCCGGCTTCCCCTGCAGGGGGGGCAGGGGGATATGCAATCCATCGGTGAGATCGAGATCCTGCCCCAGGAAGAACCCCCACGATGGGGCACGCGAGTCGGTTCCTATGTGGAGCTGAATCCCCCCCAGATCTCCCTTCGATCCAGGCCGGATGGGCGGGAGGTCTGGGTTCGAATGCAGTGGCGGAGCCGGAGTTCGGCCTCCTTCGCCGGCTGGCAGCTGGTCCTGGAAACCCCCGATGGGCCGGTCCCGTTGCAGCGCCTGTATCCGGTTCCGGGGGCGATGGTCCATACCCCGGGATGGGTGCTGGAAGCCTGGTCCAGCCCGGCGCTTCCGGGGGGCCGCCCCGCCTTACGCTGGCTGGAGATCCGCTACGAGGGGCAGCTCCTGACCCGCCGCCCGATCTGGCTCTTCCCTCCTGACGTCCGGTGGAGCTATGACTGGCTCTTCCAGAACCGGACCGGCCTCCCGGGGAGCGGTTGATTTTCAGCGGGCTTTGGGGACCGGGTCGGTGGCCGGAGGCGGCCGGCCCAGCCTCCCCCTTTCTCCCCTATGTCCCCAAAGGGCCATGGGGAGGGAGAGAAGAGAGAGACTACCCCCGCTCTTTCCATTCGAGCTCCCTGGCGCCAGGCCCCATCTGCTCAGAATGTCCCCTTGAGCTCCTCCAGGCGGTCGATGAAGGATGCGGGAGCGAACAGCCATGCGTGGTAGCCGGGATCGTAATACCGGCCCCGGAAAGGATAGGGGTTGCGCACGATCTTCGGGTCCAGCCCCTTCGAGCAGACGATGAAGCTCCACCAGTTGCACGGATATGTGGAATAGGGCATCGGGATGGTCTCCACATACCGGAAGAGCTGACCCAAGGCCCCCCGCACCATCGGCGCCTCATACCCCAGATATCCTTCCCGGAACAGGGATTCGGAAAGGTGCAGGGCCAGCATCCCCTCCTCGGTGAGATGCTCCGCGCACAGTCGGAAGAACACCGGATCGAACAGGCTGCGGGCCAGCTCCGCCAGAGGATCGTTGGAGTCCAGCAGGATCACATCGTAGGCATCCGGGTGTTCCTCCAGGAAGGTGCGCCCGTTGCCGATGATCAGCCGGACCCGCGGGTCATCCAACGAGGAGGCGAACTCCGGCATATGCCGGCGACACAGCTCCACCACCCGGCCATCCACCTCCACGACGGTCACTTCTTCCACCGTGGGATACCGCAGGGCCTCCCGGGCCACCCCGCCATCTCCCCCGCCAACCACCAGCACCCGGCGCGGGTTCGGATGGGCCATCATCGCCGGGTGGACCAGGGACTCGTGATAGAAGAACTCGTCCCGCTGGGTGAACTGGATCACGCCGTCCAGGACCAGCGCCTTGCCCCAGTTTTCGAGCTCCAGGATGGCGATTTCCTGCAGGGCGCTCCGCTCATGGGCCAGCACCCGCCGGACCTGGTAGACAGCGGTGATCGTGCTTTCCTCGGCGAAGGTCAATCGCATCCCTTCGAAGGGCTCTTCGGCCAGCGCTCCCTGAGCCATTCTCCATCCTCCCGATCGGCGTTGGGATGGGTCTTGTGCTTCCCGGATCATTTCCAGGGGATAGCCGGCTGCTCTTTCAGGCCGGCCCTTCAGGCCCCCCAATCCGTCCATCCGATGGTGGAAAAAGCAAAAAGCCTTCCGCGATGAGCCCATCGCAGAAGGCTTCCTCAGGTGAGGCGGGTGGGACTCGAACCCACAACCGTCGGCTTAAAAGGCCGCTGCTCTGCCGGTTGAGCTACCGCCCCATGCCGCAGTTTAATTCTAATCGGCGTGGCGGGGGGTTGTCAAACGCCCCTCCTAGGGCAGGGCTTTCCGAAAATCTTACCCATCCGGACAGGAGGTGGAGGGAGAAGGCGGGGGGACGCTCCCCACAGCCCACCGGAAGGGAGCGAAAGCCCCCTGCACCCCCTGTCTCTTAGAACATTGAAAAGCCCTGGTGGAGATCCCCATCATGTTGGCTGCCTCAGGAAGTAGAGGAGGACGCAGGCAGGTCTGGAAAGCGGATCCGGATGGAGGCGGCATGGGCGTGGAGCCCCTCCACGTCCGCCAGCGTGGTGATCACCGGGGCCAGATGGCGCAGGCCCTCTTCGGTCAGGGCCTCCACCTCAATCTTCTTCACAAAGGTATCCACGGAAACCGAAGAAGCCACGCGGGCCCAGCCCCCGGTCGGCAGGGTGTTGTTGGTGCCGGTGGCGTAATCCCCGGCCGCCACGGCGGACCAGGGGCCCAGGAACACGGATCCTGCGTGGCGGATGGCCGGGAGGATCGCCCAGGGATCCCGGGTGTAGATGGCCAGATGTTCCGGGGCGTAGGCGTTGCACACCTCGATCGCCGTTTCCATGTCCGCGGTCACGATCAGCCCCCCATAGGTTTCCAGCGCCTGGCGGGCGATGGCCCAGCGAGGGAGGGCAGGGCCCTGCCGCTCGATCTCCTTCCGCACGGCCCGGGCCAGCGCTTCCACCGGTGTCACCAGGAGGCATGAGGTCTGGGGATCGTGCTCGGCCTGGGCCAGGAGCTCCGCGGCGACCCAATCCGGGCGTGCCGTCTCATCGGCCAGGACGATCACCTCGGTGGGACCGGCCAGCATATCGATGGCCACCTCCCCCATCACCAGGGCTTTGGCCGCCAGCACATAGATGTTCCCGGGCCCCACGATCTTATCGACTTTGGGAATCGTCTCCGTGCCCCAGGCCATCGCGGCAATGGCGGCCACCCCGCCCACCAGGAAGAAGTCGGTCACGCCGGCGGCATGGGCAGCGGCCAGGACGGCCGGATGGCGCCCGGCGGGGGGGGTGCAGGCGACGATCCGGCGCACCCCGGCTACCGAGGCCGGGATCCCCAGGGCGTGGACGATGGTGGGATAGACGGCCCGGCCACCCGGGATATAGAGCCCGGCCGAATCCAGGGGGCGGACGATCTGCCCGGCGATCACCCCCGGGGCCATTTCCATCAGCCAGATGGGCCGCTCCCGCTGGGCCTCGTGGAACCGCCGGACGGCCCCGGCCTCCCGACGCAGCGCCTCCCGGACCTCCGGGGACAGCTCCTCCCAGGCGGCGGCCATCGCCTCCCGGCTCACCCGCCAGCCCTCCGGCGGCCAGTCTATCCCATCGAAGCGCCGCAGGTAATCGATAACCGCCGCATCCCCTCGCCGCCGCACGTCCTCCAGGATCGCCTTCACTTCCGGGAGGACCTGCTGGAGATCCGCCCGGGCACGCATCAGCAGGCGCTGTCGCGTTTCCGCATCGAGGGCTTCCCAGCGATAGATCTCGATGGCCATCCTCCCTCCCCTTCGGTGAGGTTTCCCGGAGCAGGGTAGGGGCCTTCCGCCTCCTCGGTTCTGTCCTCAGGCTCCCGGGGGAGAACCCACCTAAAAGCTCCAGGGCTCCTCATGGGCGCTTCCCCGGGATCGTCCCCATCCCCCGTCGCTCGGACAGGACTTCCAGCACGGCATCCCAGCTCAGCCCCCGGGCCACCAGCCCAACGGTCAGCATGTAGAGGAGATCCGCGGCCTCCTCCAGAGACCGCCGGTCCGATTGGCGGCTCAGCGCGAGAGCGACCTCGATCGCCTCTTCGCCGATTTTCTTCGCGATTTCATCCGGCCCGGCCGCAAGAAGCTGAACGGTGTAAGAGCCTTCTATCGGGTGCCTCTGCCGATCCTGCACCACCTCCTCCAGCCGATGGAGGATGTGCCCGGATGGAGGGGGAAGCTCCTCGCCGCGAAGTTCCCGATGGAAGCAGCTGGGCCGACCGGTGTGGCAGGTGGGGCCGGCGGGGATCGCCTGGACCAGCAGCGCGTCCCCGTCGCAGTCCAGGCGGATCTCCACCACGCGGAGGACGTTCCCGGAGGTTTCCCCCTTTCGCCATAGCCGCCCGCGGGATCGGCTCCAGAAGTGCACCAGCCCGGTCTCGAGGGTGCGCTGGAGCGCTTCATCGTTCATCCAGCCCAGCATCAGCACCCGGCCGGTTCGGGCATCCTGGACGATGGCGGGGCGCAGTTCCACCGGTTCAGACCCGGAGCTCCAGCCGGAAGGGGTTGAAGTCGGTGTCATAGTCGTAGTAGTCCTCCTGTTCCAGGCGCTTCAGGGTTCCCACGATCAGATAGGTCACGGGCGTCATCACCGCCTCCACGCCGACCTTGAAGAGATAATTGGTCAGCACCAGCGTGGCGAACAGGCTCCACGGGAAGACGCCGGCCAGCGAC
This sequence comes from Candidatus Thermoflexus japonica, assembly GCA_002898735.1. Classification (GTDB taxonomy): domain Bacteria; phylum Chloroflexota; class Anaerolineae; order Thermoflexales; family Thermoflexaceae; genus Thermoflexus; species Thermoflexus japonica. The sequence goes on from BEHY01000009.1 coordinate 8,759, forward strand.
GCAATCCCCACGAAGACCGCCGTGTCCACCAGCTCCCCCACCAGCGTGCTGCCGATGGTTCGGGTCCACAGGTAGCGGCCGCGGGTGAGGATTTTCATTTTGGCCAGGGTGAAGGAATTCGCGAACTCGCCGGACCAGTAGCCGAGGAGGCTGGCCAGGACGATGCCGCCTGTGCTCATGCCGCCCAGGATGGCCTCATAGGCCCGCTGCCCGGCGTATCGCTCCCATTCCGGATCCCCCGGCAGGACGCGGACGATCCAGAGGATCAGCGCGCTCAGCGCCAGACACGCGAACCCGGTCCAGATCACCCGGCGGGAGCGACGGTAGCCGTAGACTTCCGTCAGGATGTCCCCGAAGATATAACTCACCGGGAAGAGGATCGTGCCGGCGTCGAAGGCGAGCCGCACGCCGAAGAGGCTCACCCCCCAGTCCACGATTTTCGCCGACGAGGCGATGTTGCTGACGATGAGAACGGTGACGAAGAGGGCCATCACCAGGTCGAAGAAGCGATAGGGGCGTTGCTGCATCCACGTCCTCCAGCGTTGTATATCTGTGCGCCGGCAGGCTCGGGCCGGAGCGGTCACCTTCCGCCACCCGCTTAAAGAAGGCGCACCGGGATCCCACGTTCCGCCAGATAGGCCTTCACCTCCGAGATGCGCAACTGTCGGAAGTGGAAAACCGAAGCGGCCAGGGCCGCGTCGGCCTTCCCGGCGGTGAACACCTGATAAAAATGCTCGAGCGTGCCCGCTCCGCCCGAGGCGATCACCGGGATGCCAACGGCTTCCGCCACCGCACGGGTCAGCTCCAGATCATAGCCCTCCTGAGTGCCATCGGCGTCGATGCTGGTGAGCAGGATCTCCCCCGCCCCGCGCCGTTCCGCCTCCCGGGCCCAAGCCACAGCGTCCAGCCCGGTCGGGGTGCGCCCCCCGTGGATGTAAACCTCCCACCGGGATGGCCCGACCCGTTTGGCGTCGATGGCCACCACCACGCACTGGGAGCCAAAGCGGCGGGCCGCCTCGGTGATCAGCTCGGGCCGGCGGACCGCGGCGGTATTGATGCTGACCTTATCCGCCCCCGCCCGCAACAGGGCCCGGAAGTCCTCCACGCTCCGGATCCCCCCGCCGACGGTGAAGGGAATCGAAAGGACCTCCGCCACGCGCCGGACCACATCCAGCAGGATAGCGCGATCCTCATAGGAGGCAGTGATGTCCAGGAAGACCAGCTCATCGGCTCCCTCGTCTTCATACACACGGGCATGCTCCACCGGATCTCCTGCGTCGCGCAGATCGATGAACCGCACCCCTTTCACCACCCGCCCGGCATGGATATCCAGACATGGGATAATCCGCTTCGCCAGCATCGTCTGAGCTTCCCCCCGGCTTTTTCTTATTTCGTGGTCCTCAAGGTGGTTGCAGGGGACAGGACCCTCAACCCGAAGTGAGCCGCGGCTGGAGCCACGCCTGCAGCCGGCGCACCATCTCCTCCAGCGCGCCGGCTTCCTCTCGAGCCATCCGATAGATCTGGGCGGGCGTGACCTCGCGATCCTCATGGATCCTCTCATTCCGAAAGCGGGCCAGCCGGCGCAGGCGCTGGCGAAACTCGTCTTCCCAGCCCAGGCGATCGGCCAGCATATCAAAGCACAGGACAAAACCGCCTGGAGCATGTCGGAACACGCGCGCCATGATGTGATTGCAGAGCGCAGCGGCGCCTTCTACCGCCTCAACGAGAAGCATCTTGACGGCCAGGATCGTGCGCTCATCGGCCTCGAAATCTGCAAACTCAACGGCGGTGTAGGCCTCAAGCTTCTCCAGGCGTTCCAGGATCTCCGCACTTAGCCGGGCCACTCGCTCGGGATCGGGTTTCATGGCAGCAATTCCCTGAGGAACTGGAGAACATAGGGCTCCCAGTGCATCCATTCCCACCCGACGCGTTCGATGAGATCGGCAAAGCTCTCCGGGTCCCGGAGGATCAGCGGACGGCCGTTCAGGATCTGAACCTGTAATCCCAGAGGCGCGTGCTCGAACACCACCACATCCACTGGATAACCCAAGGCGACCGTCTATTCTGCTGCCCGGTCCAACTCATACCGCTCCGGGTCCACCCCGGGCACCAGCCCAAGGCCCACATCGATATCCGCGAAGAGGAGGTCCGTCTCCAGGAAGGAGCCAAAGATCGTGGCGAATCGGATATCCGCATCCGCCTCCATCAGCGCCTTCAACTGTTCGATGAGGCGCTCTCGCTCATCCGGCGGAAGGAAAATACGCGGTCGCACGGTTCTCCCCTTCCGGATCCCGCAAGCGGGCGATCGCCTCGCGCAGGGTGAAATACCCCTCGTGCAGTGCCCGCCCGAGGATCAGCCCCGCCAGGCCCGGGAAAGCCTGACGCTTGGCTTCCTCGATATGGGAAAGAGCTCCGATTCCTCCGGAGACAAGAACCTGGACGCCCGCCGCCCGGGCGATCCGGGCCGCCCCTTCCAGATCCGGCCCGGCCAGGGTCCCATCCCGGATGACGCTGGTGTAAAGGACCCACTGCACACCCCGGGCCGCCCATTCCCGGGCGAAAGCCATCGGGTCTCCGGCCAGCTCCTGCCAGCCCGCCACCGCGAGCCGCCCCTCCCGAACCTCCACCGCCAGCACCAGCCGATCCGGCCCCCAGCGCGCCAGCGCCGCCTCGAAGGCCGCCGGGTTCCGCACGGCCATCGTGCCCACCACCGCCCGGCCGATGCCGAGATCGAAGGCCCGCGCCAGATCCTCCAGCGTGCGCAGCCCGCCGCCCAGCTGCACCGCCAGCGGCGTCTCCCGGATCAGGCGGGCCACTTCGGCAGCGCTGGCTCCGCCTGCCCCGAAGGCGCCATCCAGGTGGACCACGTGGAGCCAGCGGGCTCCCTCCTCCGCCCATCGGAGGGCCCGCTCCACCGGGTCAACGGGATACACAATGCGGCGCCGGGGATCGCCCTGGATCAGCCGGACGACCTGGCCCTGGAGCAAATCGATGGAGGGGATCAGCTCGATGGCCATGGGGCGTTCAGGGAAGGCCCAGGAAATTCCGCAGGATCCGCTCGCCGACCCGATGGCTTTTCTCCGGGTGGAACTGCACCCCCATCACCGGCCCCCGAGCCACCATCGAAGCGTAACGGATCCCGTAGAACGTGGTGGCGATCACATCGGCGGGGTCCTCAGGCTCGCAGTAATATCCGTGGACGAAATACACGTAGGCGCCGCTGGGAACCCCGGCCAGCAGCGGATGGGCCCCGGCAGGCTCCAGTCGGTTCCAGCCGATCTGGGGCACCTTGCCTGCCTCGGGGGGGAATCGGCGAACCCGGCCGCGCAGCAGGCCCAGGCCGCGATGATGGCCCATCTCCTCGCTCTCTTCAAAGAGCAGCTGCATCCCCAGGCAGATGCCCAGCAGCGGGATCCCGGCGGCAACGGCCTGCCTCAGCGGCTCGATCCAGCCGCGCGCGGTCAGCCCGGCCATTCCATCCCCGAAGGCCCCCACCCCCGGCAGCACAATCCGATCGGCCCAATCCAGGCCTTCCGGCCGTTCCTGCAGGCGCACCTCGGCCCCCAGACGCCGGAACGCGCGGACGACGTTGCCCAGGTTTCCGATCCCGTAATCGACCACCAGCACCCGCACCGCGATGCTCCGATCGGAAAATTTCCCTCCATTGTATCGCGATCGGCGGTTTCCCCTAAAAACATATGGGGTGCGACCCACTTCCCGGGCGAGTCGCACCCCGTCGCACGTTGGCCGACAGCCTTTCCCCCATCGAGCCGGGGGCCTGCGGAAGCAAAGGGCGAGCGATCCGTTTCACGGCGCCCGGGCCTGGGGGCGCTGGAGCGCCTGGAGGGCTTTCACCTGAGCCTGACGGGCGTAGTTGATGGACTCCGCCAGCAGCCGCATGGCTTCCTGAGGGTTATGAAAGCCCAGCGAGTTCTCCGCGCTCACAAAATCCCAGCGCATATGGGCTTTTCGGAACAACGTCCGGGCCTCCTCCGCCAGTTTGGGATCGGCGTTCGGATTATCCTTGATGGCCTTCAGTGCCTCGATCGTCTCCAGCAGCGCGTTCTCCGCTGCATCCTGAAGGCCTTTTGTGATGGTCTGGATGATTTCCACCCGCTTCCGGATGAAGGGGATGTCCAAGTGGCACGTACCGCAGGCCTGCTCCATGCGATGCCAGGGGCTGGCCGCCTGATGGGAGGTGTATTTGATCCCACCCTCGATCACGAAAGGCATGTGGCAATCGGCGCAAGCCACCCCGGCCAGGTAATGGGTGGAATTGGCTGTATAGAGCTCGAACTCGGGATGCTGGAATTTGACAACTGGCACGCCCGTGGAGGGATGGATCCAGTCCGCGAAGTTTTTCTCGTTGTAATAGGCCTCGATGTCCTCGAAGCGCGTCCCCTTCTCCCAAGGGAACACCAGATAATCCTTGGGCTCTTTGGCGAAGTAATACTCCACGTGGCATTGGGCGCAGGTCAGAGTGCGCAGCTCATGGCGGGAAAGCTCACGGGGGTTCTTCCCCAGCTTCTGCAGCGCTTCCTGGAGGGCAACCTGTTTGACCACCGGCGCCATGGTCTTGGGATCATGGCAGTTGGCGCATGAGACTGGATGCTGGATCCGCTCTCGGAGCTGCTCGAAGGGGGTGGCGTAGAAATTTGCCGCCCCCATCTCCGCCATCAGCGATGGGACGTTCGCTGATTTGCATGTCCAGCAGGTGCCAGGGGCAGACCCACCTCGTTTCTGGGCCAGTACCTGGATCCGCTTGGTTTTCAGAACATCCTCTACCGAATATGCATGCCCTCGATCTTCTCCATATTCAACCGCGAAGGGATAGCCTTCCCAGAGCACTCGCAGGCGAGGATCTTCCTCCAGCTTGTCGTAGGGGATCGAGCCCGCAAAGAGAGTCTTCCTCCCCTCTTTAGTGCGCAGCCAGGTTTCATATTCCCGCGGGAACGCCAGCCCCCAGATCGCCGGATTGACTTCGTTCTCGGGAATGGCCACCGGGCGTACCACCTCCAGGCGGGGTCCGCGGAGTTGCACGATCGCAAAAGCCAGTGCCAGGCCCAGGACTACCACCAGTGCGACAAACCCGGCGATCTGCAACCACAGTGGAGGCATCCGTCGAAGCATCGTTCACCTCCTTTCCGGGGGAGTGCCGAATGCGATGGAGCGCCGCTCGCCGTGGGCGACCGTGCGATGGCAATCAAAGCAGAAACGGGAGCCCTCCATCAGCCCGCTCTGGGTAGCCACTGTATTGAAATGACAGCGAATGCAGTTTGACTGGACAACCTGGCGGGTGAGAGTATCCGCGTGGATCTGAGGGGGGATCTGATAAGTGGTGTAGAAATAGACGTGCTGGATGCCTTTCACGAACTTCATCCCCCACTTGGCGGGGAAGCTATGAGGCGTGTGACAATCGTTGCACACGGCGGCGCGCCGGTGGACTGCGTGGAACCAGCCTTCATAGGCCGCGTTCATCACGTGGCAGTTGTTGCAGGCCTCCGGGCGGTCGGTGAGATAGGCTCCCAGACCCTGTGGGGTGAGGAGCAGCCAGCTCAGCCCGGCCACGATTAGAACCCCAACCAGCCCGCCAATCCCCCAATAGATCGCGGCCCGCATGGCGGATCGCCTCCCGAATCGATGCCGGTCAGAATGCGGGTCTTATCTTCTGGTCACAATTCCCTCAAGTCGGAGCCTGGACTGTCACCGTGGGAAGCACCATATCCGTTGGATCAGCCGTCATCTCTTCCCCTTCATCGGCTTATCCCATTCGCCCTACTTGTCAAGAGCCTGCCCTTCGCGAGCCGTTCTTCCTTCCCGTTCATTGCATCCGTGAATCCCCTCGGCTCCCTTCCTTTCCGTCCATCCGCAAATTCCTTTAGCAGAAAGTTCAGGCATGACCAGGGAAGCGATCATCGGATCCAGGTGGAGGAGGACTCGACTGTCCCGGCTCCATCCTTCTCTGCCCGACTGGGCATGCGAGAACTTCCGCTCATTCCGGGATCCGCTCCACCGCCTGCCGGGTGGCCTCGAGGTTCACCTCCGGTGCGTGGATCGGAACCACACAACCGGTGCCCAGGATGAACCGCCGCCCCCGGGTGCGGATGATGGCTTCCCGGGCCTCGGCTTCCACATCCTGAGGGGTCCCCAGCACCAGGGCCCGCATCCGGGAGAGCCCTCCCAGCACCGCCCCCCTTACTTTCTCCTTCCCCTCCTCCAGCGCGGGGGGCGTCTCCCGATCGTGCCAGTTCCAGACGGCGACCGGGTAATCCACGAAAAGGTCGAACATCACGGCCTCGCCATGGAGGTGGAGGATGTTCAGCCAGGCGTCGACGGCCACCTCCAGGATCGCCAGATCATGGGGGCGTCCGAAGGTGCGATATTCCTCCGGGGAAAGCAGGAGGTAAGAGGCGTGCTGGACCGCGTAGAAGATCCCGTCCACCCCGAGTTCCAGGGCCGCGCGGATGAAACGGCGGGTGCTCTCCGTGATGGTCCGCAGGCCGATCTCAAGCGCTTCGGGGTGACGTCTCAGGTGAAGCAACAGCCGATCGGGGCCCGTCAGGTTCTTCGCCTGGGCCAGGGGGCTGAACACGGTTACGACGATGGGAACCTCCGGGAGCGCCCGGCGGATCCGTGCCACCGCTTCCAGGTGTTCCCGCAGCGCTCCCCGCGCGGGGTCGAGGATCGGCAGACCGGCCCAGTCCCGGGGTTCCTGCACCGGATACCGGATGTAGCGTCGGGTTCCTTCGGTATCGCCTTCCCAGCGATCCTCGACCCCCCAATCCCGGACGCAATAACTGGAAGCCGGGGTGATCTTCACGAAATCGAAATCAAAGCGGCGCTGGAATCCGATCACCGCCTCGGCGAAGGCGCCCGGATCCTGGTCCGCGACCGGGAAATGCCGCCACAGGGCCACCGGCGGGCGGTCCACCGCATCGCCCCGAATGGCCGCCTGGAGTCGCTCACGCTTCTCCATCGGAACCTCGCAGGGCCTCCAGATGGGCATGGGCAAGTCGGGAGAGGATTTGAGCCTTGGCGCGGTCTTCCAGCAGGGGTGCCAGCTCGATCACCTTCTCGAAGGCCTGGATGGCCTTCTCCTTTTCTCCCTTCGCCTTGCAGGAGAGGCCGAGCCCGTAATAAGCATCGACGGCGTGTCCATCCATCTCAATGGCTTTGCGGAATTGCTCGATCGCCTGATCGTATTGCTTCTTTGCGTGGAACTCCCACCCGAGATCAATATAAGTCCCCGCGTTCTCAGGCATGGACGCTTCCCCCTGGTTGCATGTCCGTTTCCAGCCGGAAGGTGGATCCCCTCGCGGTCCGGAGAGGAGCTCTCTTTGATTATATCGCACATGAAAGAGGGTCTTTCTCCGTCCTTCCCATGGCCCGAAGGGCCGCTGGAGCGAGGAGGAAGGAGAGAAACCGTCTCGCCCCCCAGATCCGGGCTCAACCCTGTAAGCCCTGAGAACACAAAGGGGTCCTGGGCGATCCTCCGATCCTATCCGGATCTGGCCTATGGGTGCAAAATAAGAGAGGGGGAAAGGATCTTCCGGTGGCCCTCAACCCCCGAAAATCCCTGGGGCAGATGGGGAAGATATGGGGCAGAAAGGTCCGCTGCGCTGGCGGGGCGGTCATGGGTGGCTGGTGTTGTGTGGGGGAGAGGAGGCCGAGGAGGTGCACCGGATGGCGCTGGCCCGGAGCGCCCCGGACGGCCTGGTGGTGGTGGTCATGGCCGCCGCCGAAGATCCGGGGCGCGCCCAGCGATATGAACGACAGTATCGGGAATGGGGGAGCCCTCCCTGCCGGGTGCTCACCCTCCGCTCTCGGGAGGAAGCCTTTCAGACCGCCCATGCCCGCCTGCTTCTGGATGCCCGTCTGATCCTGATCGCAGACGGGGATGTGCGGCGCCTGCTGGAAACCTTCTTCGACACGCCTGCCCTCCAGGCGATGATCACCGCCTATCATTCCGGCGCAGTGGTGCTGGGGATCGGGGCAGGGGCAGAGGCGATGGGGACATGGGTGCTGCGCCCCCGCTGGGAGGAAACGCTGGGGGCATGGGGCTGGTTGCCGGGCGCTTTCGTGGTGAGCCACTATACGCCGGAGGCGGCGCGAGCGCTCCAGGCCGCCCTCCACCGGCACCCCTTCGCTTATGGGATCGGCCTGGCGGAGGGGGCTGCCCTCGCCCTCGGCCCGGGCGATCGGATCGAACGCTGGGGGGAGGGGGAGATCACCGTGGTCTTCGGAGCCCGCTGGCTGGATCGCGAGGAGGACCGATGAGGGTTGAAGGGAAGGCGCCCCTCTGGGATCTGGAAGGCCGGCCGTTCCGGCCGGAGTGCCCCCCTCGCCGGGTGGTCTCCCTGGTGCCCAGTTTGACCGAAACCCTGTTCGATCTGGGGCTGGGAGATCGGGTGGTCGGGCGGACGGACTACTGCATCCATCCGGCGGAGGCGCGATCGGTTCCCTCGGTGGGGGGCACGAAGAACCCGGATCTGAACAGGATCCTCGCGCTGCGGCCGGATGTGGTGTTCGTGAATGTGGAAGAGAACCGGGAGGCGGACGCGCGGGCCCTGGCGGCCCAGGGGATCCCGGTGGCGGTGTCCTTCCCCCGCTCGGTGGCGGAGGCCCTCGCCCTCGTCCGGTATCTGACGGCGCTCTTCGGCATCCCCCGTTCCCCGGTGCTGGAAGAGCTCGAGGCCCTGGAAGCTGCCCGCCGCCGGATGAACCCGGATCGGCGCCCACGGGTGTTCTGCCCGATCTGGAAGGATCCCTGGATGACCTTCAACGCGGAGACCTATGCCCACGATGTGCTGACCCTGTGCGGGGGCGATAACGTCTTCGCGAGCCGCCGGCGGCGGTATCCGCTGGCCGCGGACCTGAACCCCGAGATGCCCGCGCGACCGACGGCACGGGATGACCGATATCCGCGCCTTTCGGAAGAGGAAATCCGACGCGCCGCCCCGGAGCTGATCCTGCTCCCCAGCGAGCCGTATCCCTTCCGTCCGGGAGATGTGGAGACGATCCGGGCGTGCTTTGCGGATACGCCGGCAGGGCGCGCCGGCCGCGTGTGCTGGATCGATGGGAGCCTGCTGTTCTGGCATGGCACACGCCTGCGGCATGCGCTGCGGATCCTGCCCCCTATCCTTCAGGGCGCCTTCGTTCCCGAGGACCGCCCGCCGGTCTGGTAAGGAACCCGTCTCACTGGAAACCGGGCTCCGAGCAGGGCGCAAGTCCCATATTGAACCGCCAGGGTGTGGATAAAGATGAAACAGCGTCTCATCGTGGGGATCAGTGGGGCCAGCGGGGTCATTTATGGAATCCGGTTGCTGGAGGTCCTCCGCTCAAACCCGGAGATCGAAACCCATCTCATCCTCAGCCCGGCGGCCCGCCTCACCATCGTCCAGGAAACCGATTACACGGTCCGTCAGGTGATCGAGCTGGCGGATGTCGTTTATGCCTTTCACGACATCGGTGCGGCCATCGCCTCCGGATCCTTCCGAACGATGGGGATGGTGATCATCCCGTGCTCGATCAAGACGCTGGGGGCGATCGTCAGCGGCTACACGGCAGATCTGATGAGCCGGGCAGCGGATGTGACCCTGAAAGAAGGGCGGCCGCTGGTGCTGGTGGTGCGGGAGACCCCATTGCATCTCGGCCATCTGGACCTGATGCGGAGGGCGGCGCGGATGGGAGCCGTCATCATGCCGCCGGTCCCGGCTTTCTACGGCCGCCCTCGCACGATCCAGGATCTCATCGATCAAACGGTGGGGCGGGTGCTCCTGCGCCTGGGGATCGAGAACGATCTTTACGCGCGATGGAAGGAGGGTTAGGGAGCGATGATGAGAACGATGGTGGTGGTGCCCACTTACAACGAAGCCGATAATCTGCCTCGCCTGGTCGAGGCGTTGCTCGAGCTGGATCTGCCGGATCTGCAGATCATGGTGGTGGATGATCGGTCACCGGATGGGACTGGCGAGGTCGCGGAAGCCCTGGCTCGAGCGCACCCGGGCCGCCTGATTGTGGTGCATCGGGATGGCCCTCGGGGTCTGGGGCCGGCATATCTGGAGGGTTTCCGACGGGCTCTGCAGACCGGCGCGGAAGCGATCATCCAGATGGATGCGGATCTTTCCCACCCGCCCTCGGCCATTCCCCGGATGCTGGAACGGATGGCCGATTACCATGTGGTGGTCGGATCCCGTTACGCGCCGGGAGGGCAGGTGGATCCCCGCTGGGGCCCCGGGCGCTACTGGCTGAGCCGTTGGGGGAATTTCTACGCCCGCGCCATCCTGGGGCTTCAGGTCCGGGACGCGACGGCCGGTTTCAAATGCTGGCGCCGGGACGCCCTGGCCCATATCCCGCTGGATCGGGTGCGATCCAGTGGCTATATCTTCCAGGTGGAGATGGCCTATATCGCTCAGCGGTTGGGCTATCGGGTGTGCGAGATCCCGATTTTCTTCGAAGATCGACGGGTGGGGCGTTCGAAAATGAACTGGCGGATTAAAATCGAGGCGGCTTTACGGGTCTGGGAACTCCGCTGGCGTTATCGGGATCTGAAGCCGATCCCCCTGAGCGGTGGGACGGAACCCCGAAACCGGGACAGGCGATGAGTGGGGATCCGGTTCGCTTCGCCCGTGCTCTGGCCGATGGCCACCGACAGCAGATCCTGCGGCTGCTATGGGGCCGCGAGCTCTGCGTGCGGGATCTGGTCCAGGCCCTGGGCCTTTCCCAGCCTGCCGTCTCGCATCATCTCCGCGTCCTGCAGCAGGCGGGGCTTCTTCGCGTTCGGGAGGCGGGCCGCCAGACGTTTTACACCCTGGATCCGGATGCCCTGGATCGCGGCTTGCGGGCGTTGCGGCTGTCCCTCCGGCCGATCCGTCGGAGGGGGCGACGATGATGAGGGCGGCCACAATGGGGTTGTGCCTTTTTTTTCCATCGCTTATGAGCGGGGGTCTTCGCTGGATTGTGGATCCTCCACAGGCCAGATCAGGACGTCCTCGGCCGGAATCGTGAGGGAAAGCGGTTCCCCGGGGCGGGCCTCGATGGTGTTCGCCGGGAAAAGCCATCGAAGGCGCCCCATCCCGATCTGCATCCATATCTCCACGTAAAGTCCCCGGAAGGAACGGGCGATCACTTCGCCGGTGAGCACATTGGCGGGGTCCGGCGAGCTCCACCGCGGGGTGTGACGGATCAGGATCAGGGCCCGAGCGCGCGGCGGAAGGGATCCCTTGGGCCGGCCCCGCAATATCCCGAGGGGAGTCCAGACCTGGGCGATCTCGCCGGGGGTAACCACGTGGCCTTCCAGGAGGGTGCCCAGATCCAGAAAGCGCGCCACGAAGGGGGTGGCCGGATCCTGATATAAGGCCTCCGGCGGGCCGATCTGCTCGATCCTTCCCTGGTGGAGGATCAGCACCCGATCGGCCACGGCCATCGCCTCGCTCTGATCGTGGGTGACATACAGAGCGGTCATCCGTTCAGCCTTCAGGAGCTCCCGGATCTCCCTCATCAGCTGCTCCCGCAGCGCCCGATCCAGGGATCCCAGGGGCTCATCCAGCAGCAGGACCGCCGGCCGCGGGGCCAGGCTGCGGGCCAGAGCCACCCGCTGCTTCTCCCCCCCGGAGAGGGTGTGGACCTCGCGAAGCTCATAACCGGATAGCCCGACCTGATCCAGCAGCGCTCGCACTCGCTCCCGGATCTCCGGCTCCGGGAGCCGCTGCATTCGCAATCCGAAGGCGATGTTCTCAAAGACATTCAGGTGGGGGAAAAGCGCGTATTCCTGGAACATCAGGCCGACCCGACGACGATGCGGGGGGACGCCTGTGAGGTCCTGGCCATCCAGAAGGATCCGTCCTTCATCCGGGGGCTCCAGGCCGGCGATCAGGCGCAGCAGCGTGCTCTTTCCGCTCCCGCTGGGGCCCAGGATCACCATGATCTCCTCGTGGGCGACCTCGAACGTGACATGATCGAGGGCCACCTGATGATCGTAGCGGCGGGTCAAACCGATGATCTTCAGAGAAGGCATCCGCCCTGCCGATCCTCTCGTTCGGATTTCCGATTGTCGTTTATAGGATACTCCGGTGCAAGCGCGTAAAGGGACAGCGGGGCTCAATATTTCCCCTATTCGCCTCCCCTTTGTTGCGTGAGGGAAAGAGGGGCATCTTTCCCCACTCTGACTCTTGAGGAAGGTGACGTGATCCATCAACCTGGGATAGATAGCCCTGTCCGCTCCAGCAACGCGGTGACGTTGTCGCGCCATATGGCCCGATCCTCCCGGCCCGTGCTCAGATCCTCGAGGATCCGGGCGAGGGCGGCGTGGATCGGTGTGGGAACCCCCGCTTGAGCCCCGTGGCGCACCACCGCGCCGCAGTAAGCCTCGAGCTCCAGCCGGGCTCCTCGTTGCAGATCCTGGTGCAGGGAAGGGAGTTTCGCTCCCCGTCCCCGCGCCCCCATGAAGGCCAGAAGCGGTCGGATGATGGAGACAGGTCCCCAGCGCATCGCCCATGTCAGCAGCGGGACCGGATATCCGGGGAGCGTAACGGGTCGCAGGCCCAGCGCGCGCATGACCGCAAGGGCTTCGCGAAACGCCGCCCGCTCCACCGCAAAGGTCCGAGGATCCCGGAGCACCCGTTCCGTGGGCCAGTCCAGGATCGCGCAGGTGGCGTTGGCGATGAGGTTGAGCAACAGCTTGGACCACTTCATCGCCTGAGGGTCCGGGTAGAGACGGGTGGAGAAGCCGGCCAGCTGGAAGATCGCCTGCCATTCCCGCAGGTCCTGCCTCGGGCCCATGGGGGCCAGGCCCAACCCACCGCGGGTCCGTTCCAGCCGGACGATCCCTGGCGCGACGATGGAGACGGGCTGGGTGAGGGTCCCGGCCACCACCCGATCGGCTCCGAACGCGGCGGCAAGCCGGGTTTCCCCGTCGACGCCGTTCTGCCAGCAGAACAGCCATGCGGAGCGCCATTCCTTGCGCTGGAGCGCGGCGATGGCCGCTTCCGTATCGTAGGCCTTCACCGTCAGGAAAATGGCGTCCACTTCTGACGGAACAGCGTCCAGGTCCGGGATGGCATGGGACCGGGTGGTGAGTTGCAGCCCATCGGGGCGCAGGAGGGTCAGCCCGCGATGCCGGATCGCCTCGACCGTCGAGGGACGGCCGAGGAGGATCACCTCATGGCCGAAGGCGCTCAACATCGCCCCCAGATATCCTCCGACCGCCCCTGCGCCGAAGATCAGGATCCGTCGAGCGGGAAGGGGTTCCACCGGCATAAGGGGCTCAGGCCTTCACCCGGGCTGTCTCGTGGATGATCCCCAGAAACGTCTCTGCCTTCAGGCTCGCCCCGCCCACCAGCGCCCCATCGATGGTGGGGCGGCAGACGAACTCCGCGATGTTTTCGGGGGTTACGCTTCCCCCATACAGAACCCGCACCTGCTGTGCGACTTCGGGCCCGAAGAGCTCCTGCAGAGTTCCCCGAACCCAGCGCTGGATCACCTCCTCCGCATCCGCTCCGGTGGCCGCCCGGCCGGTCCCGATGGCCCAGACGGGCTCGTAGGCGATGACGAGGCCGGCGGCCTGCTCCGGGGGGAGCCCCTCCAGCGCACGTCGGGTCTGGGCGGCCACCACGGTTCCGGTCTCCCCCGCTTCGCGCTGAGCCAGTGTCTCCCCCACGCAGAGAATGGGGATCAGGCCGTGGCGCAGGGCGGCGAGGACCTTGCGGCGGATCATCTCGTCATCCTCATGGAAGTATTGTCGACGTTCCGAATGGCCGATGATCACATACTGGCACCATTCTTTCAACATCACCGGGGAGATCTCCCCGGTGAAAGCGCCGGCGTCCTCCCAGTGGAGGTTCTGAGCCCCCAGGCGGATCGGAGAGCCCTGGATCACCGCGTGAACAGCGGGGATCGCGGTGAAAGGCGGACAGAGCACCACTTCCACCGTGGAGGTCCGGAGGCCCTCCCGGATCGCCCGGGCCAGCGCCTGTCCTTCGGTTGCGGTTTTGTTCATCTTCCAATTCCCGGCGATCAATGGTCGTCGCATCGTTCACCTCGCCCGGTGAAACAGTGGATGGAATAGCGTCCTCACTCCTCCTTATTTTAAGCCAGTCCCCAGGGCTGGCTCCGATGATCTTCCCGGGTTCCCCCTGGGTTTTTCTTTCCTTAATAGTCCCATTCCCCTGTCAATGGGGAAGAGGGAGGCAGGAAGGATGAGAGGGCAGATTGGCCTGCCGACCGGAGAGGGTAGGCAGTTGCCAGATGAAAAACCCTGTGGAATTCCAGGCGATAATTGACGCACTGCCGGTTCAATGCTAACTTAGCGATGAGGAAAGAGCAGGAGGGGAGGGGGTCCTCTTACCCTCATGGGGGGGCGAAGAATGAAATTAGAGGAAATGAAATGCGTCCCGTGCCGGGGCGATGAGCCGCCCCTTACCGAAGCGGAGATCACCGCCATGCTCCCCAGCGTTCCGGAATGGGCGGTGGTGGTCCGGGAGGGGATCCCTCAGCTGGAAAGGACCTTCCGCTTTCCGAATTTCCGGGAGGCGCTTCGATTCACCGTGGAAGTGGGAGAGCTCGCGGAGGCCGAAGGGCACCACCCGGTGCTGGTCACCCGTTGGGGCCGGGTAACGGTTACCTGGTGGACCCATAAGATCCGTGGGCTGCATCGGAATGATTTCATCATGGCCGCGAAAACCGATGCCCTCTACAGGAAGAAGGGTTTTTCAGGATCGGCATAAAAAGCCAGGGGCGAGCCTCCCTGTTTCGCGGCTCCTCCCCATCGTCCGAAGTCCAGGTTCTATGGATGCCCCAGGAAAGCGTTTCGGGACGAGTTCCAGAGATGGGGTGTCTATCGGATGGCTGAAACGATCCTGGTCGTCGATGATGATCTGCAGGCGGTGAAGCTGATCAGCCTGATCCTCCAGCGCAAGGGGTATCGGGTGACTCCAGCGACCAGCGGCGCGCAGGCGCTGGCCAGGGCGGAGACGGAGCAACCCGACCTGATCATCCTGGATGTGATGATGCCCGATATGGATGGGCTGGAGGTTTGCCGGCGCCTGCGGGCGAACCCGAAGACCTCCGCGATCCCCATCCTGATGTTCACGGCGAAGGCCGCCGTGGCGGATAAGATCGCCGGCTTTCAGGCGGGTGCGGACGATTACCTGACCAAGCCGGTGCATCCAGCGGAGCTGCTTTCCCGGGTGGAGGCCCTGTTGCAGCGAGCTGCCCGCCTGAAGGCCGAGGCCACCGCCGGGGCCCAGGCCGCCACGATCGGTTTCCTGGGGGTGAAGGGGGGAGTGGGAACTTCCACCGTGGCGCTGAACACGGCGGTGGTCCTCGCCCAGGGGGCCGGCCATCTCCCTCCGACGGTTCGAACGCCCCCTCCGGATTTCCGCTATCCCAGAGTGTTGCTGGCCGATCTGGCCCCGCATGGAGGATTGGCCTACCTGCTTCGCCTCTCCCAGGCCCTGGGGCTCCCGAATGTCCTGGCGTATCCGCCTCAGGAGCTGGATCCCTCTACGATCGAGAAATATCTCACGCGCCATGTCAGCGGGCTGCGGATGTTGCTGGCCCCCTACACGCCGCGGCCGGTGATGCTCTCCGCCGCCCACATTCGCACCCTGGCCCGCCATCTGGCCGCGCTGGGGGATTACGTGCTCTTTGAACTGGGACATACGCTGGATGACGGGGCCCGGGCGTTGCTGGGGGAGCTGCGTTATCTGGTTCTGGTCATGGAGCCCACCTCCTTGGCTTTGGTCCACGCCCGCGAGCTCATCGCCGTGTTATCTCAGCTCGGATGGGCCGCTCAGCAGCTCGGGCTGGTGGTGGTGAACCGGGCGGTCTCCGGGATCGCCCTGACCCGACGACAGATCGAGGAGGCGCTTTCCATCGAGCCGGTCGGTTTCATTTCCCCGGCCCCCGAGCTGGCCCATCAGGCCGCCGATCAGGGGATCCCGATTGTGATGTTGCAGCCCGAGGGCCTGCTGGCGGAACAGTTCCGCGAGCTGGCCCGGCGTCTGGTAGCGCTCACGAGGTGAAGATGCCGATCCAGGCCCGTCACCGCCATCCATGGGATGTCCCGCCGGAAGAGGCGATTGCGATCCAGCAACGGCTTCGCTCGCTGATGGTCCGGGATGGCCCTATGCCGGAACCCGGCGCAATCATGGTGGGGGTGGATGTCGGCTTTCGGGGCGATTTCGCCCGAGCCGCCGCAGTAGCCGTGCGGTTCCCGGATCTCACGCCCCTCGCTCAGGCGGTTGCGGAGGTCCCTGTGACGTTCCCCTACATCCCGGGCCTGCTGGCCTTCCGGGAGGCCCCTGCCATCCTGGCCGCCCTGGAGCGTCTGGCGCTCGAACCTCACCTGCTGATGGTCGACGGCCATGGGATCTCCCATCCCCGCCGGATGGGGATCGCGACCCATCTCGGGGTTTATCTGGATCTTCCATCGATCGGGTGTGCCAAGTCGAAGCTGTGGGGGCGCTATGAGATGCCGCCGGATGAGCCAGGGGCCTGGACGCCGCTCCGGGATGGGGAGGAGATCATCGGGGCCGTGCTGCGCACGCAGGCGGGGGTCAGCCCGATTTTTGTCTCCATCGGCCATCGGATCTCTCTGGAGAACGCGATCGCCACGGTGATGGCCTGCGTGCGGGGCCACCGGCTTCCGGAGCCGACCCGCCTGGCCCACCTGGCGGCTGGAGGGGCCGATGTGGTCTCCTCCGCCCGGCAGCCCCCTTTGCTGTAGGGAGGGTGAGGGGATGCAGCCACCGGCTATGAGGTTGGGCGAGGTGCCTCCCGCGTCCTCCGGGGGGATCCAGCGGTGGAATTCCCGACAGGCCGAGGATCGGGATCTTCGAGCGGGCATGGCGTGGGGTGAGCGCGGTCGGCCCCTACCCAGGCCGCGCAGGAGGCATTCCCATGGCGAGACTGCTGGTGGTGGATGATGATCCCGACGCGCGCCGGCTGATCGGGCTGGTGCTCCGGCGCGCCGGCCACGACATCCTTTACGCAGAGGATGGCTTCCAGGCCCTGGAGGTGATGGGCCGGGAGCATCCGGATCTCATCATCCTGGACCTGATGATGCCCGGGATGGATGGTTTTGAGGTCCTGGAAGCCATGCGTCAGCGGGTGGACCTGCGGGGCCTTCCGGTGATCGTATTGACCGCTAAGGCCCAGGTGGCCCCGGCGGCGGAACAGAAGCTCCTGCACGTGCAGGCTTATCTGACCAAGCCGGTCTCCGCCGAAACCTTGCTGCGAACGGTCGAGGAGACGCTGAAAGCCACCCGTCCCCTTCTCCCTTCGGGGGGCCGGGCGCTGGAGATCGCCGGTGGGGAGAGCTGGCCGGGCAGCGCAGGGGAGCTCCTGGCTTCGGCCCTGGCGGCCGCTCTGGCCGCCCATGCCCCGACGTTCCTGATCGATGTGGAAGGGCTGGGGCGAGGGGCCATGATCTTCGATCTGGAGCCTCGCCTGACGGTGGAGGACCTGGAGGTGGGTCGGGATCCTGCCCAGGGTTTGATCCCGGTTCGGGAGCAGCTTCAGGTCTGGTCGATCTATGGACGGCCCGGCCCGGCCGCTGTGCAGCGGGTGGCGGAGCAGCTGGCCCCCCAGGCAGAATTCCTGGTCTGGATGGTCGGGGATCCCATCGGGCCGGTGGCGGCCTCGATCTTCTCCCGGTGTCTGCGGGTTTTCTTCACCTTTGAGAGCCACGGGCCCGGGATGCGGCGGGCGCGGATCGTGCTCCGCCAGCTGGAAGAGCAGGGCCTTCGATCGCCAGAGGTCTCGCCGGTCTGGGTGCGACGCTGGATGGTTCCCGAGCCATGGACGGAGACGGAGATTCAGAACCGCCTGGGCGGCGTCCCCATCCGGGTCTGGCCGGTGGATCCGGTGACGGCCCACCGGGCCCTGCAGGATGGCCGGCCCATCCAGGAGGTTGAGCCGGAAAGTCCCACCGCATATCGGATCCGGGAATGGGTTGGGGAGATCCTTGAACTGGCGAAGGAGAGGAGGGCGTCTTGAGCCCGCAGGAGCCGCAGATCCCCCCAGAGCATTACGCCCGGCTTCGGGCCTGGCTCATTCAACAGCTGCGGAAGGGCTCGGAGCCGCCGCCGATGGGAATGACCCCGGAGAGCTGGCGATGGGTCCGGGATCGGATAAGCCAGCTGCTGGCCTCCGCCCGGGTCTCCCTGCCCCCGGAGGCGCTGGAGCGGCTGGTGGATGAGGTGGGGGACGAGGTCGTGGGCTATGGCCCCATCGGGCCGCTGGTGCGTGACCCCTCCATCACCGAGATCATGGTGAATGGCCCTCATCAGGTCTATGTGGAGCGAGCCGGGAAGATCGTCGAAGTCGATGTGCGGTTCCGGGATGAGCAGCATGTGATGGAAATCATCGAGCGCATCCTCAGACCCCTCGGGCGCAAGGTGGATCGGACATGGCCCATGGCCGACGCCCGGCTCCCGGATGGCTCACGGGTGAATGTGATCATCCCGCCCTGCGCGCTGAACGGGCCCACCATCACGATCCGGAAATTCCCGGCCCGCCGGCTGACCGTGGAGGATCTCATCCGCTTCGGAACCATGACGCCGGAGATGGCGGAGTTCCTGCGGGCCTGTGTGATCGCCCGTTTGAACATCGTCGTCTCCGGTGGGACCGGTTCGGGGAAGACCACTTTATTGAATGTGCTCTCCGCGTTCATCCCGGAGGACGAGCGCATCGTCACCATTGAGGACGCGGCGGAGCTCCAGCTGCAACAGCGCCATGTCGTGCGCCTGGAGGCGGCGCCTGCTCTCCCGGATGGAACGGGGCGGGTGACCATTCGGGATCTGGTGATCAATGCCCTGCGCATGCGACCCGATCGGATCATCGTTGGGGAATGTCGGGGGCCTGAGGCCCTGGACATGCTTCAGGCGATGAACACGGGTCATGAGGGTTCGATGACCACCATCCATGCGAACAGCCCCCGCGATGCCCTTTCCCGTCTGGAAACGATGGTGCTGATGGCGGGCATGGATCTTCCCCTGCGGGTGGTTCGCACTCAGATCGCCTCCGCCATCGACCTCATTGTGCAGCAGGAACGGTTGCGGGATGGCTCCCGAAAGATCACCCGGGTCACGGAGATCCAGGGGATGGAAGGGGACACCGTGGTGTTGCAGGATCTTTTCGTCTTCCAGGCGAAGGCGATCGGGGAGGAACAGGGGAGGGTGGAAGGGGTCCATCGGCCGACCGGGATCCGCCCGCATTTCATGTCCCGCCTGGAGGCGGCGGGGATCCGCCTGTCCCCCCAGATTTTCGGCGTGGGGACGATCCCCGTGGGTCGGGGGCGATGAAGGGGAGGGGCAGGCGCTCCACCTGCCCCTCCCTGGACGATGAGCGCAGCCGGGCCTTCAGCGCCTGGCGGATCTGCTTGGCCTCTGGGTGGCGTCCGGGCGGTTTCCTGGGGAACATCCGGTTGAGATGGTTCTCCCATGCCTCCTGTGTTATATTGAAGCCGGAGGGACGCATTCCGGCAGCTGTAGGACGGGAAGGAGCCCGGCAGCGGGGAGGGGGGATATGGCGCGGGTCGTTACTCGCGAAACCATCCTGAAGGAACTGGAGGGGCTGGCCGAGGACCAGCTCCCGGTGGTGCTGGACTTCATCCATTTCCTGAAGTTCCGCCAGGAAGCCGAAAGGGCCAGGCAGCGATTTGCCGCTGCGGTGGAAGAGGCCCGGAGCATTGCCCAAGAGCGCGGCATCACCGATGAGGATGTCCTGGAGGAGATCCGGGCGGTGAGGTTCAGGCAGTGAGCAGAACGCTGCGGGTCGTCCTGGATACCAGCACGGTTGTTTCCCGCATCATCGGCGGCGTCAGCAAAGAAGTGATCGACCTTCTGCGTGAAGGCGCTTTCCAGGTGATCATCAGTGAAAAGATCCATTGACCCCGCAGGATGCCACAAGCGAAGGCTATTTCATCCATCCTGTCTTTGCAGGGCTCGTCGGTGTGAGGGCGCTCCCCGTGGGTCGGGGGCGATGAAGGGGAGGGGCAGGCGCTCCACCTGCCCCTCCCCGGGCTATGAGCGCAGCCGGGCCTTCAGCGCCTGGCGGATCTCCTCCGCTTCTGCGTGGCGCCCGAGCTGCTTCTTTGAAAACACCAGCTCTCCGTTCACCCGGACCTCGAAGACGCCCCCGCTGGAGGGGATGAGCGTCCAGGAGGCCACCTGACCTTCGAATTCCTTAAGCAGCTCCTCGGTCAACCTGACCGCTCGGGGGAGATACCCTCAGACGGCGCAGTATTCGATTTCAACCCGCAGCATTTGAACCTCCTCCTGAATCGGGATTCCATCTGCCTTCCTGAACTTCCCTTTTCACGGCACATCGTTATACGTCCAGAGACGGTTTGCCAGGAAATTCCAGAACAGGGCGATCCCTACAGCGATCACCTGGGAGATGTTTACGCCCCACTTCATTCCCATGCGGGGGATGAGAAGCCCTGAGACCGTTCCGAAGACGGCCAGGTTGATCCCCAGCCCGGCGGTGTTCACAATAAAAAACTGAGAGATCTGCTGCCAGATGGGCTTCGATCGGGATTCCGGGTAGGTCCAGTAGCGGTTCCAAAGGAAATTGTTCATCACGGCGGCGGTAAACGAAACCGCCTTGGCCAGGACCGGGATCCATCCCCCCAGGAAGATCAGGCTGTTCAGAATCCCTGTATCCACCACAAAGCCCACTGTCCCGACCACGCAGAACTTCAGGAAGCGCGCGATCTCCTTGCGATACATCCGATAGAGATCTCCCGGGGCAGGTCGAAGGGAAAGTCTTCTCTCCACGCGATGCCCTCCATTTCGAGCTCTGGGGCCGAAGGCCAGCGGATTTTCCCCGAAGAAGCCTTCTCGGACAGGCCCGCGACATAACCCCTGATGCGATGGCGATCCCCGTCAGGGGTCGCTGCGGCAAAGCCTCATCGAATCGGCGTTCAGAAGCTCCACCCACGCTCCGTACAGGGCGATCAGCAGAGGCAGATTGGCCACGTAAAGATTATCGAAGAACTGGTGGATATGCAAATGCATCCACGCGGCCATCACCCCCGCGGCCAGTCCCCTCCGCCATCCTGTATTTCGCCGCCAGGCCCACCAGGTATGGATCCCGATCATGATCCAGAGCGCCAGGTAAAGCAGCAAACCCACCAGGCCGGTTTCCGCGGCCATATTCAGGTAGATGTTATGGGCATGGCCCAGCGGGTTCGGCCATCGGATCAGGGCATAGGCCGGATAAGCGGCGGCGTAGTTCCCGAATCCAACCCCCAGCCATGGATGCGCCCGGATCATCTCCACGGCGGCCTGCCAGTGGGCCAGCCGCTCGATGATGGCAAAGTTCGCATCGTTTACCTCCACCCCGCGCACATCGATGACCTGGATCTCCTCGATGGCCCCCGCCAGGCGGTCCCGAACGGGTGCCGGGATCCATCCTGCGGTCCACAGGAGGATCCCGGTCAGGATCAGGGCGGCCAGAGCGGCCAGCCCCCACCGGCTTCGAGCGGGTAGCATCCCGACCAGGGTTCCCATCGCGATGGCCGCTCCCAGCCACGCGCCCCGGGACCAGGAAAGGATGAGCGCCATGAGCGCCAGGCCTCCAACGCCCAGCGCCCCCAGCCCCAGCACCGTCTCTCGAACGGATCGCTGGGGATGGAAGAGCAGCCCGAAGGCGAGGCCCAGCGCGACCGGCGCGATCAGCCCCATCATCCCGGCGAAGGGATTCGGTTGCTGGAACGTCCCATAGGCTCGATAAAACGGGAGACCAGGAAGCTGAAAATGCTCCGGCCCGGTCCCTCGCAGGAAGGCCTGCCAGATCCCGATGCCCGCCTGGAGGGCTCCGGAGGTCAGGGCGATCCCCAGGAGGATCCGTTGCGTGCGCGGCGAGGCGGTCAGGGTCATGATCACCACCACCCCGATTTGTGCCCATTTGATCCATTCTGGAAACCCTTCCTCCCATGACGGAGCCCAGGAAAGGGAAAGGAACGTATAACCCAGGAACAGCCCGTAAGCCCAACCCCAGCCCCATCGAGGCAAGGAGAGCGTGCGATGGGTCAACCCCCGCCATATCCAGCCCAGGAGCGCCAGGCCCAGGAAGATCTGGGCGCTGGGGAGGGGAGGATGCCAGCGTTCGCTCTCCAGCGGCGCCAGCGGCCCGGTCAGCAGCGCCGCCCCCAGGCCCGCTTCGGGGACCCGCAGGAGGGACATCAGGCCGGCGAGGGCCACGCCTGTCCCGATCAGGAGCTCCGGCCTCCATGCCAGCATCAGGCCCAGGACGAAGGCCAGAATGCCCCACCCGCGCTTCCGGTCCAGCAACCGCATCCTCAGCTGGAGGCCTTGAGGGGATCGATCCATGCCGGTCATGTTGCGAACCCGGATGGGGGATGATCGCAGGCCACTGCCACCCCGGTGAGCCTCGAGGATAACGAACAGGTCGGCTTATTGTTGCTTCAGCCGTTCCTCAAACCAGCGGATCGTCCGTCGCAGCCCCTCCTCCAGGGGGATCTGAGGGCGCCATCCGAGGCGCTGGCGGGCTTTCGTGATATCCGGGCAGCGGCGCTGGGGATCCCCGGGAATCCGTCGATCCGGCAGGATGCGGATCCCGGCGGGGTTCCCGGTCAGGCGGTTGATGAGCTCGGCGAAAGTGAGGATGCTGACTTCCTCCGGGTTCCCCAGGTTCACCGGTTCGTGTTCCTCCACCTCAAGGAGCCGCACGATCCCCTCCACCAGGTCATCGATGTAACAGAAACTGCGAGTTTGCGAGCCGTCCCCGTAGACCGTCAGAGGCTCCCTTCGCAGGGCCTGGCCGATGAAATTCGGCACCACCCGTCCATCATCCAGCCGCATGCGGGGGCCGTAGGTGTTGAAAATGCGAACGATGCGTGTATCCACCCCGTGAACCCGATGGTAAGCCATCACCATCGCCTCGGCGAACCGTTTGGCCTCGTCATAGACCCCCCGAGGCCCGATGGGGTTCACGTGGCCCCAGTAGGTTTCCGGCTGAGGATGAACCTGGGGATCCCCATAGACCTCGCTGGTGGAGGCCAGCACATAGCGGGCCCCCTTGACCCGCGCGAGGCCCAGGGTGTTATGGGTTCCCAGCGCGCCGACCTTCAGGGTCTGAATGGGGTATTTCAGATAGTCCACCGGGCTGGCCGGCGATGCGAAGTGCAGCACCGCATCGAGCGGCCCTTCAACATAAAGGAAATGGGTAACGTCGTGGCGGATGAAACGAAAGCGCGGGTGCCCGATCAGGTGGGCGATGTTATCGGCCGTTCCGGTCAGGAAATTATCCACACCGATCACTTCGTGGCCGTCCGCGAGGAAGCGATCGCAGAGATGGGAACCGATGAAGCCAGCGGCACCGGTGATCAGAATGCGCATGGAGCCGTTCACCTTGAGAGCGAGAATTCCGGGATCTGAGACTGCGTCCAGCAGCGCAAGCCCTGCCTGCTACTTGACTAACTAAAGGAAAGCCTCCAGCGCGCCAGGAGGATCAGGGCGATGGCTTCCAGCAGGGTGAGCCCGCCGATCCACACCGCGGCGTCAAACCAGAATTTCTCCGGATACAGGCGGATCAGCGTATCTGTGGGCAGGAAAAGCCATGTGTCCCCTTCAAAGAACACCCGGTGGAACAGCGTGAACGCGGCATCGAAACTCAGGAGGAATCCGGACAGGATCCCCAGGACCAGCCCGAGGGTGAGAAGCCCTCCCCAGTTCAGGCTCTGCCAGGCCAGCGGGCGGGTTGCGGGGGAGAACCAGAGGCATGCCCAGGCCCCGATGAGCGCCAGGGCCAGGATCAGGCCCACCCGGAAGGCGGCCCCCTGTAGCACATATACATCCTGCATATGCCGGATCTCCCGCTCGTTGAAGGCCGGCCGCCCATCGGCGAATCGGATCTCCCGCAGGATGCGGGCTCCGGGCGGCCGGGTCACCGAGCGAAGCCCGGTCAGGGCGAGTTCCAGCCGCTCCTCCGAGCTCATCCCATAGAGATCCGGCGGGAAATCCGGCCGCGCGTATTCCAGGCGAATAAACCAGTCGTTCATCAACAGCCGGACGTTCAGCAGGAGCAACACGACGGGTAACGAAAGGATGATCACGGCCGAGAGCACGCGGGATAGCATGGACGCGCTCCTTGCTGGTTTCTCAGATCGAGATCAGCCGGGCTTGCGATGGGCCCTATTCCTTAATCATAACCCCAAGCCCATCAAAGCCGATCCATGCCGCCAGGGAAGGGCCGTAAGGGCGGACGAGGAGCTCGCGAGCCTGCATCGCTTCCTGCAGGCGCTGAGCGAAGGCCTGGGCCTCCTGAGGGGACCGCGCCGGCCCGTAAAGGACCCCCACCCGTTCCGCCCTGGAGAACTCGGCCGCGAATTCGATCAGCTTTTCAAGTGCCTTCTCGGTGGATCGGGCTTTCTCCAGCGGGAGCAGGGCCCCATCTTCCATCATCAGGAACGGCCGGATCCCCAGCATCGTTCCCAGGATGCGCTGGGTTTTGCTTAACAATCGGTTGCGCTCCAGGGCTTCCAGGCTCTCGGTGACGAAAACGGCGTAAAGGCGTGAGGGCATCCCTCGTAGAAGCCGGACGATCTCATGGGCGGGCTGGCCCTGAGCGGCCAGGCGAAGGGCCGCTTCGGCGATCCACCCCTGGGCGATCCCCATCGTCTGGGTATCGATGACGTGGACCGGGCACCGTCCCAGCACCGCGGAAGCCGCAGCCCGGGCCCGAGCGACCAGGGGGGAGAGCCGGCCGGAATGCAAGACCGCCACGATCGCGGAGGTGCTGGGGGCCAGCTGGGTGTAAAGCGCCCGGAGCTCCTCTTCCGTCGGTGGCTCCAGGGTGAACCCCTTCGTGCGATCCGCAGGCGGCCAGAGTTCGGGAGGGATCTCATCGATTCCCTCCCGGAAGGTTTGATGATCCACCCGGATAGTCAGCGGGATCCAGACCAGCAGGTCGTCCCGCAGATCCGTTGTGTTCAGCAACGCGGCGCTATCCACAAGCACCCGGACAGGCATAGATGAGGTTTCCTCCGCTGGCGATGGTGAATCCGGAGAGGCCCGCTCTGCCTCCAGCGCCATCAGCAGCCTGGAGCGCGCGAATTCCTTGCCCGTTTACCCCCACAAACTCCATCCGGCAAGCGCAGCACGCCCTTACTCCGCACTCAGAATGTAAGGATAGTAGGGCTGTCCCGCTTCCACCACCTCGATCTGTTGCCGCGGATAGCGGGAGCGGAGTTTCTCCATCAGGCGGGCCGTTTGGGAGGGATCCGCTTCCGCCCCCACATAGAAGGTGAGCAATTCGGCGGAGCTCGCATCCATTGCCTCGAGGGTCCTCTGGATGACTTCCTCCAGGTCATCCCCTGCGGCCACCAGACGGTCGTCCACCAGCCCGATCCATTGCCCCCGGCGGGCGGTCACCCCCTCCAGCTCCACATCCCGGGTGGCCCGCGTGATCTCCCCGCTGCGCACCAGCTGCAGCGCCTCTTTCATGGCCTGCAGGTTGTCTTCCAGAGTGGCCTCGGGGCGATAGGCCACCATGGCGGCCACGCCCTGGGGCAGGGTGCGCGCAGGGAGGACCTCCACGCGCTTATCCGGAACCAGCTCGGCGGCCTGCCGGGCCGTCAGCACCACGTTGGGATTGTTGGGCAGCACGATGATCTGATCGGTGGGCAGCGTTTGCAGGAGCTCCACGAACTGCTGAGCGCTGGGATTCATGGTCTGCCCGCCGCGGAGGGTCGCGCTGGCCCCCAGGCTGGCGAAGATCCGGGCCCATCCCTCGCTGGGGACCACCGCGATCGTGGCGACCTGGCCGGGTTGCAGGGAGGCGGACGGGCTCTCGGCCGCGCGGGCCCGCTCCTGGATGAATTGCTGATACTGGGCCTGCATATCTTCCACCACCACATCCCGTAAACTGCCCCAGCGGATGGCGTAGCTGAGCGGCTGCCCGGGATCATGGACATGCAGGTGGACTTTCACCATGTTCGCATCGCCGACGACCAGGACGCTGTCCCCCATCGCCTCCAGGTCGCGGCGGATCTGGTCTACATCCAGATGGCGGCCCACCAGGATGAACTGGACATCGTAACCATAGCCCTCCGATCCGGGCTCCAGCGCCTCGGTCGCCCGGGCGCCTGCGAGCGATCGGGCCGCCATCGGAGCCTCCTCCTCGATGGGTTCCCCTTTCAAACACCGAAGCATCCCTTCCAGGATCAGGTAGAGGCCCTGCCCGCCGGCATCCACGACCCCGGCCGCTTTCAGAATGGGGAGCAGGTCGGGCGTGCGCTGCACGGCCTCGCGGGCTCGACGCACCACCTGTTCCATCACTTCCAGAAGATCCCCGCCGCGCTGGACAGCGTCGGTGGCCGCCTCGCTGGCCTCCCGGATCACGGTCAGGATCGTCCCCTCAACCGGCTTCATCACTCCGCGGTAAGCCGTGCGGGTGGCCTCCTGAAGGGCGAGGGCAAGATCTTCGGCCGTGATCATCGGGCGGCGATCGATCACCTGAGCCATCCCCCGCCAGATCTGAGAGAGGATCACCCCGGAGTTCCCCCGAGCGCCCATCAACGCCCCCCGGGCCACCCGCTGAAGCAGCACGCCTGCCTCATGATCCGGCGCGCTGGCGATCTCCTGCCAGGCTGCTTCCATCGTCAGCAACATATTGGTCCCGGTGTCGCCATCCGGGACCGGGAACACGTTCAGGGCGTTCACCAGCTCGTGATGGCGACGAAGCCAGAGCAGCGCGGCCCGGATCATCTCTTTAAACATCCGCCCATCCATGGACGGAAGGGCCGGTCGTGAGGAGGAAGACCCTTCCCGTTGCACCGCGTCCTCCTTCCAGAGGATCAGGAACTCCACGTTGGTGCTTAAACGGCAGACGGATAAGGAAAGCGGCGACCGGAGCGAACAGGATCCATGCCGGAGCCCCGCTCGTAGGTGAGAGATCCTTCGTCACTGGGGTTGCAGGCCCTGGATGTGAACATTCACCTCCGCCACCGGCAGACCTGTGGTTTTCTCTACATGATATTTGATGGTATGCTGCACGCTGCGGGCGACAGCGACCAGCCGGACCCCATAGGCCAGGATGAGATAGACATCGATCACCAGGCCATCCGGCCGTTCCCGGATCTCGATGCTCCGCCGGGCGTCCGGAGCGAAGAAGTTCGCGACCGCGTCGGTCATGCGGGGTGGAGCCAGGCCGACGACCCCATAGCACTGGGCCAGGGCCCGCGCGATAAGGGTTGCGATCGCCGCCGGCAGCACTTCGATCCGCCCCAGTTCGTTCTGCTCCTTCATGGCTGGCTCCTCGAAAACCTGACCCTTGGGCTTATTCTGCCACCCGGTAACGATCCGTCCCCTGCCCCCATCCTCCCGCCCTTCAGGGGCGGAGGCAGGGGGAAGGTTTACGGGATTCCCCCAGGGCTCCGGGATGTCCTCAGGATACCCGCGGTTGGGCCCGGATCCATGGAGCGGTTGACCATTCACCTCAACTATCTTAGCTCACGTGGATTTTCCCCATGGGGGCCTGGAACCGGGCGGGCGCCTTCGACGAGCCACCTCGCCTCTAAACCTTACTTTACTTTCCCCCGCCTTTCAGGCCGCGGATGGGGAGGCCAGATATCGTCTGCCCGCATCCTGGCGAGGGAAAGCACGTGCGCTGGAGGCGATCCTCTTTATTTTCCCCTGAAATCAGAACAGCGGACCCGGCGGCAGGTTGCATTAAAATATAGAGGGATGCAGAATAGAGCCTGCAGCAGGCGAGAGCAGGTGATCTCAGGGCGCAAGCGGTGGAGGATTTTTTCTTTCCCTGGAGGGAGGTCCACGATGACGGGAGAGGTTCGACGCGCCTATGGAACCGTGACGGTGAAGCGAGGGCTCGCCCAGATGCTGAAGGGCGGCGTGATCATGGATGTCACCAACGCGGAGCAGGCCCAGATCGCCGAGGAAGCGGGCGCAGTGGCCGTGATGGCCCTCGAGCGGGTTCCCGCGGATATCCGGGCGCACGGCGGGGTGGCCCGGATGGCGGATCCCGAGAAGATCCTTGAGATCATGGAGGCGGTGACGATCCCGGTGATGGCCAAGTGCCGCATCGGCCACTATATGGAGGCGAAGATCCTGGAAGCCCTCGGTGTCGATTTCATCGATGAGTCGGAGGTTCTGACCCCTGCCGACGAACAGTATCACATCAACAAATGGGAATTTAAGGTTCCTTTCGTCTGTGGCGCGCGGGATCTCGGGGAGGCCCTGCGCCGGATCGCCGAGGGGGCGGCGATGATTCGCTCCAAGGGAGAGGCCGGAACCGGGAATGTGGTGGAAGCCGTTCGCCACGCGCGGGCGATCATGGGCGCCATCCGGCGGATCCAGGGGATGGGGGAGGAGGAGCTGGTGGCTTATGCGAAAGAGATCGGCGCTCCCTATGAGCTGGTTCTGGAAACCCGGCGCCTCGGGCGCCTGCCGGTTGTTCTCTTCGCGGCGGGTGGGATCGCCACCCCGGCCGATGCGGCGCTGATGATGTGGTTGGGGATGGACGGTGTGTTCGTGGGAAGCGGGATCTTCAAGAGCGAGAATCCGTATAAGCGGGCGCGGGCGATTGTGGAGGCCGTGACCTACTGGCAGGAGCCGGAGATCCTGGCGATGGTCAGCCGTAACCTGGGCGAGCCGATGTATGGCATCGATGTCCGTCAGCTGACCGAGGCCCAACGCCTGGCGCTGCGCGGATGGTGAAATCCTGAGGCCATGTTATTTACCCCAGATGGACCCCTTACAGGAGGTGTATGGTGAGGATCGGGGTGCTGGGATTGCAGGGGGATTACCTGGAGCATCACCAGGTCCTCCGCCGGCTGGGCGTGGAGACCGTGGATGTCCGCCTCCCTTCCCATCTGGAGGGGGTGGATGGCCTGATCATCCCGGGCGGGGAGAGCACCACGATCGGTGCCCTGGCGGAGCGTTACGGTTTGATGGAACCGCTCCGCCGCATGGCGGAGGCGGGCATGCCGATCTGGGGCACCTGCGCCGGCATGATTTTCCTGGCCAGGGATGTGGGCCGCCCCCAGCCCACCCTGGGTCTGATGGATGTCCGGGTGCGACGGAACGCCTTCGGCCGTCAGATCGATAGCTTCGAGATCGATCTGGAGATCCCGGCCCTGGCCCGGGTGGGGGATCCCCGACCGTTCCACGCGGTCTTCATCCGGGCCCCGCTGATCGAGGCGGTGGGGCCTGATGTGGAGGTACTGGCCCGTCTGGAGGACGGAACCATTGTAGCGGCTCAACAGGGGCATCTGCTGGCCACCGCCTTCCATCCGGAGCTGACGGACGATACCCGGTTCCATCGGTATTTCCTGGAAATCGTTCGACAGGCTTCCCGCCGATGATCCGATCCTTGCGGATCAGGGATGGTTCGCGTTTCCTGGCGGCCGCCCACGCGGGTTTATATCTGGATGAGCGGGCGGCGCGGGTCGATCGCTTCCATCCGATCGAGGCCGCCACCATTTCCATGTTCTTCCCGGACCTGGCGCCGGTGCTTACGCTTTCCGATCCCTCGGGATCCTATTTCCTTCAATTGAGCCATCGGCGCCGCGGGGATGAAGGGCGCCTGCTTTTTATGGCGCCTGCGCCGATGACCCTGGATCCGGAGGCCACCGGCGGATGGGAGATCGTTCTTCCTGCGGTCGTCGAATGGGCGGCCGCCCATGGGATTCGGCGTCTGGTGGCGGAGGTGGCGCTGGACGAACGGCGGCCGGCCCTTCTGCAACGCCTGGGCTTCGAGCGAACCCGCCGTTACACGGTGTGGGCGGGATCGGCCGGGGTGGTGGAGCAGGCCTTTCGCGCCCTGGCCGGCCGCAGGCCCCTGGCCGGTGCCTCGCCGTGGGCGCTTTATCGGGGGGCCCGGGGAGCCTGGGTGGAGGAGATCCGGAGCATATCGGAGGATCCGCTCCCGGGACTGGCGCAGACGCTCGCCGATCTGGGCGCCCGCTGGCGGCATCCGGTTTATGTGCAGGTCCGCCGGGAGACCCCCGGGGTGGCCGAGGCTCTGCGGGCGCTGGGGTTCCACCCGGCTTTCACCTTGTGGCGGATGGTGCGCTGGATCGCGGTGCCCCTTCGATGGCCATCCGCCGAGGAGCTGGAAACGAGGGTGTCGGCCTCCCTGGCTTTCTATTTTCGCCATATGTCGCCCTCGCCGATGCGACAGCCGGCCGCAAGCTCCGGTTAGAAGGGGAAAGGGGATTTCCATGACCCAACCTGGAATTCGAACGGGAACCATCACCGTTGATTTCCTGACCCCCACCCATCGGATCTCGGCCCAGATGGTATTGAGAGGTCGGGTTCTGGGGGATGTTCTGAACGATGTGCGCACCTCCTTCGTTCCCCTGGAGGCCGTCTTCCTCTCCCGCCTCGATGAGCCTGCCCGTATCCTCAAGAGCTTCGGAGCCGCCATCCTGAGCAAAAACCACATCACCATGGCGATCGTCAACGTGGGGATCGAGATGGCCCTGAAAGCCGTCTCCCCCGCATATGGCTCTCGAAAAGCGTATGGAGTGTTCGCCACCATACCCAGATTTGAGATTGAGGGAACCATTGAGTTCACGGGCCGGCCGGATCTCCATGCGCTGCTGGTGACCAACGTGGAGCGTTTCATCCCGATCATGAATGCGAAGGCCGTGATGAGCGATCGGCCCGGGATGAGCTTTGCTGGCGAGCTGATTTTTGTGAATCGGGATTTCATCGGATTGCTTTCGCTAAGCGGAGAGGTGGCTCAGGGATGACCCGTATCCTGGTGATCGATGATGATATCGAGCTCCTTCAGATGGTCCGCCTGATGCTGGAGCGGGCGGGGTTCGAGGTGTTCACCAGCGCGGATGGCGCGGATGGGATTGAGAAAACCCGCCAGCTCCGACCGGATCTGGTGATCCTGGATCTGATGATGCCGGAGGTCGATGGCTTCCAGGTGCTCCAGGCCATCCGGAACGATCCGCTGGTCAGCGACACCCCGGTCCTGGTCCTCACCGCTCGGGCGCAGCCCGTGGATCGGGAGGCGGCCCTGGCCGCCCGGGCGGATGATTACCTGGCCAAGCCGGTCTCGCAGAAGGAGCTCCTGGATCGGGTCCAGGAGGTGCTGAACCGGCGCCGGCGAGCAGGCGCCCAGGGATCCGTGGTGCTCTTCCTGGGGCTCCGTGGGGGGACCGGGACCACCACGCTGGCGGTGAACACGGCGCTGGCCCTGATTCGCAGCGGCCCCGTGGTGCTGTGGGATGCCAGCCTGAGCTCTGGCCATGCGGGGCTCCATCTCCGGATCGCCCCCCGGATCTCCTGGCTGGACTGGTGGCGGGATGGATGCTCGAAAGGAAATCTGGAGGCTCATCTGGTATCCCATCCGGCCGGGCTCAGCCTGTTTCCTGCTCCGCTGATGCCGGTTACGGAAGCGGTGGAAGAATCCATGGTGGGTCTGACCCTGGACTTCCTGCGCGAGCGTTTCACCTTTGTGGTCATCGATGGGCCTTCCACGCTGGTGCCCCTGGGCCTTGTCCTCTGCCAGCAGGCGGATCAGCTGTTCCTGGTGATGACCCCGGAGGTGGGCGCTCTGCAGACCACGGTGATGACCTTGCGGGCCCTGCAATCGGCGGGGATACCGTTGGAGCGGATACACGTCGTGGTGAACCATGCGGCGGGACCCGGCACCCTGAACATCCAGACCATCGAGCGGGCCCTGGGCCGGGCGCCTGTGCTCACCGTGCCCTTCGATCCGAATCAGGCGGTGGCGCTGGTCCAGGGCAACCCCCTCTTCCTGAGCCATCCGAACGGTCCCCTGGCGGCGGCCGCGCACCGGCTGGCCGGGCATGTTCTGTCCGCCGTGCGCCAGACGGGGGATTAAGGCCCGCCCATCTATCGGGAGAGAGCCGGGGGATCGCTGCCGCCCCACCGGATCGTCAGGGGCGGTCCGGATGGGGTCCCCGGGTGCTCCGCTCCACCCTCCAATGGTTTCCTCTCCCCGCAGAGCCCCGAGGGTCCCAGGGAAATAGGCCGGGGGCCCGCTCCGGACTCCCTTCCGGAGGAAGCCGGTTGTGTAATTCCTGACAGCACAAATGATCCGAAGCTTATTCATACCACCCATCAAACCGATTCAGCCCATTTTCTTTGTATTTTGTTAATTTAGATAAACCCGGTATAATGTTCTAATTAGATCCTCGATGGGATCCACAACTGCTCCGGATCCAGCCCCGTGTTGAATAAATTCCAACTTTCTGCTTGACGAAGGGATCCCCGGTGTGTTATAATCACCCCAGCAGGTTTTTCTGGCCTGCCCCAACCGTGGATCCGGCCATGGGATCCAGCGGCCTGTCCTGGAGGGCCCTATGAAGATGCTGCGCTATCGGGTGGGCGCGCTGGTCGGCGCGCCGGTGGGGAGCCGGATGGTATTATCGCTGGAGGAGGGACCGGGGGATCTGGGCTATGGGGTGGAGGTGGATTACCTTCGTGGGGAGATCGAGCTGGTCCGTTCCGATCGCCGGCTCCTGGCCTCCGGAACGATCTCCACGCAGATCCACACGTCATGTGCCCGCTGTCTGGAACCGGTCGCCTTCCCCATGACCTTCGAGTTCGAGGAGGCGTTCTTCCTCTCCCCGGTGGATATCCCCGGGGAGACGTTTTATGCGGTGACCGATGACGGCTACCTCTTCCTGACCGCGCCGTTGCGGGAGCACATCCTGCTGAACACCCCGCTGCGGGTGCTCTGTCGCCCGGATTGCCGCGGGCTGTGCCCGGAGTGTGGCCAGAATCTGAATGAAGGGGAGTGCGGCTGCATCCGTGAGCTCGATCCCCGGTGGGGAGCCCTGCAGGCGTTCCGTCTATCCGAATGACTGGACGGTTCGCCCGGCCGGGATCCGGATGCGCCGGCAGGGTCCCTGGAGGTGTGGGGATCGAGGATCTTCGGCAACCCGGATCTCCTGGAAAGATAACGATCCGGCTTCCATCCGGAGGGTAAGGTGCAAACGCCGGAGTGAGGGTTTGAGATCCAGAAGCCCGAAAGGGTCGCTGGATCCTTGATCTGTGATCGGAGAGGAGCGACGATGGCGAGCTTCGATGAGGTCATAGGAGAGCTTCTTTCTCTGGCGGAGCGGCAGGGTTACCTCACGGTTACCGACATCCTGGAGATCTACCCGGAAGCCGAGGAGTCTCCCGAGGAGCTGGATGAGATCTGCCTGTGGTTGCAGGAAGCGGGCATTGAGCTCTACGATGACACCCGGATCAACATCGAGGAGGAGGAGCGGTTCCTTCGCGAGATCGAGGAGGAGGAAGAGGAGGAGGCGGAGGAACATTTCGAGACCAGCGATGTGGTCCTGGGGGAGGATGACGACCTGGCGGATATCGATGTCGATGACACGGTAGGGCTCTATCTGAAGGAGATGGCCCGCGTCCCCCTGCTGACCAGTGAGGAAGAGGTGCGGCTGGCCCGGCAGGTGTTCCGGGGCCAGCAGGCCGCCCGACGGCTCCGGGAAGCTCGTCGTCTCTCCCCTCAACAGCGGGCCCGGCTGGAGCGGCTGGTGGAGGAAGGCCGCAAGGCCCGGGAACATCTCATTAAAGCCAACACCCGCCTGGTGGTCAGCATCGCCAAGAAATACATGGGCCGTGGGGTTCCGTTCCTGGACCTGATCCAGGAGGGGAACCTGGGGCTGATGAAGGCGGTGGAGAAGTTCGATTACCGGCGGGGTTACCGCTTCAGCACGTATGCCACGTGGTGGATCCGCCAGACCATCACCCGGGCCATCGCGGATCAGAGCCGCACGATCCGGGTTCCGGTTCACATGAGCGATCGGATCCGCAAGCTGTATCGGGTGGCCCATGAGCTGGAGCAGAGCCTGGGCCGCAAGCCGACCGCGGAGGAGATCGCTGCCGAACTGGGGGTGGATCCGCGGAAGGTGGAATGGATGTTCCGGGTTTCCTGGCAGCCGTTGAGCCTGGAGAACCCGGTGGGGGAGGATGAGGAGGACGAGCTGGGTTACTTCATCGAGGACGAATCTTCCCCCTCTCCGAACCAGATCGCCTACCAGAACCTGCTTCGGGAGAAGATCGAGGAGATCCTCTCCACGCTGAGCCCGCGCGAGGCCCGGATCCTGCGGCTGCGGTTTGGCCTGGTGAACGGGCGGTGCTACACCCTGGAGGAAGTGGGGAAGAAGTTCGGGCTGACGCGAGAGCGCATCCGGCAGATCGAAGGGCGGGCTCTGCGTCGGCTGCGCCACCCCCGTCGGAGCCGCCAGCTGCGGGAGTTCCTGACCTGAAGGGTTCTTGCGACCATATGGCTTGCAGGCGCCGGGCCGGCCCCTCCAGGCAGCCGGCCCGGCTTTGTTTCCCCAGATGGCCGATCCCCGGGCCACTTCCAGGACAATGCCCGAAGTCCTTCTCCGGCCGCCCTTCCCACCTCCTCTTTCATGGAAATGAAGAGGCCGCTTCCACACCCGGAAGCGGCCTCTCGCGGCGGGCCGTCGCCGATCAGCGGTCACCGGAGGTGATGCGACGGCCCGCCTCCTTCCGGTCTGTCCGACGTTTCTCGTCCATGTCGCATCACCTCCTTTCTGTGGGATGGCGCATCCGGTGGGCGCAGGGGGCATGGAACGGGGATCCGGAGGACCTGCGCCCGTAACAAACCGGATCATGCATCGAAGGATCCCGGAAGTCAACTTCAGGCGGATCGCCCTCCGCGCCCTTTCATCCTCCTGCCGGGTCCCATGGGGGATTACACGGTCAGCCTCCCGAATCGGGGCTGAGGGGGTCGCCGCGGGTGGACCTGCTCAGCCCAGAACGGATGCCCCGGGGTTATCCCTTATCGGCCCCGGGGTCGGCCGTAGAGCCACCAGAAGCGGTCGCGCGGGAAGACCGCCTGCAGGGCCTCCTCCCATAGAAACGGACCGAGCTCCCAGTTTCGCCGCAATGTCTGATCCAGCGCCCGCAATCGGTTCCGGATGTTCTCCACATCGAGCCCGAGGCGTTCTCCCTCTTCCAGCAGAAGCTCGATCTTTAAGCGAATGTGCGCCTGAGCCGGATAGCTCGCGGCGACCTCTTCGGGATGTTTCTCATAATCCTCCAGATACCAGGTCCAGGCGTCCAGGCGGCTGCTGAGCTCCCGCTCCAGCTTCCCCCGGTAGCGGGCCCGATGAACCTCCCGCACCCGCTCCAGATGGGCTTTCAGGGCTTCCAGCTCCGTCCGGGCCTGTGCGGGGAGACGGGCCTGAAGCGCCTCCAGCCGCCGCAGGCTCTCCAGCAGGCCACCGATGCTGAGCGACGGGAAGGTGGCTGAGAAGGGACGAAGGGGCCAGTAAACCAGGTCCGAGGCCAGATAGTCCTCGATGGCCGCCATCCCTTCCCGCACGAAGGTCAGTTCATCCTCCGGTTTCATAACATTCCCCCTATGGCTGA
The DNA here is from genome assembly GCA_002898735.1 of Candidatus Thermoflexus japonica. Classification (GTDB taxonomy): domain Bacteria; phylum Chloroflexota; class Anaerolineae; order Thermoflexales; family Thermoflexaceae; genus Thermoflexus; species Thermoflexus japonica. The sequence goes on from BEHY01000009.1 coordinate 44,146, forward strand.
GGAGCGCCCGCCCCCGGGTAAGCGGCCTGATGGATGGCCCTCACCAGTTGGGGGAGCAGGGTGTCCAGATCCTGGGAGGTATCCACCTCGAGATAGGGTCGACCGATCGGCTCCATATAGCGTCGCATCCGCTCGTAGACCGACCAGGTGGCCTCGCTGGCATCTTCCGGATGACGCTGACGGATGCGTCCCTCCAGGCGATCCCGCACCACCTCCGGCGGGGCGGTGACCAGGAGGATCACCAGGGGGATCCGGAGGCGGTCCGCGATCTGATAGATCAGGGCGCGGTGAGCCTCGATCAGGTTGGTGGCGTCGAAGATCACCGAGGAGCCCTGGCGCAGGAGCTGCTCCATGAGCACCCGGCACACCTGATGGACGCGCCGGCTTTCATTCAGGGTGTGCCGGGGCCACTTGAACAGGATCCGCCGCACCCGGTCGGACTCCACGATGGGGGCCGGGAGGAGGGCGGCCAGCCGACGGGCCAGGGTGGATTTCCCGGTCCCGGGCAGGCCCACCATCAGGATCAGCCGGGGATGGGGGGTGGGGATGGGGCGGATCTCCAGCGCCTGGGCGGCCCGCCTGGCCATCGCCTCCGCCTCTCCCCGGGGGAGGGGGTATGGGGAAGGAACTCCCAGGCTTCCGTCCCGCCGCAGCGTGCGATCCAGGCCCTCCTGATCCGTTTTACGCGGCTCCGAAATCCCACGCTCTTCCATCCCCGTGGAACTCCGTTCGTGGTCGCGCTCCATCCGGGCTGGTGATGATCCGGAGGTTCAGGGAGAGATTCCAGGGCGCTGTTCGGACGATTTGTCAGAAGCGTTCGATTGAATTATACCGGAAGCCGATATTCTGGGGGGCCGCGCGGGGGCGTTGAAGGGCTCTCGTGCCGTGCTCCAAAGCCCCATGGGGAGGCAGACAGCGTGCGCAACCTGGAAAAACCCCCTGTTCCCCCTTACCTGGTCCTGTCCGTCGGCCTCCTGGCCGTTTCCATGTCCTCGATTTTCATCCGTTTCGCCCAGCGGGAAGCCTCTTCTCTGGTCATCGCGGCTTATCGTTTGACCCTGGCCACATTGCTGGTCCTTCCGGCGGCCCTCCTGCGTTATCGCCACGAGCTGGCGCAGGTGACCCGCCGGGATCTCTTCTGGATGGCGCTGTCCGGGGTCTTCCTGGCCCTGCATTTCGTCACCTGGATCACCTCCCTGGAATACACGACGGTGGCCAGCTCGGTGGTGCTGGTTTCCCTCTCGCCGGTTTTCGTCGCCGTTGCCGCGCCGGTTTTCCTGGGCGAAGCCATCACCTCCCGGGTCGTCCTGGGGATTCTTATCGCCCTGGCCGGGAGCGTCGTGGTAGGCTTCAGCGACGCGTGTTCATGGCCGCCGCTGCGCTGCACGCTGGAAGGAGGGGGCCGCCTGCCCGTGGTCGGCAATCTCCTGGCCCTCATCGGAGCGATCATGGTGGCCGGCTATTTCATGATCGGCCGCCGGGTGCGCAGCCGGTTCTCCCTCCCCGTATATATCGGCTTCGTCTACGGATCCGCCGCGCTGGTCTGCTTGCTGATCGTGGCCGGATCCGGGCTCCCGATCCTGGGCTATTCGCCCCAGACCTATCTCTGGATGACCCTGGTCGCGCTCTTCCCGCAGTTGATCGGGCATTCCTCCTTCAACTGGGCCCTGCGTTACCTGCCGACGGCGGTGGTCACCGTGACCACCCTGGGGGAACCCATCGGCTCAACGATCCTGGCCTATGTCATCTTGCGGGAGGTGCCCACATGGGTGAAGATCCTTGGGGGCGGCTTGATCCTCACCGGCATTGCGATCGTGTCTCAGGAGAGAGAGCGCTGAGGGCGAAGGGCATAACTCCTCAACTCGTCTGGAGGGAGGCTTTCCATGCCGATCCATCCCCCGGAACCTTTCCGGATCAAGGTGGTGGAGCCGCTAAGGCGGCTCTCGCGGGAGGAGCGACGGCAGCGCCTTCAGGAGGCGGGTTATAACCTCTTCCGCCTGCGCGCGGAAGATGTATTCATCGACCTGCTCACGGATTCCGGGACAGGGGCGATGAGCGACCGCCAGTGGGGGGCGATGATGCAGGGCGATGAATCCTACGCGGGCGCCCGGAGTTTCTACCGATTCCAGGAGACCGTTCAGGAGATCACGGGCTATCCTTACGTGGTGCCCGTGCATCAGGGCCGTGCGGCGGAGCATATCTTCTTCGCCGTGACCGTGCGGCCCGGCCAGCGGGTCCCCAGCAACAACCATTTCGATACCACCCGGGCGAACCTCCTGGCCCGCCCCGCCGATCCGGTCGACCTGGTCATCGATGAGGCGTATGATCCCACCCTCGAGCATCCCTTCAAAGGGAACATGGACCCGGCCAGGCTGGAGGCGTTCTTCGAACAGGTTGGGCCTGAAAACATCCCCTTTGTGATGCTGACGCTGACCAATAACACCGTAGGCGGACAGCCCGTCTCTATGGAGAACGTCCGCACGGTGGCGGCCATCGCCCACCGGTATGGGAAGAGGCTCTATCTGGATGCGGCCCGGTATGCGGAGAACGTGTATCTCATCAAGCTGCGCGAGCCGGGCTACGCCGGCCGGCCGGTGAGGGAGATCGCCCGGGAACTCTTCGGATACGCCGATGGCTGCCTGATGAGCGCCAAGAAAGACGGGCTGGTCAACATCGGCGGGTTCATCGCTCTGAAGGATCCCGAGCTCTACGAAGCGTTATGCGCCCAGCTGGTGCTCCGGGAAGGATTCCCCACCTATGGCGGGCTGGCCGGGCGGGACCTGGAGGCCATTGCGGTGGGTCTGAGGGAGGCGCTGGATGAGGATTACCTGGCCTACCGGATCGCTCAGGTGCGCTATCTGGCGGAATCCCTTCAGCAGGCCGGAATCCCCATTGTGGTGCCCCCGGGAGGACACGCGGTGTATCTGGACGCCGGCCGGTTTCTCCCCCACATCCCTCCATCCGAATACCCGGGCCATGCCCTTGCGGTCCACCTGTACCTGGAAGGCGGGATCCGGGGTGTGGAGATCGGCAGTGTGATGCTGGCGCAGGAGGATCCTCAGACGGGGCAGATGCTCCACCCCCGTCTGGAGCTGGTGCGGCTGGCGATCCCCCGGCGGGTTTACACCCAGAGCCATCTGGATTACGTGGTCGAGGTGTGCGCCCGGGTCTACGCGCAACGGGAGCGGATCCGGGGGTTCCGCATTCTTCGAGCGCCGAAGCTCCTGCGCCACTTCATGGCCTGGTTCGAGCCGCTGGGAGAACTTTAGGGAAGGGGGCTCGGGCTACAACCCCGGTTGCCGGGCGGATTCTCTGATCCGCTCGAAATATTCGAACATGGACCGGGCAGGTGGCGGGCCGTTCGCCTCTCCCCCTATCGCCCGGATCTCACTCCCACCGCCAGACCTCGACGGAGTCCCCTGCTTGAAGGCCATTGAGATCCAGGGGAACCATGACCAGGCCATCGGAACGGGCCAGGGTGAAGATCATGTTGCTTTTTCCGAACAACGGCTCCGCCCACCATGTCCCCTCGCGATGGATCAGCCGGACCGGCACCCAGTCGATGCGCCCCGGCGCGGAGGGGATGTTGTGGGTCAGACGGGCGGGTTGGAGGGAGGGGGCTGGCGGCTCCAGGCCCTGAAGGAAGTAAAGCAATGGGACGAGGAGCATGCGAGCGACGACGAAAGCGGAGACCGGGTTGCCTGGCAGCCCCAGAACCGGCTTCCCGCGGCAAAAGGCGACCAGGGTGGGTTTCCCGGGGCGGATGGCCAGCCCGTGGGCCAGGATCCCCGGGGGACCCAGACGTTCGATCACGGTGGCCGTGAGATCCCGGGTGCTGACGGAGCTGCCCGCTGTGAACACCAGCACATCTGCAGTCTCGAAGGCTTCCTGAGCCATCTGTTCCAGGATCTCCAGTCGATCCGGCGCGATCCCCCGGGGGATGGGCTCTCCACCGTGTTGACGGATCAGGCCGATCAGCGAGAAGGTGTTGACATCGCGAACCTGCCCGGGCCGGGGAGTTTGCTCGGGGGGGACGATCTCATCCCCACTGCCGAGGATGGCCACCCGGGGTGCCCGCGTCGCCGGGACTTCCACCACCCCCAGTGCGGCCAGGGCCCCCAGGTCCTGAGGGCGAAGGCGGTGGTGCGCGGGGAAGGCGATCGCCCCCGCCGGGATGTCCTCGCCGATCCCGATTACGTTCTCCCCGGGGGCGACCGGCCGCAGCACCTCGATGGTCTCCGCATCCAGCCGCTGGGTTCGTTCCAGCATCACCACCGCATCGGCCCCCTCCGGGAGCATCCCGCCGGTGTGAATCAGGGCGGCTTCGCCCGGGCCGATGGACAGCCCGGGGGCCCGGCCCATGGGGACTTCGCCGACCAGGCGCAGGTAAGCGGGGAGGCTTTCCGTAGCGCCGAACGTATCCGCCGCCCGCACGGCGTAGCCATCAACGGTGCTGCGGGGGAACGCGGGAAGCGGTTCCGGGGCGAAGATCGGTTGCGCCAGGATCCGCCCCAGGGCCCGGGCCAGCGGCACCGTTTCCGGGGGCAGGGGGGAAAGATGCGCGCGCAGCTGCTCCAGCGCTTTCTCCGGCGGCAGCACCGTGAAGAATTCCGGCATCGGATTTCACCTCCCATCCCGCATGACAGGTTGCCGCATCGGGAGAGGATCGCCCCACCCCTCCCGTTCATTTCCTGAAGGCACCCGGTGGCTCGTATCCGGAACGCAGAGCGGACAGAACGCTCCGCCCGGATCCCCGGCCTGCAGCCGGATCCTTTGACGGGCCTCCCTCTCTTTTTTATAATGCCCTTCGGATCCGAAGGCCATGGAGGCTTGAGAAGCCCCGGGGGTGGGCGATCTGGAGCCTCCGACTTCCCCAAACCCCGTTATGTTCGGGAGGATGGATCGATGATCGATGTGAATGACCTGCGAAAGGGAACCACGTTTATCCTGGATGGGCAGATCTACGAGGTCCTGGAGTATCAGCATCACAAGCCGGGTCGGGGGAACGCCTTCATCCGGACCAAACTCCGCAACCTGCGCACCGGCGCCATCATTGATAAAACGTTCCTCTCCGGAGATCGGGTGCAGGACATCCGGGTGGAGAACCGGGAGGTCCAGTTCCTGTATCGGGACGGTGATCTTTATTACATGATGGATACCCGGACCTACGAGCAGATCCCGGTCCCGGCGGAGCGCCTGGGGGAGGCGGTGAACTTCCTGAAAGAGGGGATCACGCTGATCCTGCGGGAATATGAAGGCGAGCCCCTGGGGGTGGAGCTGCCGGTGACGGTGGATCTGCAGGTGGTGGAGGCGGAGCCGGGGGTGAAGGGCGATACGGCCTCCGGGGCGGATAAGTGGGTGGTGGTGGAAACCGGCTATCGGCTTCGGGTTCCCCTCTTCGTCAACGAGGGGGACATCATCCGGGTGGACACGCGGACCGGGGAATATGTGACCCGTGTGGGTTGAAGGGATGCCTGCCGGACTCTCCAGCGGGAGGTTTCGATGCCGCCACGTCGGGTTGTGATCACCGGTATGGGGGCGATTACCCCGCTCGGCCTGGATGTGCCGACCAGCTGGGCGAGCGCCATCGCCGGGCGTTCCGGTGTGGGGCCGATCACCCTTTTCGATGCTTCCTCCTTAAATGTCCGCATCGCCGCCGAGGTGAAGGGGTTTGATCCCCTGAATTACATGGACGCGCGGGAGGTGCGACGGCGAGACCGCTTCGAGCAGTTTGCGGTGGCCGCGACCCGGGAGGCCGTGCGCCAGGCGAACCTCCGGATCACCGACTCCATCGCCGATGACGTGGGGGTGATCATCGGCTCCGCTATCGGTGGCGCTCAGACTTTCGCCGATGGGGTGGAGACGGCGCTTCACAAGAGCCCCCGCCTGCTCCATCCCTTTGTGATCCCCATGGTGATTACGGATGGGGCATCCGCCCAGATCGCGATTGAACTGGGCGCCCGAGGCCCGAACTTCGCCACCGTCTCCGCCTGCGCGGCCGGGGCCGATGCCATCGGCATCGCCTACGAGCTGATCCGCAGCGGGGATTGCCGGGTGTGCATCGCGGGGGGCGCTGAGGCCAGCATCACCTACATCGGCATCGCGGCCTTCGACCGCATCGGCGCCATGTCCCGTCGCAACGACGACCCGGCGGGCGCCTGCCGGCCGTTCGATCAGGATCGGGACGGGACGGTGATGGGGGAGGGGGCCGCGATCCTGGTGCTGGAGGATCTGGAGTTCGCCCTCTCCCGCGGGGCGGAACCTCTGGCGGAGATCATCGGCTACGGGGCGACCTCGGACGCCTATCATCCCATTGCTCCGGATGAGAACGGAGCAGGGGCGGCGCGGGCGATGGCCAAGGCCCTCCGCAAAGCCGGGATCCGTCCGGAGGAGGTGGATTACATCAACGCCCATGGAACCGGGACTCCGCTGAATGACAAAACGGAGACGATGGCCATCAAGACGGTGTTCGGCGAGCGGGCCTATGAGATCCCGATCAGCGCCACCAAGTCCATGACGGGCCATATGATCGGGGCCACGGGCGCGCTGGAGGCGATCTTCTGCGTGATGGCCATCCGGGAGGGGATCATCCCGCCCACCATCAATCTGAAAAACCCGGATCCGGAGTGCGATCTGGACTACGTGCCCAACGTCGCCCGGCGAAAGGATGTTCGCATCGCGATGACTAACGCCTTCGGCTTCGGCGGGCATAACAGCGTGCTGGTGATCCGACGCTGGGAGGGGGCCTGATCGGTGTGGGGAGCGTGTCTCCGGCGCGCTCCCCACACCGAACATTCGAGGAGTCCTCAATGCCCCTCCTGCTTCCAGGGGATTTGTTCAGGGCCCAGCGGGCATCCTCCAGGGTTCGGCCGGGTCAGACCCAGACTGAACGGGCCATCTGTGGGGAGAAAGCTTCGGCCGGAACGAAGCGCCCCCATCCCGGAGTTCCCCGAAAGACACCGTCCTCCACCACGATCTGGCCGCGGACCATCACCATGCGCACGCGCCCCCGAACCCGCCAGCCCTCGTAGGGTGTATACCCGGCCACGTAATGCAGACGGGAGGCGGTGAGGATCTCCTCGGGCTCTGGATCGTAGAGAACCAGATCCGCATCCGATCCGGGTTGCAGCGTCCCCTTGCGGGGGTAAAGCCCGAAGAGCTTCGCCGGGTTGGTTGCGCACAGGCGCACCAGGTCCGGCCATCCCATGCGGCCCTCGAGGATGCCGAAGGTGTGAAGAAGCGGCAGCATGGTCTCCAGCCCGGGCAATCCCCCCGGGGTGGTGAGGAAGGACCCTGTGGCGGTTTTCTGGCGGAGCGCATAATCGCAATGATCGGTTCCGATGGTTGCGATCCATCCCCGGTGGAGGCGCTCCCACAGCCCGGCCCGCTCAGCGGCCGGCCGCAGGGGGGGCTGGAGGATATACCACTCCGGGTGCGGTCCTCCGTAAGCGGTTTCATCCAGGAGAAGATACTGGGGGCATGTCTCGGCAAAGGCCAGCTGGCCGCGTTGAGCGGCCTCATGGACCAGGTCAACCGCGCGGGCGGTGGAGCAGTGGACGATGTAGACGGGGGCGCGGGCCTCGGCGGCCAGGAAGAGAACCCGGTGCACCGCCTCGATCTCCGCAATGGGCGGCCGGGAGCGGCCGTGTTCCCGCAGGCTGGTCTGGCCCTCCACCTTCAGGCGCTCGGTGGCCTCCGTCACGATGGCATCGTTCTCACAATGGACCAGCGTGATGAGCCCCATGGCGCCGGCGGTCCGCATCAGGCGCAGAAGGGTCGCGTCGTCCGCATAGTAGTTCGGACGATACGTGGTGTAAAGCTTGATGCCGGCCGCTCCCTGGGCGACCAGCTTCCCCAGCTCCCCCTCCTTCCCCGGGGGGAGATCGGTCACCATCATATGGAGCGCGTAATCGACCACCGCTTTCCCGCCGGCCTCCTCCAGACGGGATGCCAGGGCTTCTTCAAAGGTCTGTCCGCGGAACTGAGTGGCGAAATCCACCACCGTGGTCACCCCGCCGAAGGCCGCCGCCTGCGTCCCGATGAACCAGTCATCATCGGTGTGATAGATCCCGGTGTCCAGGGCGATATGGACATGGGGATCCACCAGGCCCGGGAGGACCATGCATCCCCCCGCATCGACCACGGGCTCTCCGGGGTAAGGGAGAAGATCTCCGATGGCCGCGATCCGCTCTCCCTCCACACGAAGGTCCGCTCGTATCATTCCCCCGGCGGTCACCAGCGTTCCGTTCCGGATGAGCATGGGGTTCCTCCTGTTAAGGGAAGGCATCCTGCCCGACCATGTGGGAAAACCGCCTGATGCTTAGCTTGACATTGTTCGATTTGCCGTGCCGCCGTGACGTAGCACGGGCTTCCGCCCGTATAAGACGGTGAACGCGGGCTTGCGCCCGCGGCGCAGGCTTTCAGCCTGCGCTACAAGGCCGTCCTTGGCAGTTGGGAGAGGTCAAAGAGCCCGAATTTAACAATGTCAAGTTATGGCGTCAGGGGTATCCCCAGCTGGATCAGGAATGTATGGATCGTGGGGGTCAGAGCCACGAGCAATGGGGCGATCAGCAACCCGGGCAGAAAGCTGGCCACCCGCACGCGTTTAATGTCCAGCAACAGCAACCCGATCCCCAGGATCATCGCCCCGCCAACGGCGGTCATCTCGGTGATCATCGCCTCGGTCAGGAGCGCCTTCACCAGCCCCGCCCCCAGGGTCAGGGATCCCTGGTAGATCAGCACCGTCAGGGCAGCGAACATCACCCCGATCCCCAGGGAGGCGCTGAAGGCCAGGGAGGCGAAGCCATCCAGCGTCGCCTTGATGGCCAGGAGGGTGTAGTTTCCGGTAAGGCCGTCCTGGATCGAGCCGAGGATGGTCATGGGGCCGACGCAGAAGACCAGGCTGGCGGTGACGAAGCCCTTCACAAAGGCGCTGCCCTCCCTGCTGTTTCCAGAGATCCGGGTCTCCAGCCAGCGCCCCAGGTCCTGGAGGCGTTCCTCCAGGCCCAGCCCCTCTCCGATCACCCCGCCGAGGAGCAATGCAGCCAGCATCCGGAGCGGGTTCTGAGTCTGAAGGGCCATGCTCATGCCGATGACCATGGTCATCAGGCCCAGGCCATGCAGCACCGTCTGGCGGACGCGCTCGGGGAGACGGCTGCCCACCAGCATCCCGGCGCCGCTGCCCACCACCACGGTCGCGACGTTGATGAGCGTCCCCACCATGGGCGGTTTCCCCCTCCGAGGAGATCTCCTGCTTTCCGGATATTCTATCGAACATGAACTTCGATGGTCCCGACCTCCCACATCTCCCCTGCCGGCTGGCCGTTGTGAAACACGGGCAGGCGCCGGCCGTCCGGCCCATAAAAGCCGATGGTGATCGGGTAGCGCCCTGGGGCCAGCGTGGCCGGCAGCCACACCCCGTAGCGATCCTCCAGGACCTCCCCGGGACGCCAGGTGGTGGTCGGACGGCGCCATCCCATGGGTTCTCGATCCGTCTGAGCCGCCGGACGGCCCTCCGGATCCCGCACGTGTATGAAAACCTTATAAGACACGGGGATCGGGGCAAGGACCCGCCATCGCACGATCAGGTTCAGCACATCCCCGGGGCGCAGAGGGGAGGCGGTCATGCCATATCCGTCCACCCGGATGGCCTCCCCGAATCGGATCCAGGGTGCCGGGCGCGGAGGGGGTTCCCCCAGGCCATAAACCGCGAAGCGGATGCGGCCGACCCAGCGCTCCTCCGCCCGGAAGGCGTGGGCGTCCAGCCATGCTTCCACCCGGCCCTCTGGATCTGCCTCCCGTTCCCCATACCAGAGCACGAAAAGCCGGTCCCGCCCGCGCAGCGCCGGGGCCAGGGTTTCCTGGATTTCCTCCGGCGGGGGCGGGCGCCGCATGGGGGCAGGAAGCAATGGGGCTTCCGGCCAGTAGTAGGTGAATACATCGATCTGTCCGGGGGCATACAGCAGGATCCCATCCCCGGGTCGGACGATGGTGGCCAGCATCCGGGCCAGCCCCCGGTAATCATCCCGGGCGAAGCGGGGATCGAAGTAGAGCGCCCGGAGGCTGATCCCCACCGGGCCGAGCATCAGGCCAAGGGCGAAGGCGAGGCCGAGACGCCCTCCCCACAGACCCCCGTGCTTTCTGAAAATCCATCGGATCCCCTCGAGGCCGGCCGCCCACAGGGCGACGAAGGCCGGAAGCGCCGCCATGAAAAACTTCAGATTCGCCTCCCGATAGGCTCCCCGCCCCAGCACCAGTCCGATCGGGCTCGCCATCAGCAGAAGCGCGATCCAGGACCCCGCCGGGTTCGATGCGGAAGGAGATCGAAACGGGCGAGCCGCACTGCCCTGCATGAGCCCCATGCCGACCCCGATCAGCGGCAGCGCGAGGGTCATCGCGGGGACTTCAGGGGGAAGGGTGATCCCTGCGCCCAGGGCGCGCAGGATGGCGCGGAGCGCTTCAGAGAGCGGAACCGGTGCGGGGGCTGGCCACTGTCGCAGCTGGGCGATGGCGACAGGGGCCCATGGCAGAACGGCCAGTCCGATCCATGCCTGCAGGCCCAGCCAGCGGATGAGCCGTCGGGACCAGCCGTGGCCCCTGTCGATCAGCATGCCCAGAAAATGGGCCGTCGGGATCGCCGGGAACACATAGTGGGTATACCATCCCGCGGCCCCGGTCAGGAGGAGCCCCAAAGCGCGGGCCGGTCGGGGCCGCTGCCGCCAGGCCAGCCAGAAAAGGGAATGTAACGCCGCCCACAGCCCCAGGAGGGTATACATCCGGACCTCCTGGGCGTAGTAGACGGCCAGGGGATGAGCGGCGATCAGGAGCGTGGCGATCCCGCCGGCCTCCCGGCCGAAGAGCCGCGTCGTTAAGTTCCCCACGGCGGCGATGAGGAGCACCCCCGTCAGGGCGGAGAAGGCCCGAAGGGAGAACTCCGAACGGCCGGCGAGGGCCGTCCATCCGTGCAACCCCACGTAATACAGCGGCGGGTGGATATCCTGGGCCGCGCTTTCCAGGATGTGCCGGAGGGGACCTTCGCTCAGGCGGGCGGATGTTCCCTCGTCATACCACAGGCTCTGAGCCTCGAGGCGATAGAACCGCAGACCCATCCCCAGCAACAGCGCGGCCAGCCCGATCCATCCCGGGCCCTTCCGCCGGCCGGCCTGGCCTCCCCGTCCCATCCCCGCCTCCCTCACTCATTGAACAGCTGGCCGACGGAGCGGCCCTCATGGATGCGACGGATTACCTCGGCGAGCATCGGGCCGATGGAGAGGACCGTCATGTTCGGGAGGCGCTTGTGGGGCGGGATCGGGATTGTGTTCGTGCAGATGATCTCCTTCAGCGGCAGCGCCCGCAGGCGATCCACCGCGGGGCCGGAGAGGACCGCATGGGTGAAGCAGAGATAGATTTCCTCCGCCCCCTGTTCCTTCAGGACACGCACCGCGCCGCTCACCGATCCCGCCGTGTCCACCTCATCGTCCACCAGGATCACCTTCTTCCCTGCCACGTCTCCGATCACCGTCAGGGCCTCCGTCTGCGTCCCGGTCCGGCGCTTCTCCACGAAGGCGATGGGCAGGTTGAGCTTGGCGGCGTAGTTGCGCGCCTTCTTGGCGAACCCCAGGTCGGCGGCCACCACCACGGCTTCCTCCGGGGAGAAGTGTTTCTCCAGCAGGTAATCGCTGAGGAGGTGGAAAGCGGTCAGCTCATCGCCCGGGATGCTGAAGAAGCCCTGGATCTGGCTGGCGTGCAGGTCGATGGTCACCCACCGGTCAGCCCCCGCCACGGCGATGAAGTCGGCCACCAGACGTGCGGTGATGGGCACACGGGGCTGGTCTTTCTTATCGCTCCGGGCGTAGGCCAGATAGGGGATGACCGCGGTGATGCGGCCCGCATTCGCCCGCTTGATGGTATCCAGCAGGATGAAAAGCTCCATCAGGTTATAGTTCACCGGCGAGGCCGTGCTCTGGATCACGAAAACGTCCTGCCCGCGGACACTGGCGAGCAGGCGGACAAAGATGTTTTCGTTCGGGAAGACGATGATCTCCCGGGGGAGCAACGGGACCCCCAGACACTCCGCGATTTCCTCGGCCAGTTGCGGATGGCCGGAACCCGCCACCAGAATCAGGTCCCCATACCGCCATGACGGTCCGGGCATTCGCGGGCGACCTCCCCGTCGGATTGGCTGTCAGCTTATTCATCATAATCGGAATCGCGGAGATCTGAAAGAACCGGCGTGGGATGGGCGGGGCTTTTCGGTGTTCTCCGGGGACGGCCTGCATCCACCCTCTCCGGGAGGGGGGAAGAAGGGGACGGGGGAGCGGGGAGGGGAGGGAAGGGGCGGGCCGGCCGCCTGCACCCGCCAGCCCGCCCCTCAAGCCCTCGGGGGGGAACCCGTCGCACGATTCCGGTTTCATGGCGGCGGCTTCGCCACCGCAACGGAGCATGACCGTCGCCTTACGGGGTGCACTTCGGCTGGCCAGCCCCTTCGTGGTTGTAGAGCGCGGCGACCTCCGCCGGGCTCAGCACCCGGCTCCAGAGCTCCCATTCGTCCAGCCGCAGCCGGTTTCCGAAGAACGGACCCGCCGGCTCTACCGGGAATCCAGCCCCCGCGCATGAGTTGGAAGGAAGCGCCGCATGGTAGCCCGCCAGCCATAGATCCGCCGGGCTCGCCACGTTGGTGGCGTTGACGTAGGAGATGCTGCCCATCTGGACCAGGCTCCCGTTCACATAGAGCCGCACCTCCGCCGAATTCCCAGGTTGCCAGGCTACGGTGGCGGCCACAAAGGTGGGCTGGTTGGGGGGAACGGCGCCGGCGGCCGTCACCCGGGATCCGCTTCCCCCACCGTTGCCGAGGCGGAAGACCAGATCATACGCGTTTGCCCCAGCGTTCCATTCCAGGAAAAGGGCATATCCCCGAAGCACCTGGCAGCCCGGGCTCAAGCTGGCGGTCTTGTCCAGAATGGGTTGAAGGGACGGCGAAGCAGCGGACGGGGGAGGGGTATACAGCCAGCCTGCCACACTCCACCCATTCGGGCCGATATCCAGCGCCGGGCTGTGCGGGATC
>BEHY01000010.1 GCA_002898735.1 Candidatus Thermoflexus japonica
CACCCGCATCCTGGCCCCCTTCGGGTTTAAATACATCTATCTGACCGGCCATCTGATCTTCTGGAACGCGGTGATCTTCGTCTCCGCCTTCCGCTACATCCTGGGCCTGGAAGGGGCGGCGCTGGTCATCGTGGCGAGCCTCTTCACCGGCCTCTATCAAACCATCCAGCCCTGGTATACCCATCGCTTCGATCTTTTCGTCAATGAGGAAAGCGGGTTCGTCCTGGGCCATTCCTCCTCGCTGACCGTCCTGGCAACCGCCTGGTTGTCGCGGCTTTTCTCCGGCGGCGGGAAGCGGCGGGTGGGCGATATGGAGGCTATCTACTTCCCCCGCGCCCTGGAGTGGCTGCGGGAGCCCATGCTGCTGATGGCCGCCACCTTCCTGGTGGTTTACATCATCATGGCCGCCCTGAACATCGGCTTCGTGACGGAGGCCGCAACCAAGGCGGGCAAGCATCCGATCATCTGGGTCCTGCTGCAGGCGCTCAACTTCGCCGCCGGGTTCGCCATCCTGATCATGGGCGTCCGGATGATCATCGCCGAGCTGATCCCCTCGTTCAAGGGGATCGCGGAGCGGATCGTGCCCGGGGCGATCCCTGCCCTCGATTGCCCGCTTTTCTTCCCCTACGGACAGGTGTCCATGGCCTATGGGGGGCTGATCGGGATGCTCACCATGGTGCTGGTCTCCCTGATCTTCGCCGGGGCGCGGTATCCCTTCTTCATCTTCGCCCCCACCATGTCCGTCTGGTTCCATGGCGCCACGGCGGGCGTCTACGGGAATAAATACTGGGGCATCCCCGGCGCCATCCTGGGCGGCGTGGTCGCAGGGGTTCTGATGGGGGTCGGCCAGGCGCTGATGTGGCCTGTGCTGGGCTTCGCCATCGGGGACTTCTTCAGCTGGGCTTCGGACACGGACTATGTCCTCTGGCCGCTGCTGATCGCCCTGGTCGGGCGGATCCTGGGCCGCTGAACGCCCTTCCCCATCACGGAGACGGAACGAGGGGGCACCCGGGTGCCCCCTCGTTCTTTTGGGGGTGAGGGAGAGACGCTACCCGCCGGATTGGAGGGCGAAGCGAAGCACGGCGACGATCCTTTCAACGATCCCGGCGATCAGGGCGCTCCCCTTCTCAGGGGTGGCCAGGGTGGGATCGCCTAAAACCCCGGTTCGGGTGATCTCCGACCATGGAACTGGTCGATACAGGAAATCCGGAGGCAGGCGAGGATCCTCCCGAACAGCCCGGTCCATCCGCACCGCTTCCGGAGCGACGTAGAGGACCATGGAGGTCTCGATCTCATCGGCGTGGAAATATCCTCCCGGCAACGGGCGGGAGGAACATACCTGGATAGCGATCTCGCTGAGCCCCGGATAGGTGAAGACATACGTGAGAGGTCCCTTCGCCTGATAGAGCCGACGGGCGGCCATCTGGAGGGCGGGTCCGTTGCCGACGTGGCCGTTAATGATGGCCAGAAAGGCCGCTCCCTGACGTTGAAGGCTCAGCCCCAGCTCGACCAGGAGGCTCGCCAGGGTCTCCGTGGAGATGCTCAACGATCCGGGGAAATCCTGGAGGGACCAGACCTGGCCGTAGGGAAGCAAAGGGAGCAACACCCCCTCCATCTCCTCCGCCACCCGTTCCGCGATCGCCAGGGCCAGGAGGTTATCCGTGCCCGTCGGCAGGTGAGGGCCGTGGGCTTCGATAGCCCCGATCGGCAGGATCGCCAGGCGGCGTTCCCCCAACTGTCGCCGCGCCTCTTCTCCGCTCATCTGATCCAGTCGAAGCAAAGCCATGTCTTTTCCCTCCTCTTCTGGATCAAACAGCTTAACCAGAGTTGGGGAGAATGGGGTGAGGGGCGAAGCCACCCATCCCCCTGAATCCTATCCGCAAGCAAAAATGGCCCGATGATGAGCAGGTTGCCCATGTTCCGAATATGGGCCCGGCATTTGCACTGCTGGGTCGAGAAGGCGGGGCACTTCATCTCCCTCTTCGGGGCCAGTCCAGGACATCTTCAACACTCCCCGGCCCTGAGAAGCCCTCAAGGAAGTAGAATTCTATTGGGTGTTATGCGGCTGATTTTCCCCAGGGGCCATGAGGGAGGCCATCCTGCCATCCTGAGTTCGAGCTCAACAGCATAAGCCCTATTTATTATGGAACGAATGCACAGGAATTCCGGCATCTCACCTGCCCGCTGTTGATTCCGCGGGGGTTGCCATGCGAGGACAGCCTTCGGACGGACGAGAAGGAACCCGTGTGCGGACAATTCTTGAAGCGCTGGCGGAAGCGCTCCTCCCTTCTGGAGGGTCCCTGGATCCCGGTGCGGTGGAGATCGACCTGATCGATGATCTGGACAGCCTCATCGCCCGCTTCGCCCCCGAGGCCCGACGCCGGGTGGAACTGATGGCCCTCGCGCTGGAGCTCTCCCCCCTGTTCTCTCGCCACCTGCGTCCTTTCAGCCAGCTCCCTTCAGAGAGACGAGAGGCTTTCCTGCGGTTGGCCGAACAGCGTTCCACCCTCCGGCAGATTGTTGCTCCCTTAAAGACACTCTGCGGCATGGTTTATTGCGCTCACCCACGCATTGCTGCCCTTCTGGGATACGAGGGGCGCCCCTTTAAGCCGGTGGAGGGTTCCCTCCCACCGCCGGCCGCACTGCCAGTGCGCCAATATCCCGAGCTGCGCCGTAACGAGGAAGAGATCGCAGACGTGGCGATCGTGGGGTCCGGCGCCGGGGGCGCCACGGTGGCCGCCGAGCTGGCCCGGGCCGGCCTCTCGGTGGTCGTGATCGAGGAAGGCCCTGCGGCCACCCGGGAGGATTTTCAGGTCCGTCCCGTCGAGCGTGTCGTCCGTTTCTATCGGGAAAACGGCCTTACCCACACGCTGGGTCTTCCGCCCATCCTGGTGCCGATGGGATGCGCGGTGGGCGGAACCACGGTGGTGAACTCCGGTACATGCTTCCGCACCCCCGAGTTCGTCCTGCATCAATGGCACGCGGTCGAAGGGATCCGGGATATAGAGCCGGAGCGGATGGCCCCTCTGTTTGAGGAGATCGAAGGGCTGCTGAACGTCACGCCGGTGACCGACGACATCATGGGCCGCAATGGGGAGATCCTGCGGCGCGGGGCGGAAGCTCTGGGCGTCCGCCATGGCCCGATTCGACGCCCCGTGCGGGGATGCCATGGCAGCGGCCAGTGCGCCTTCGGTTGCCCGCTGGACGCCAAGCAGGATATGCGTCTGAGCATGCTGCCCCGCGCGGTTCAGGCCGGGGCGCGCCTCTACGCCCGCTGCCGGGTGGATCGGATCCGCGTCCGGAACGGCCGGGTGACCGGCGTGGAAGCCATGGTTCTGGATCCGGAAGGTCAGCCCACTCCCTATCGCCTGATCGTCCACGCCCCAGTTGTGGTCCTGGCTGCCGGGGCGATCTATACGCCCTGGCTGCTCCTCCGAAACCGGCTGGGTCCCCGACACTCCATCGGACGCAATCTCCGGATTCATCCCGGATGTGGGGTGATGGGCCTGTTCGAGGAGGAGATCGAGGGCTGGCGGGGCGTGATGCAATCCTACTATGTCGATGAATGGCTCACGGAGGGGATCCTGCTGGAGGCCACCTTCCCACCGCCAGGGGTGGGCTACAGCGCTGGCGTGTTCCCCTCTGCCGGACAGGATTATAAGGCACGGCTGGCCCGGTATCGCCAGATGGCCGCAATCGGGATCCTGGTCTCGGATACCGGGTCCGGGCGAGTGGTCGTGGGGCCGGATGGGCGGCCATGGATGCTTTATTCCCTGCACCCGGAGGATGCGGCCCGGGTCCGGAAGGCGATCGCCCTTGCCGCCCGCCTGCTCTTTGCGGCGGGTGCCCGCGAAGTATATCCAGGTCTGCCCGGCCTCGAGGTCATCCGCTCGGAGAAGGAGATCGATGCGATCCTCTCCTCGCGCTGGCGGCCAGCCGATCTTATCCTTTCCGCCTATCACCCGATGGGCACCTGCCGGATGGGGGAAGATCCTCAGCGTTCCGTGACGGATTCTTATGGGGCCGTTCATGGGGTGCCCGGCCTGTGGATCGCCGACGCCAGCCTTCTTCCCTCCTCCCCGGTGGTGAACCCCCAGATCACCATCATGGCCCTGGCCCTGCGGGTCGCGCGGCGCATCCTGGAAACATGGAGGCGCTCATGACGGATACCCGGCAACGGACCGCTCGGGAAGCGATCGCCCGGGGCGTCCTGGGGGCTCTCGCGTTCGCGTTCGCTGTCACCGGCGTGGGGTTCCTGGTTTTTCCGGAAGCGGTGCTCGAAGGGATCGAGAGGGTCGGCCGCTCCATCGGCCCCTTCCCGTCGGCTCCCGGGGGGCGCTTCTGGCTGATCCTGGCCTTCGCCTATATGATCCTGGTCACCTTCCTGGCCGGCCTGAGCGCCTGGCGTCCTTCAACCTTCCGGCCCATGCTCTGGGCGCTGATGGCCGGGAAGCTGGCTTCCTCCCTGACCGCTCTGGCCTTCTTCATGCTGGATCATCCGGCTTTCATCTATTTGTTGAATTTCCTCGTCGATGGGGGGATCGTCCTTCTGGTAGGCCTGTGCGCCTGGTTTCTCCGAGGGCAGCCCGATGCCGATGGCAACAGTGGATCTTCTGCGCCCCCTCGGTAAAGAAAGCCAGCGGGAGGAAACGCGATGCGGCTCAGCGAGCAGGACAATCAGCTGCGGTGGGATGGGCGAAAGCCCGGATTCTATGAGGTCTACTACCTGAAGGTCAACGATCCGAGGGTCGGGATCGCCGCGTGGCTGCGTTATACGCTCCTGGCTCCCCAGCGAGGGGATCCGGTGGCCGAGATCTGGGGTTTCTTCTTCCATCGGAATCAGCCAGCGGAGAATGCAGGCCTGAAGGCCACCTATCCGTGGTCGGAGACCCGTGTGGAGCAGATCCCTTTCCGGTTTGCGACGCGCTCCGCTGAACTCACCCACGCCGAGGCCCGCGGGGAACTCGTCGGGGGAGGGCGGCGACTGCGATGGGACCTCCGCTGGGAGCCCAACGCGGCGACGGTTCGCCTGCTTCCTTTTCGGTGGATGTATGAGGGCCCGTTCCCACGCACCAAGGTGCTTTCCCCGAATTTCGATATCCGTCTCTCCGGCTTCCTGGAGGTAGATGATCGGGTCTATCCGTTGGCCGGAGCGCCAGGCCAGCAAGCCCATCTGTGGGGAACCCGACACGCAGCGCACTGGGTGTGGGGACATTGCAACGCCTTCGTCGAGGACGCGGAGGCCGTCTTTGAAGGGCTGAGCGCCCAGATCCAGCTGGGACCCTTGCCGCTGCCGATGCTGACGCTCTTTGTCCTGCGCCTGGACGGCCGCATGATCTTCATGAACGGCCTGAGCGCCATGATCCGAAACCGCAGCCAGGCGGAAATCGGGGTCTGGCGCTTCGCGGGGCAAGGCCCAGGGATCCGGATCCAGGGCGAGGCGAGCACCTCGTTGGAACACCTGGTCGGGGCCATCTACACGGATCCCGATGGGAGTCGACGATGGTGCCACAACACCAAGGTGGGGGACCTGAGGCTGACGATCCATCAACGATCGGAGGGAGGCTGGCACCGGAAGGAGCTGACAGCCCCTGGCACATGTGCCCTGGAGTGGGTTGGCCGCACCCAGGACCCGCGAGTGAGGATCTGGGTTTAGGGAAAGTCCAGGTCATCGCCCCGTTCCTGGCAAAGTCCTGCCAGCCATCGGAGAAACCTACGTATCCTGCGCTCCCTCGGATGAAGGAGCCCATCAGGGCCATGGCCTCCTCCCCCTTCTGCGCCAGGAGGGCCCCCTCCTCCACCCAGGCGGTGTTGCCTCAGCCGCTCGCCCCCAGGCGAGGGGCCAGCAGGGGATAAAGGCGAAAGCTCTCCCCTCCAGCCGAAAGCCGATGAGCAGGACGTCCCGCTGGGGGTCGGGCACGATGTCCAGGTGCAGGCGATAGCCCTCCCCTTCGTGCACGACGGTGACCAGGGGCAGGGCGGGATCTTCCTCGAGGATGCGGTAGTGGGCCACGCGCTTTACCTCGGCCCAGAACCCCTCCCGGGCCACAATGAAGCCCAGGTTGCGGATCTGGGGACGGCCCGCAGAGAGCCAGAACACCCCTCGATCCCAGGTGCGATCTCCTGTCGCCGATGGGCATGGTTCCCTCCCTCCGCCGATCCTGTGATAGGATGATGTAGATGGCGAAGCAGGCCGAGGTCGCCTGTCGGGTTGGTCAGGAAGCGCATGGCAAAAAGGACCCCCATCGAGCGCTGAGATATGAACATCGAGGATCTGCGGAAGGCCGCCGCCGAAGTGCTCCGGCGAAACGATCGAGGGGCGTTCACCGCCCCCTCCCCTCGCCAGTATCCCCATCTCTGGCTGTGGGACGCCGGGTTCGCGGCGCTGGGCTGGGCGGCCCTGGAGGACTTCGAGCGGGCTTACCGGGAGATCCGCGCCGCCCTGCGCGGCCAGTGGCGCAACGGGATGCTCCCTCACGTCGTGTTCTACGACTGGCCCAGCGCTTATTTCCCCGGGGCCGACATCTGGCGTTCGGACCTGGCGCCGGAGGCACCGCGGGATCCCCCCACCTCGGGCATCACCCAGCCCCCCGTCCTGGCCTCCGTCGCCTGGATCCTCTTCCAGCGGGATCCGGATCGCCAGCGGGCCGCAGCCTTCCTCCGCGAGGCCTTCCCGGCCCTGCGCGCGTATCACCGCTGGCTCCACGCCGCCCGGGATCCCGACGGCATCGGCCTGAGCTGCATCGTGCACCCATGGGAGTCGGGGATGGATAACAGCCCCCTGTGGGACCTTCCCTTATCCCGGGTCCCCACGGAAGGCCTGCCCCCCTATCAGCGGGCCGACGCCCACTGGGTTCCGGAGGAGCAGCGCCCCCGCCGCTCCGATTACGACCGCTTCCTCGCCCTGATCCTCCACCTCCGATCCCACCAGTATGGGGAAAGTGGGGTGCGCCACTCCCCATTCCGCGTCTACGACGTCCTGTTCAACGCGCTGCGCCATCGCTCCGAGGAGGCCCTGCACGCCATGGCCCGGATCCTGGGGGAGCCCACCGGGGAGATCGAGGGATGGCTGGAGCGAAGCCGGGCCGCTTTCCAGGCCCGGTTATGGGATCCCGCCCGCGGCTTTTTCCTGGATTGGGACGGAATAGCGGGCGATCGCATCCCGGTGATCGCCGCCGGCGGTTTCCTGGCGCTGTATGCCGGGCTGGCCACATCGGAGCAGGCCCGCGCGATGGTAGAGCGTTACCTGAGGAACCCGGAGGCCTTCGCCCCGGACGGGGGAACCCGCTATCTGGTTCCGACGGTGAGCAAAGCGGATCCGGGCTGGGAGCCCCGGCGCTACTGGCGGGGACCCATCTGGGTCAATCTGAATGTCCTCATCGCCCACGGCCTGGCCCGCTATGGGTTCCATGAGCTCGCCGGGGAGATCCGCCGTCATACGCTGGAGCTGATCGCCCGCTCCGGGTTTCGGGAGTATTATGACCCCCGGACCGGGGAAGGCCTGGGGATCGGGGACTTCACCTGGTCCGCCGCCCTCCTGCTGGGATGGGAGCTGCTGGAGACATCCGCCGGGGAGCGATGAGGCCAGCGCCTCACTACTCCCCCATCCGGAAACGGAGACCCTATGGCGCACACGCCCGTGGTGATCCGGTTCTTCGCCCCGGTGATCGACATCACCATCAACGCCCTCCTCAACGCGGTCGATCAGAAAATGCGGGAGGGCCATCGGGACTTCCTGCTGCTGCTTTCCTCCCCAGGCGGGAGCGTCTTCCATGGCCTGAGCGCCTACAATTACCTCCGGGGGATCCCGGCCCGCATCACCACCTGCAATTTCGGCAGCGTCGATTCCATCGGTGTGGTGCTGTATTGCGCAGGGGCCCGCCGCCTGTCCGTGCCCCACGCCCGCTTCCTGCTCCACGGGATCAGCGCGCAGTTCCCCCAGCCGATCAGTCTGGAGGAGAAACAGCTGGAGGAACGCATCAAGGGCCTGCGGATCGATGTGGAGAACATCGCCAAGGTGATCGCGACCAGCACGGGGAAGCCGGTGGAGGAAGTGATCGCCGCCATGCACGAGCGGATCACCCTGAACCCGGAGGAGGCGAAGGCATGGGGGCTGGTGCACGAGATCGTGCATGAGCTTTTCCCGGCCGGCGCAGAGGTGATCTCCATCCAGTATCAGGAGCCCCCCCACCTGGCCTGAGCCTGTCCGTTCGATCGGGCGATCCGGATCCCTCCGCCCGGACAGCCGGATCGACCAGGCCCGGGCGCATTCTACGGCCGGGCGGGCCGTCACGGCTATCCTACCCCGCCATAGACCTCCTCCCTGCGCCCTGCCGGGATCCGTTCCCGGGGAAACGGCCGCAGCACGATACCCATTTTCCCCTGCCAATCCTCATCCCTTCCCCCTGTCGGAAAACACTATCCTGGATTCATAAAATCGGGAAAAACTAAAAGTGGAGCACGTAAGCGAATTCTGCGGCTTTGAAGCGGAAAGCCGTTCCCTGTTCCCGGGGGCCTTTCCGCCGCCGGGAAGAGGTGTAAGCCCTGAAGGCGAAACACCTGCCCCATTGTAAGGTTCAGGGGGACAGAGATGAAAATCTACATCAATCGGGATCTATGTTCGGGGAGCCTCCCCTTCTGTGTCCGGTGCTTTGCCTTCCTCGCCGAGCATCCCCTGGGCGTCGATCGCCCCTGCATCACCCAGATCCTCCCCAACAACGGGGAGACGGTCACCTTCGTGATCCGGACGGAAGGGGAGACCGTGACCCTGACGCTGGACCCTGAGACGCGGGAGCGCATCCTCACGGAGGGATGGGACGCGCTGGTTCCCTTCGTCCCCTCCTTCTTCCGCGCCTGATCCTGGGCCCGCGAACATCCGGTAGCCACCCCGCCCGCACCGAAAGCGGGGGATGAGGGGGATGACAGCCATTCCCTCGCCCCCTTCATCCCCGAAGGGGATTTCCCGCTGCCCCTCTCAGATGCCACCTTGTAGCGCAGGCCTTCAGCCTGCGCCGCGGGCGCAAGCCCGCGTTCACCGTCTTATACGGGCGGAAGCCCGTGCTACGTCACGGCGGCACGGCCAATCTAACAACGTCAGGATTGTGAAGAGCGCCCAGGGCGGCCTTGTAGCGCAGGCCTTCAGCCTGCGCCGCGGGCAAGCCCGCGTTCACCGTCTTATACGGGCGGAAGCCCGTGCTACGTCACGGCGGCACGGCAAATCGAACAACGTCAAGATTGTGAAGAGCGCCCAGGGCGGCCTTGTAGCGCAGGCTTTCAGCCTGCGCCGCGGGCGCAAGCCCGCGTTCACCCTTATACGGGCGGAAGCCCGTGCTACGTCACGGCGGCACGGCAAATCGAACAACGTCAAGATTGTGAAGAGCGCCAGGGACGGCCTTGTAGCGCAGGCTTTCAGCCTGCGCCGCGGGCGCAAGCCCGCGTTCACCCTTATACGGGCGGAAGCCCGTGCGACGTCACGGCGGCACGGCCAATCGAACCATGTCAAGTTAATCCGGAGGGATTTGCACGTCGGCCGGCATCCCCGCCTTGAGACGACCCTCCGGATTGGGAACCCGCGCCGTCACCGCGAAGACCAGGGTCTGGCGTTCCTCGCGCGTCTGGACATTCCGCGGGGTGAAGGTCGCCTCGGGAGCGATCCGGGCGATGACCCCCGGGAATTGTTCCCCCGGGAACGCGTCGACCCGGATACGCACGGATTGCCCCACCCGCAAACGGCCCAGAAGGCCCACGGGCACATAAATGGTCACCTCCAGGGGATCCACCGTGCTCAGGCTGAGCACGGCTTGCCCGGCGCGGACCGTCTCCCCCTCATGGGCCAGGCGCTCGGAGACCGTCGCCGTGAAGGGCGCGGTCAGACGGAGCCGTTCCACCTGCAGCCGCAACAGATCCCGCCGGGCCTCCGCCAGGGCGACGGCCGCCCGCGCCTGATCCCGTTCCCACGCCGTCGGCCCGTTCCGGGCTCGATCCAGCCGGGCCTGGGCTGCGCGAAGGGCCCCCTCGGATGCCCGGGCCTGCGCTTCCGCCGCGTGAACCCGCGCCTGCAGGGAGAGCGGCCGCTCCCGCATGGCCAGCAGGCCCTCCAGACGGGCCCGGGCGGCATCGCGCTCGGCCTCCGCCGCCCGCAGGGCCGCCTCCGCGGCGGCCACCTGCCGGTCGGCGATCTCCCGCTGATCGAACGGTAGGCGATCCCGATCCGCCCGCGCCTTCTCCAGATCCGCCCGGGCGCGCTCCACCCCCTGTTCGGCCACCGCCAGCGCGGTTCGCGCCTCGAGGATCTGGCGCTCCAGATCCTGGGGCTCCCGAAGCTGGCGCCACCACGCCTGCCAGAGGCGCTCCGCGGCCTCGCGCTCCGCCTCGGCCTGCCGCACCTGGGCGATCAGCACGGCCTGCTGCTCCGGCGGGACCCCGGCTTCCAGCGCGGCGGCCTCGGCCCGGGCCGCGGCCAGGGCCGCCTCCGCCTCCAGCAGCTGCTGGGACAGAACGGGATCCTCCAGCTCGGCCACCGGTTCCCCCGGCCTCACCATCGCCCCTTCATCCGCCAGCCACCGCACCCTCCCGCTCACCTCCGCCGAGAGCTGGACGCTCCGCCCGACCAGCGTGCCCGAGAACACCAGGCTTCCCCCCGATCCGCCCGATGCGGGACGGGAGAGCCACCAGGCGCCGGCCAGGCCCACGATCCCCCCGATGACGAGGATCGAAATCCCTGTCCGAAGCGGTTTGCGCATGGACCAGCCTCCACCGGGATATTCCCTGAAGAGCCTTCGAAGCCGGGCGGATCCCCGAAGGTGATTCGCCCGGCTCCCAGACGCTCTTTTTCCCCTATGACACGGGAATTCGGAACGGAAGCGCGCCTCACGATATCCGGACCGCGTCACGGCACTTCCACATCGGCCGGCATGCCGGGCTTCAGACGGCCCTCCGGGTTCTCCAGCCGGATGCGGACGGCAAAGGTCAGATGGACGCGCTCCTCCTGGGTCTGGACATTGCGAGGGGTGAATGAGGCCTCCTCCGCCACGTGGGTGATCTGGCCCTCGAAACGCTCACCGGGAAATCCCTCCACCGTCACCGGAACGCGCATGCCCGGGCGCACCCGACCCAGGGCGGTTTCCGGAACATAAACGGTCAGCGTGAGGGTCCGCAGATCCATCAGCTGCATCACCCGCGTCCCCGGGGCGACCAGCTCGCCTGGCTCAGCCGCCCGCGAAGCCACGATCCCATCCTGAGGGGCCTGCAGGACATACCGCCCCCGCCGGGCTTTGAGGGCTTCCAGGGCCGCTTCCGCCTGGCGCAGGCGGGCGCGGGCGGCCTCCCGCTGTTCCGGCGTCGCCCCCGCCCGAAGGGCCGTTAGCCGGGCCTGGGCCGCTTCGAGGGCGGCCTCCGCGGCCCGGTAACGGCCCTCGGCCTCCACCACCTGCGTCCGCAGCGCCAGTGGATCCCTCACAACGGCTTCCAGGTAATCCCGCAGGGCGCGGCTGCCGTCGTAGGCGGCCCCCGCCCGGTTGACCTCGGCCCACGCGGCCCAGTAGGCGTAAGGGGCGTCCAGCACCTCAACCGGCAATGGGGGGCGCAAAGATGGAGGAAGCTGCTCCCAGCTCCGAAGCGTCGCCTCCGCGCGGTTCTTCAGGAGCGCCGCGATATCCTTCATGGCCACCGCCTGCTCCAGCCGGGCCTGGGCCGCGCGCGCCTGAGCGGCCGCCACGGCCTGCTGGATCTGCAGCTCCTGAGGCTCCCGCAGCATGGCCAGCGCGTCCTGCCAGGCCCGATACGCGCCGTCCCGCAAGGCCCGGGCCTGATCCACCAGCGCCATCGCCTCCCGCACATCCTCCTCCCGGGGGCCGGCCTCCAGGGCTTGCAGGGCGGCCCGGGCCTGGGCGACCTGGGCCTCGGCCATCCGGATCTGCGCGTCCAGGAAGGCCGGATCCAGCTCCATCAGACGCTGGCCGGCCTGCACCGCGTCGCCTTCCTCCACCCACACCTGAAGCACGCGGCCGCCCTCCACCACGATGACGTCGATCGTCTGGGCCTCCAGATAGCCAGAGGCCCGCAAAGGCCGTTCCACCGCCGGCCCGCATGCGCCGGCGAATCCCAGGAAGCCGATGAGGAACAAACGGAGCGTCCGCTTCATAGCGCCTCGCCTCCCGATCACACCTGCCGCTCCCGCTCGATCACCCACAGGAAGATGTCCTCCAGCGAGGGAACCACAGGCTCCACCGATACGGACCCCAGACCCGCCGCCTCCAGGCGCCTCCGGATCTCCTCGATGGGGACTTCGGAATTGTGGAGGTAAGCATGGAGGCGGGCGCCGTGGAGCGTCACATGCTGGAAGATCGGCCACTCCCGGAGCAGGGCCAGCGCGCGATCCAGGGGCGCCGCCGTGATCTCCAGCACGCCCCCCGGACCCATCGCCGCCTTCAGTTCGGTCGGCGCCCCCTGCAGGATCAGGCGGCCGTTATGGATGAGGGCCAGACGGGAACATTGCTCCGCCTCATCCATGTAGTGCGTGGTGACGAAAACCGTGATCCCCTGCTCCGTTAGCTGATACAGCAGCGACCAGATCGCCCGCCGCGCCAGCGGATCCATCCCGGCCGTCGGCTCGTCCAGGAACACGATCTCCGGCTCGTGAAGCAGCGCGACCGCCAGGGCCACCCGCTGCCGCCAGCCCCCCGCCAGATGGCGGACCAGACGCCGCTCCTGCCCGGTCAGATCCAGGAGCTCCAGCAGGGCGGGGATCCGATCCGCCAGGCGGGGGAGGGGCAGCCCGTATGCCGCCCCGTAAAACCGCAGCGTCTCCTCCACCGAGAGGTCCGGATACAGGCTGAAGCGCTGGCTGACATAGCCGATCCGCGGGCGGATCCGCGCCGTCTCCCGGGTCGCATCGTGCCCCAGCACCCAGGCGCGCCCCTCCGTCGGCTCCAGCAGCCCCAGCAACATCCGGATCGTCGTCGTCTTCCCGGCCCCGTTCGGGCCCAGAAACCCGAAGATCTCCCCCCGGCGGACCTCGAAGGAGACATGATCCACCGCGGTGAACGCCCCGAAACGGCGGGTCAGCCCTTCGGCGCGGACCACCACCTCATCCATCCGCCGCCTCCCGGCGCATGAGATGGGCGAAGACTTCCTCCAGGCGGGGCACAGCCCACCGCGCCTCCTGAACCACGGCGCCGGGGATCGTCCGCGCCACGCCTTCCACATCCGCCGGGGAAAGGCTTCCCTCCCGCACCACCAGCCGGATCCGATCGCCCAGAACCACCGCCTCCAGAACCCCGGGATGCTCCGCCAGGGCGGCGTGGACCCGCATGATCGGCCGGGCGATGATCTCAATGACCGGATGGCCCAGGGAAGCGCGGAGCCGATCCGGGGCATCGATCGCCAGCATCCGCCCGCGATGCATCAGCGCCACCCGCGTGCAGCGCTCCGCCTCGTCCAGATAGGGCGTGGTCACCAGGATCGTGACCCCCTGAAAGTGAAACTCGCTGAGCAGATCCCACAGCTCCCGCCGCGATACCGGATCCACGCCGGTGGTGGGCTCGTCCAGGAGCAGGAGGCGAGGCCGATGGATCATCGCCCCGATCAGGGCCAGCTTCTTCTGCATCCCCCCCGAAAGCTGGGCCGCACGGCGATCCAGGAACCGCTCCAGGCGGGCGAAGTGAAGCAGGCGCTCCATCCAGACCGGATCGGATGCCCCATACATGATGGAAAAGAAAAGCAGGTTCTCCCCCACGGTCAGGTCGCCATACAGGCTGAAGCTCTGGGGCATGTAGCCGAGAAGCGGCCGAACCCGCTCCAGCTCCCGAAGCAGATCCCAGTCGAAAATCCGCAGGGAGCCCGCATCGGGCCGCAGGACCCCGGCCAGGATCCGCAACAGGGTGGTCTTCCCCGCCCCGTCCGGCCCGATGATCCCGAAGATCTCGCCCTCATCCACCGCGAACGACACATCCGCCAGGGCCCGGACAGGGCCAAACCGCTTCTCCAGATGGTCCGCCCTCAGGATGGTCCGGTTCATCCCACCTCCTGCCATCTCGCGAAGAAATCAGGGAGCGGGGTTTTCTCGCGCGGGTTCCCGGAAAGAACCCCTCGCTTACTCCAGGCGCTTCCGGAAGCGGCGGGCCGCCAGGCCCATCACGGCGAGCCCGAAGAGCGTCAGCGCCAGCGCCTCATCCCACAGGGGCTCAATCCCCACCCCTTTCACAATGATCCCCCGCAGGATCACCAGCATATAGCGCAGGGGGATCAGATAGCTGATCCATTGGAGCACCGGGGGCATCGCCTGGATCGGAAACAGGAACCCGGCCAGGAAGATCGATGGCAGCAGGAGGAAATAGGTGAGCAGCATCGCCTCCCGCTGGGTGGAGGCCACGGTGGAGATCAACAGGCCGAAGCCGAGGGAGGAAAGCAGGAAAAGGCCGGAGAGGGCCAGGAGCAGCGCCAGGTTGCCCCGGATCGGGACGCGGAACCAGAGGGCCCCCAGGGTCAGGATGAGGCCGAAATCGATGAAGGCGATCAGCACATAAGGGGCCACCTTTCCGATCACCAGCTCCACCGGACGAATCGGGGTGACGATCAGCTGCTCCATGGTCCCCTGCTCCCGCTCCCGGACGATCGCCTGGGCCGTGAGCAGCATCGTGAGGAACTGGAGGATCGCGCCGATGAGCCCCGGGATCATGTAGTTCGCGCTGCGGAGCTCCGGGTTATACCAGACCCGCGGCCGGGGATCCAGCCCGGGCATCCGCCGGGGATCCAGCTGGAGGATCCGGCGGAGGATCCGGGTGGAATGATTCTGGGCGATCGAGAGCGCGGCCGCGTAAGCGTTGTTGGCGACCGTGGGATCGCTGCCGTCGATCACCAGGCCGATGGTCGCAGGGCGGCCGGCCAGGATATCCGCCCCGTATCCTTTCGGGATCAGCAACGCCACCTGAGCCGTCCCCGCATCCAGCAAGCGGGCGAGATCTTCCTCCCGTTCCACATAGCCGATGATCCGGAACGCATCCACGGCGCGGTAAGCATCCACCAGCTCCTGGCTCTGGGGCGTCCGATCCCAGTCCAGGATCACCATGGGCACGTATTTGACATCCGTCGTCGCCGCGTAGCCCAGCAGGAACAGCTGGACCACGGGGATCAGGAACATCACCGCCAGCGTCCGGGGATCCCGCAGGATATGCAGCACCTCTTTGTAAGTCACCGCCCCGATACGGCGAAGCATCGAGGAACCCCCCGCATGGTTTTAGATCGCTGCGGATCGGTCACCGGCGCTTCCCCGCGGCGGCGGAGGTCAGGACCCCATGCAGATACACCTCGAGCGCCTCGGTGAACAGCCGGGCGATCGATGCGGGAGAGCGGATCCGCAGCAGACGGCTCAGCAGGATCTGGGAGAGCAGAAGGCCCATCCACAGCTGCGCCCCGATCTCGGGGTCCAGAGGCCGCAGAAGGCCTTTGGCCTGCTGAGCGGCCAGATAACCGGCCACCGCCCGGAGCCCCGGGCGGATCGCCCGGGTGACAAACACCCGGCGGACCCGCTCGTTGCGGATGGCCTCGGGGAGAAGCAACCGCATGGCCGCGATCATCTTCGGATCCTGAGCCAGGGTTGCTCCCAGCCCCACGATCTGCGACAGGAACTCCCGCGGCGGGGCATCCCGCATCGTCTGAGCCATCTGCTGGAGCGGGAGCACAAAGGATTTCGCCTCCACAACGGCCTGGAACAGCTCCTCCTTGCTGCGGAAATACCAGTAGATCAGGCCGGGGGAGATCCCCGCTTCCCGCGCAATCTCCCGATTGGAAGTCCCCTTAAAACCTTTCCGGACGAACACCCGAAAGGCCGCCTCGATAATACGCCGGCGGGTTTCCTCCCGCCGTTGCTTTCGAAGGATCGGACGCCTTTTCCCCATGCGAGCGACGCCCCCATCCGGTGGTTTTCCCCGACGGCTAAAGCTCCTCCTCCCCCCTATCCGGGTGGCCCCATGGGCCTTTAAGCGTGATCATTGATTGATCGGTCAATCAAATTATAGCGGGCTGTTCCTCCATGTCAACAGGAAGATCGCGAAACCCCGGCTGGGGACGATGGGCGCTCCAGCCCCAAGAGACGCCCGGGCGATGGATTGCGTTATCATAAGCCTGGAAGGGATGGACGAAGAGGCCGGGGTTTGTTCAGGAGGGCGGACATGGCGGATCTTCTGCTCGAGGCGGAAGTCATTGTGGTGGGCACCGGTCCGGGTGGGGCCACCGTGGCGCGGGAGCTAACGCGCGCCGGGCGACGCGTGCTGCTCCTGGAGCGCGGCCGTCCGGAGCGCCACCATCCGCTATACGGAACCCATCTGGGCGCCCTTCGCTATGCGGAGCGTGGAGGGCTCTTCTTCACCCCCGAGGGGATCCAGGTGGTGGTCCCCTCGATGGTCGGGGGGGCGACGGGGATGTTCGCCGGGTGCGCGGCGCCGCCGCCCCCATGGCTTCGGGAGAAGTATGGGATCGATCTCCGCCGCGAGGTCGCAGAAACGATGGAGGAGCTGAGGATCGCGCCCCTGCCGCCGGAGCAGCGCGGCGCGGCCTCCACCCGCCTGGCCGAAGCGGCCCGCGCCCTGGGCTACGCCGTCTACCCCCAACCCAAGTTCATCCGCCCCGAACGGTCCGCGCGGTTCCATTGCGGCGCCCACTGCCTCCTGGGATGCCGATGCGGGGCGAAGTGGAGCGCCGCCGAGTTCGTGGAGGAGGCGGTGCGGGCCGGCGCGGTCCTCCTGACCCGGGCCCGGGTGGAGCGGGTCCTGATCGAGGACGGCCGCGCGGCCGGCGTCGCGGGCCGCCTCTCCGGCCGGCCCTTC
Organism: Candidatus Thermoflexus japonica; assembly: GCA_002898735.1. Taxonomy (GTDB): domain Bacteria; phylum Chloroflexota; class Anaerolineae; order Thermoflexales; family Thermoflexaceae; genus Thermoflexus; species Thermoflexus japonica. Next base: position 16,824 of record BEHY01000010.1, read on the forward strand.
ATCGCCCGGGCGGAGCGCGTGGTGCTGGCGGCGGGGGGATTGGGCACGCCCCGGATCCTCCAGGCCTCGGGCCTGCAGGGGGCGGGGGAGCGGATGGCCATGGATCTCACGATGATCGTTTACGGCCTCGCGCGGCAGACCGGCAACGCCCAGGATCCTCCGATGACCTGGTCCTGGGACGACCCGGGGCTGGGGGTGATGTTCAGCACGCTGGTGGATCCCTGGCTGCTCTACCCCGTGATGGCCGGGATGCGCCGCCTGCGCCATGTGCTCACCTGGCCGCGCTGGAAACATCTGCTGGGGGTGATGATCAAACTGAAGGACAATCTCTCCGGACGCCTTCTCACGGATGGAAGCCTCTCCAAGCCGCTTCTCCCGGAGGATCGGGAGCGCCTGCAGGAGGCGGAGCGCACCGCACGACGGATCCTGATCGAAGCGGGAGCAGATCCCGATTCCATTTTCTCCTCGCCATTACGGGGAACCCATCCCAGCGCCACGGTCCGCATTGGGGAACTGGTCGATGCGAACCTGCAGACGGAGATCCCGGGCCTCTATGTCTGTGACGCCAGCGTGTTCCCGGAGGCCCTGGGTCGGCCCACGGTGCTGACGATCATCGCCCTGGGCAAACGTCTGGCCCGCCAGATGCTGCAGGCTTAGCCTGCGGGCGGCCGGCCCTTCCCGGGGGGCGGCGTTCCATCGCCCCGTCGCCCGGCGCTTCATCCCCTGACTGGAATGGGAAGGAGTGGGAAGGAGTTGGCGCGATGGATGCCGAAGAGCTCGCTCGACGTCTGGAGGCGATCCCGCGCGTCCCGCTGGTGAACGAGCCCACGCCGCTGGAATTCCTCCCCCGCCTCAGCGCAGCGATCGGCCGGCCGATCTATCTGAAGCGGGATGATGGCATCGGCCCGGCCATGGGCGGGAGCAAAGCGCGCAAGCTGGAGTATCTGCTGGCCGATGCCCTCCGCCGGGGCCATCAGCGGGTGGTCACCTATGGAGGCCTTCAATCCAACCACGCGCGGATCACGGCGGCCGCGGCCCGGCGCCTGGGCCTGGAACCCCATCTGTTCTACTTCGCCCCCCGCCCCCGGCGTCTGAGGGGCAACCTCCTGCTGAACGACCTCCTGGGGGCCCACATGCACTTTCTCCCCTTCGGAGACAGCGGCCGGCCCCGCTCCCTCGCCTGGACCGACTTCCTGGTCCATCTCCTGGCCCGGGTGTGGGTCGGCCGGCACTATTTCATCCCGGTGGGCGGGCGATCGGTTCTGGGCGGGCTGGGCTATGTGCGGGCGGCCCTGGAACTCCATCGGCAGGCGCAGGCGGAAGGCCTGGAGAACGCATGGGTGGTGCTGGCGGTCGGAACCGGCGGGACGCTGGCCGGGCTGTGGGCCGGGTTTACTTTGCTGCGATCGCCATTGCGTCTGGTGGGCATCGACATCGGGGGGCTGTGGAAAAATTTCCCGGCCACCATCGCCCGCCTGACCGGGCAGATCTGCGCCCGCCTGGGGGAGCCGCACGCGTTCTCCGCCGCCGAGGTCCCCCTGATCGAGCGGATCTACGCCGGCTCCGGCTATGGGGTCCCCTCCCCTCCGGGGAACGAGGCGCTGCGGCGGCTGGCCCGCACCGAGGGCGTCCTCCTGGATCCGATTTACACGGCGAAAGCCTTCGCCGGGATGCTGGAGCAGATCGAGAGGGGTCAGCTGGGGAAACAGGAGCCGGTGATCTTCCTCCATACGGGAGGGCTGCCGGCGTTGTTCGCGTTCGAGGAATGAGGGATGGCGTTCGTTATGAACTCTTAATTTCGACGCAATCGCCGGATAACGATGCCCCTGTAAGCTCATCCATGGAGTTCGGGGAAGGCAGAAACCCCTTCCCCCCATCCTGAACGGAGGTGTGGGCGATGCGTCGATGGTGGTGGATTCCCCTTTTCCTCCTGGCTTTGCTGGCCGGCGCGTTCGGCCTGAGCGCCCTGGGGCGGGCGCAGGCCGCGACGGCCGCCACGCCCTTCGGAAGCTTCCTGGGGCACCACGGATGGGGGTTCGGCCGGGGGCTGTGCGGCCAGGCCGGGCTGGAGGCGGCCGCCAAGGCGCTCAACATGACCCCCGAGGAGCTCTCCACCCAGCTGTGGGGCGGCCGCACCCTGGCGGAACTCGCGGACAAGGCCGGCGTGGACCTCCAGAAGGTCCGCGACGCAGTGAACCAGGCCTGCGTCCAGGCGATCCGGGACGCCATTGAGCAGGCCGTTCGGGACGGCCGGCTGACCCGTGAGCAGGCGGACTGGCTGCTCCAGGGGCTGGATCGCGGTTACTGGGGGCCGGGAGCAGGTGGGTGGGGCTTCCGGGGCTTCTGGGGCCGCGGATGGTGGGCTCCGAAGGCGCCGGCCACGCCCGCGCCCGGCGGCACGAGCTTCTCGCGCCCCCGGTTCTTCCTGCCGGGCCGCTCCGCATAAGCCTGCGCCGCGCTGGATCGGGGTTCGGCGAACCAGGAAGCCAACCGTAAGGCCTCCCGGGGTGCAGGGGCAAAGCGGAGTATGGAAGCGAGGCACCGGCCTGGGCCTCGCTTCCATTCTTGCCCCGAGGGGCCGATCCACGTCCGGAAGGGAGAATGAGATGAAGCGCTCGCGGTGGATGAGGGGGATGGGCCTGGGGTTCTTGCTCCTGCTCGCTGCCTGTCAGGCGGTTGGGACGCCGGCTTCCCCGCCGCTTGCGGCGACGCCTTCCCGGGAGGCCCAGCCATCGGCTTCGGCCGCCGGGCTCCCGATGCCGATCCAGGTCGCCGCTCAAGGATCAGGCAGCCCGGTGGAAGCGCTGGAGCAGCAGCTGGAGGCGATCTACCAGCAGGCGAACCCTTCCGTGGTTCACATCCGCGTCCGCAGCGGCCAGGGGGTCTTCCAGCAGGAGAGCACCGGGTCGGGATTCGTCTACGATTCCCAGGGCCATATCGTCACCAACCATCACGTGGTGGAAGGGGCCAGCGCGATCGTCGTCACCTTCGCCGATGGGACCGAGAGCCCCGCCCGGATCGTGGGCGCGGATCCGGACAGCGATCTCGCGGTCATCCAGGTGGACGTGCCGGCCGCCCAGCTGCATCCGGCAACCTTAGGGGATTCCGGAAGCGTGCGGCCGGGGCAGCTGGCCATCGCCATCGGCAACCCCTTCGGGCTGGAGGGGACCATGACCGTGGGGATCATCAGCGCGGTCGGCCGGGTGATCCGGCCGGGCTCGCGGCCGTTCAGCATCCCCAATATGATCCAGACGGATGCGCCGATCAACCCGGGGAACTCCGGCGGTCCCCTGCTGGATCGCCAGGGGCGCGTGATCGGGGTGAACACGCTGATCTTCTCTCAGAGCGGGGTCTCCTCCGGGGTCGGGTTCGCCATCCCCATCGACACGGTGCAGCGGGTGGTGCCCGAACTCATCGCGCATGGCCGTTATGATCATCCCTGGCTGGGGATCTCAGGGTTCTCCGTGACGCCCCTGGCGGCGAAGGCGCTCGGGTTGCCCGCGGAGCACGGCGCCCTGATCCTGGAGGTGGATCCACGGGGCCCAGCGGCCCAGGCGGGCCTGCGCGGCGGCACGCAGCCAGCCCGCTATGAGGGGGAAACGATCGTCCTGGGGGGCGATCTCATCGTGGCCATCGACGGCCAGCCGGTCCGCCAGATGGAGGATCTCATCGCCTATCTGGAGGAGAAGCGGAGGCCCGGGGATGAAGTGGTGCTTTCCATCCTGCGGGACGGAAAGGCCCAGGAGGTTCGGGTGCGCCTCGCCCCCCGCCCCTCGACGTCCTCATAACCCAGCTGGAGCCCGTGTCATACGGACCACGCCCATCATCCCGTCAAGAGCGATCGAACGAACCCTGACAGCTGAGGTCGGCGGGGATCACCGGCCTTCCCCGCCGACCCCATGGCGTGGAGCTCCGACTATGCGCCCGTCTGGCGCTGGCGCTCCAGCAGCTCCCGGATATCGGTCAGGGTCTCGCTGATCCGGAATGTCACGATGAGGAGCTCCGCGTAGATTCTCGAAACCAGGATCCCCAGGATCACGACCAGCGGGCTGAGACAAAGGGCCCCGAGAACCGACCCCGCGCCGTCGCGTCGCCCCACCCCACCGATCCCCGCAACGCCGCCGAATAAAATGGCACAGCCGACCAGGACGCTCAGGGCGACGCCGATCCAGAAAAGCACCTGGATGAGATACGGGGTGATCATGCGGCGGAACGTGAGGAAGTCTTCCCAGTTCATGATGGCCTCCCGGATGAGGATATCCTGCGCATCCGGTTCAGGATCCATCCGGCTCTGTTGACATCCTTGAACTGTCGCCTCAAACTGAAGCCAGACCGCGGGAGGAGGCCCAGGAGGCCGAAGTCGGTCTGGTGCCCCTGGCCCAGGCGGCCCTTATCCTAGACCAGCATGTCTGGCCTCTCGCAATACCCGAGAATATAAGTGGTCGCTGATGCGGAAGCCTTCCAGCCGTAGGGCATCAAGCGCCTCTTGCAAATCCTGGATAAGGCCGGCATGAGAGGCCGCAACGAGAATCCCCACGGTACCCTTGACCGGAAGGCCCAACCGTAGAGCATAGGCCCGTCCCAGGTCATCGTCCATAAGCAGCCACTCCGCGGAGCTTTCTCGAGCCAGAACAATGACTTCGGATTCCCCCGGCCCAAGATGAGCCTGAAGGAGCGTGGCCGCCCATGTATCTTGAATGGCCTGGCATTCAAGCCAGCCCGCGTCTGCTGCCGCCTCACATTCGGCACTGCCTGGCCTATCGGTGCCCTGAGCGACAACCTCTTGCCAGACGGCCACGGGGACGAGAATGTAATCAAACAGGTCATGGAGCAGTGTGAACCGACCAATGCGGGCGAGGGCAATGAGGGGGCTGGCATTGGAAACAGCGCTCATTTACGCTGCCCCCGACGGCGGCGTCCCAGTTCTCGCGCCTCACGCAATTCCCGCTCCAGTTCCTCATCCGTGTAGTCCGTCCAGACCACACCCTGTTCCCGGGTGAACTCCATGAAGTCGGCCAAGGACATGTGGGCCAGTTGAGCAGCTTTGCCCGCGGAAATGCGTCGGGATTTGAAGAGGGCCAGGGCCAGCCAGCGCCCGGCCTCGGCTTCCAAATCCTGGCGGGACGCGCGCAGGATCGAGAGCAAATCCTCAGGAACTTCGATCTCGAGCTTAACACGGGCCATGACATTCCCCTTATGCTTGCTCAAGGGATATCGCAAGTATCGCATGAACTCCTGTGGACGTCAAACGGGCTTCCCGCCGGCCGATGACGGGAGGGCCTGGGCATGGGGCCCGGGTGCTGCGGTCATCGGCCGAAGGCGTTTTTCGGCCGATGCGCTTCCCCCACCGCCTGCAGCGGCCTCGCCGGAGGCCGCGTGCCAAGTCCACTTCCAAAGCGCGCCGGCGGGAATGGGGGGCTCGGGACACGGGTTGTCTAAGGCAACCGGCGGATCCCGGGGTAGCGCTGATGGGCCCAGATCATATAGCCCAGGCTGACGACGGCGCCCAGAGCGACCGTGGCCGGCGCGCCCAGCCAGCTGGCCATCAGGCCCGCCTGCAGCCCTCCGAGGCGCATCATCGCCTGAAACGAAAGGGTGTAAACCCCCATCACCCGCCCCCGCACGGAATCCTCCACATGGGTCTGGATCAGCGTGTTCGCCAGGGCGTTCTGCCATACGAACGCGATCCCGGTGAGGACGAGAAAGCCCAGCGCGATGAAGAAGGAACGGGTGAGGGAAAATCCCAGCAGCGCCACCGGGAAGCCCAGGTTCCCCCACGTCAGCATGCGCCCCCGCTGGCCCGCGTCCCCATACGCCGCCGCCAGCAGCGCCCCGGCCACCGCGCCGATCCCGACCGCCCCCATCATGAGGCCATAGGCGACCGCCTCCGGCTGGACACACGAGAGGAGCGCTCCGCCCAGACGGCTCGCCGATGCCGCCCGGCAAAGGGCCTCCACCACCGGCGCCGCGCTCTCCCGAAGGGAAGTTTGGACGAAAACGGGGAGAAGCGTGGTGTAGGGCATGGAGAGAAAAGCGGAAACCCCCACCATGCTCACCAGGCCCTGCAGGATGGCATCGGTCCGGATCCGCGCCAGCCCGGCCAGTGGATCCCCCGAAGCTCCGGACAGGCGCCGGCGGGCGGTCGAGGCAGGCAACCGCATGGCCAGGAGGCCGGCGATCACGGCGAGGAACGAGAGGCCGTTCAGGAAGAAGGCCATCGCCTCCCCCAGCGTCGCCACCACCAGGCCGGCCAGGGAGGGGCCGATGATCCGCGCGAAGTTGAAGAGGGAGGAATTCAGGGCGATGGCGTTCCCCAGATCCTCCTCGCCCACCATCTCCACCACAAAGGCCTGGCGGGCGGGCACATCCAGCATCTGAAAGGCGGCCAGGAGCACCGCCATCGCCCAGACGTGCCAGACCTGGATGCGACCGCTCCAGGTGAGCCAGGCCAGGAGGAAGGCCTGGCCCATCATGAGGGATTGCGTGATCACAATCAGCCAGCGCCGGGGGAAGCGATCCGCCAGGCTTCCCCCGAAGATGGCCAGGGGCAGAAGGGGCAGAACGGAGAGGCCGTTCATAATGCCCAGGCTGGCCGGCGACCCGCTGAGCCGATAGACCAGCCAGTTCTGGGCGATCGTTTGCATCCAGGTCCCGCTGAGGGAGATCAGCTGGCCGATGAAATACAGGCGGTAATTCCAGTGGCGAAGCGCCCGAAACGGATGACGCGCGCGACGAGTCGCCATGGCCGGTATGCATCCCCATCGGTGGATTCCGGAGACGGGGCCGCCCCGCACGGGCTCCAGGAGAGGGGCCCATCGGAGGATGGCGTGGCGGCCGCCCGACGCACCCCGGACCCTACTCGAAATGCACGGTGGCGCCCTCATCCGGCTCCACCGCGAACAGCGTCGGCCGCCGGCCGAAGCGCGCTTCGTAACGACGGATGAGGGCCTCGCTCACGGCCTGGACCGCCTCCCGTCGAACGACCGTTAGGATGCTGCCGCCGAAGCCGGCCCCCGTCAGCCGGGCTCCATACACGCCCGGGACGGAGCGGGCTGCTTCCACCAACGTATCCAGCTCAGGGGCGCTGACCTCATAATCGTCCCGCAGGCTTTCGTGAGAGGCGTTGAGCTGCTCCCCAAAGGCGGGGAGATCCCCGCGCACCAGCGCCTCCACGGCGCGCAGAACCCGCTCGTTCTCCGTCACCACATGCCGGGCCCGCCGGTAGATCCGATCGGGAAGCTCCCCGCGGGCGGCCTCCAGCTGCGCTCGAGATACATCCCGCAGCGCGCGGATCCCGGGGTATCGCCCCTGGAGCCGCCGCACCGCCTCCTCGCACTGCGCCCGGCGCTCGTTGTATTCCGAGGCCGCCAGCTCGCGGCGCACCCCGCTATCGGCCACCAGGACCACCATCTCTTTGGGGATCGGGATGAGGCGGGTTTCCAGGGAACGGCAATCGATGAGCAGGGCGTGGCCGCGCCGGCCGAACAGGGCCGCCATCTGATCCATGATCCCACATCGCACGCCCACGAATTCGTTCTCCGCCCGCTGACACAGCCGGGCCAGCTCCAGCCGGGGCACCTCATGGCCGCCCAGGGCGGCCCACGCCGTGGCGAAGGCCACCTCCAGCGCGGCGGAGGAGCTCAACCCGCTGCCGATCGGCACATCCCCGGCCACCACCGCGTCCATCCCCGGCAGGCGAAAGCCCGCCTGCTCCAGCGCCCAGGCCACCCCGGCCGGATAGGCCGCCCATCCCCGTAAACCTCCCGGCTGCAATCCATCCAGGGGGAACACCGCCTCCTCCCCGAAATCCGCGGCGATCAGGTGGACCTGACGATCCCGGCGGGGGCGGGCCGCCACCCAGATGGCCCGGTCGATGGCGATCGGGAGGACAAAGCCATCATTGTAGTCCGTATGCTCCCCGATCAGGTTCACCCGGCCGGGGGCCCGGGCCCGCAGGCGGGGGAGCTCCCCAAACCGTTCCTGAAACCCACGAACCGCACGCGCCTCCGCATAGGTCATCCGGATCGCCTCCGATCTCAAAGAATCCCCGGCGCGGATGCCCGGAGGGGACAGGCAAGCAGCCTTTGATGCCTGTCCCATTCCCCTACCCGCACGACTTCTTATAGTGAAACGGGAATCCCCCTATGGCAAGAGAACCGGCCCAGGGTCCCGCAGGGCTTCTCCGTGTTCTTGGAAAGGTAAAGCCGGAGACGCCCCGCACAGCTCCGGGGGAGGGAAGGTTATCTCGCCCCCTGAATGGAAACCAAACCGCATAAGCCCTGAGAACATGGAAAAACCCTGCGCGGACAGGCCTCCTTCCCGAAAGCCCCGCGCTATACTTGGACCATGGAGGGATATCCGCTATGCATGAGCTGGCGATCACCCAGGGGATCCTCTCCGTGGTCCTGGAGGCGGCGGAGGCCGCGGGGGCGCGACGCGTGCGCACTATCGATCTCACGGTGGGCACCCTCACCGGTTACGTGGATGAGTCCATCCGTTTCTACTTCGATCTGCTCAGCCGGGGGACACCCGCCGAGGGCGCGGTCCTGCGGATCCGCCGGGAGCCCGGGGAGGGACATTGCCAGACCTGCGAGGCGCGGTTCCCGGTGGAGCCCCCCGTGATCCCCACATGCCCTTTTTGCGGCAGCCCCCAGATCCGGATCACCGGCGGAACCCGCTGTGTTGTGGAACGCATCGAGGTGGAGCATGGGGACGAGCATTCCGGTTGTGAAGGCAATCCTCCAGGCCAATGAGGCCGTGGCCTCGGAGAACCGGGCGGCCTTCGACCGCGTCGGCCTCCTGGCCGTGAACCTCATGTCCGCCCCGGGGGCCGGCAAAACCAGCCTGATCCTCGCCGCCCTGGCGCATCTGCCCCCGACCCTCCGGGTCGGCGTCATCGAGGGAGATATCGCCTCAACCCTGGATGCGGAACGGATCGCCGCCCACGGGATCCCGGTGGTGCAGATCAACACGGGTGGCGTCTGCCATCTGGATGCCCCGATGATCCGTTCCGCCCTTTCCCACCTGCCCCTGGAAGACCTGGATCTGCTGTTCATTGAAAACGTGGGGAACCTGATCTGCCCGGCGGAGTTCGATCTCGGCGCTCACCTGAACATCGTGATCGCCAGCGTCCCGGAAGGCCACGACAAGCCCTATAAATACCCCGGGACGTTCCAGAAAGCGGACGGGGTTGTGCTGAACAAGGCCGATCTCCTGGAGTTCCTGGATTTCGACCTGGAGGCTTTCCGGCATGGCCTGAGGATCCTTCGGCCGGACGTGCCGCTCTTTATCGTCTCCTGTCGAACCGGCCAGGGCATGGAGGCCTGGGCGGAATGGCTGCTGGAGCACTATCGACGGCGGCGAGAACGCCATGGGCCATGAGATCCGACGGGTTCGCGTGGAGATCCAGGGCGCCGTGCAGGGGGTGGGATTCCGCCCTTACGTCTACCGGCTGGCCGCTGAGCTCGGCCTCGCCGGATGGGTCCTGAACGACTCCCGCGGCGTCTTCATCGAGGCGGAAGGACCCGTATTCCGGCTGGAACGCTTCCTGGAACGCCTCCCCCGCGAAACCCCTCCCCGGGCGCGTGTGCTTTCGATTCAGGTGGACTGGCTGGATCCCGCCGGATATTCCGGCTTTGAAATCCGCCACAGCGAAAGGGAGGGGGAGAAAACCGCCCTGGTCCTCCCGGACATCGCCACATGCGCCCGGTGCCTGGCGGAAATCCTGGATCCTGGGGACCGTCGCTATCGCTATCCCTTCACGAACTGCACCGATTGCGGCCCTCGCTTCACCATCGTGGAGGCCCTTCCCTACGATCGGCCCAACACCACGATGCGCCGTTTCCGGATGTGCCCGGCGTGCCAGGCTGAATACGAAAACCCCCTGGATCGACGCTTCCACGCCCAACCCAACGCCTGCCCGCGATGCGGCCCCACCCTGGCCTTCTATGCCCGCACGTCCGTCCCGGAGGGGGAAGCGGAGGACCATCCGGATTTCCCGCGGCGTCTCGGGGAATACGCGCGGACCGCGATGGGGGAGCATGCCCTGCAGGAGGCGGCGAGGGCCCTTCGCGCGGGCCAGATCGTAGCGGTGAAGGGATTGGGCGGCTTCCACCTGATGGTGGACGCGCGGAATGCGGAAGCCATCGCCCGGCTGCGGGCTCGCAAACCCCGCCGGGATAAGCCCTTCGCCCTGATGGCGAAGGACCTCACGCAGATTCACATCCTGTGTTACGTCTCCCCGGAAGCCGAAGCCCTGCTCGCCGGGCCGGAGGCGCCCATCGTCCTCCTCCCCCGCCGGGCAGGCGCCCCGGTCGCGCCGAACGTAGCCCCTGACAATCCCTATCTGGGGGTGATGCTGCCCTATACGCCGCTTCACCACCTGTTGTTGCGGGAACTGGATTTCCCGGTGGTGGCCACCAGCGGGAACCTCACGGATGAGCCGATCTGCACTGATGAGAAAGAAGCCGCCCGCCGGCTGGCCCGCGTGGCGGATGCCCTCCTGATCCACAACCGGCCGATCGCCCGCCACGTGGATGACAGCGTGATGATCCTCATGGATGGAGAACCCCGCATGCTGCGGCGGGCCCGGGGCTTCGCGCCGCTGCCTATCCTGGTGAACCGGACGCTTCCCACCATCCTAGCCGTGGGGGGACACCTGAAGAACACCATCGCCCTCAGCGTCGGGTGCCAGATCTTCCTGAGCCAGCATATCGGAGATCTGGACACGGCCGAGGCGCTGGCCGCCTTCGAGCGCGTGATCATGGATTTCCTCCGACTATATGAGGCGGAGCCGGTGGCCATCGCCCACGATCTGCACCCGGATTACGCCTCCACCATCTGGGCACAGCGGGCAGCGGCCGGGGATCTTCCCCAACCGCTGGGGGCGCGAACGCCCCTCCCCCTGATCCCGGTCCAGCATCACCACGCCCACCTGGTCGCATGCCTGGCCGATCATCAGGCGGAGGGGCCTGCGCTGGGGGTCACCTGGGACGGCACAGGCTACGGCCTGGATGGGACGATCTGGGGCGGTGAGTTCCTGCTGGGGGATGCCCGCGGGTTCCACCGGGTCGCTACGCTCCGACCGTTCCGCCTGCCGGGAGGGGAGGCGGCGATCCACGCCCCATCGCGGGTGGCGTTCGCGCTGCTGTGGGAGCTGGGAGGGGATGCCGCCGTCGAATGGGATCACCTGGCCCCCATCCGAGCCCTCCGGCCCGTCGAACGACAGGCGCTGGCCCGCATGGTCGCGCGGGGGGTGAACGCGCCGCTCACCTCCAGCATGGGCCGGCTGTTCGACGCGGTCGCAGCGCTCCTGGACCTCCGCCAGGAGGTCACCTTTGAAGGTCAGGCGGCCATGGCCCTGGAGTTCGCGGCCGATCCCTCGGAGACACGGGCCTACCCGTTCCCTCTCTGCGAAAATCCGAAGATGGAAGGACCCGCCTGGATTCTGGATTGGGAGCCCCTCCTGAGGGCGATCCTGGAGGATCTGCGCTGTGGCGTCGAGCGGGAGAAGATCGCGGCCCGTTTCCACAACGCCCTGGTTCAGGCCATCGTTCAGGTGGCGCGGGAGATCGGGGAAAGTCGGGTTGCCCTCAGCGGGGGATGTTTCCAGAACCGCCTGCTGACCGAGCGGGCCGCCCGGCGCCTGCGGGAAGCGGGCTTCACCGTCCTGATCCACCGCCAGATCCCTCCCAACGATGGGGGGATCAGCCTGGGCCAGATCCTGATCGCCGCTGCCCATCTCGAGGGCGCTTCCTGAGCCGGCCCGTTTGTCCGGTGGAAAATCTCCGACTCGAACAGGAGGTCCCATATGTGCCTCGGCGTTCCGGGGAAAGTGGTGGAAGTGAACGACATGACCGCCCTGGTGGACTTCTGGGGGGTCCGCAAGCCGGTGATGCTCCACACGGTCGACGAGCCGGTGACCCCAGGGGATTACGTCCTGGTCCACGTGGGCTTCGCCATCCGGCGCATTCCCCCCGAGGAAGTGGAGGAAACCCTGGCCTTCTACGAGGCCCTTCTGCGGGCGGCGGAGGAGGATCTGATGGCCACGGAGGTGCAGAGCGAGATCCGCTCCCCGGAGGAAACCTCATGAGCCCGACGCGATCCCCCAAGCCTTCGGAACGTCTGGAGTTCCGGGACCCCGAGCGGGTGCAGGCCTTTCGGCGCGCCCTGGAGCGGCTCTGCGCGGACCTCCAGGGGCCGATCTCGGTGATGCATGTCTGCGGCACCCATGAGCAGAGCATCGCCCGCTTCGGGCTCCGGAGCCTCCTGCCGCCGAACCTCCACGTCATCATGGGGCCGGGGTGCCCTGTATGCGTGACCGACATGCCCGAAGTGGATGAGGCGGTTTATCTGGCCGAACAGGGCGTGATCATCGCCACCTTCGGGGATATGTTCCGGGTCCCGGGGACCCTCAAATCGCTGGCGGAGGCCAAAGCGGAGGGGGCGGATGTGCGGGTGATCTACAGCCCATGGGAGGCCCTGCAGATCGCCCGGGAGACCGATCGGGAGGTAGTCCTCTTCGCCACCGGCTTCGAGACCACCGCGGTGGCCACGGCGGCGGTGATCCTCTCCGGCCCGCCGAAGAATTTCTCGGTGCTATCCGCCCACAAGTATATCCCTCCCGTTATGGAGATCGTGGCCGAGATGCCCCAGACCCGGGTGCAGGGGTTCCTGGCCGCGGGCCACGCGGCGACCATCACCGGATGGAAGGTCTTCGAGCGCTTCGTGGAGCGCCACGGCATCCCGGTGGTGGTAGCCGGGTTCGAGCCCCTGGATATCCTGAGCGCCCTGGTGCAGCTGGTGGAATTGATCCGGCGGGGCGAGAAACGGGTGGTGAACGCCTATCCCCGCTGCGTGACGCCGGAAGGCAACCGCAACGCCCAGCGGCTGCTGTGGGAGGTCTTCCAGACCGAAAGCGGGGTCTGGCGCGGCATCGCCTACGTTCCCAATGGGAACCTCCGCCTGCGCCCGAAATACCGATGGGCGGACGCCCGGGCCCGCTTCGAGATCCGGCTTTCGGAATGGCTGCGGGACGCCCCACCCCGCCTCACCCAGGAGTGCCTGTGCGGCAACATCATGGCCGGCATCGCCACGCCGTATGACTGCCGGCTCTTCGGCAAGGAGTGCACGCCCGAAACCCCGGTGGGCGCCTGTATGGTGAGCAGCGAGGGGGCCTGCCGGATCTGGTATGAATACGGGGGGCACATCACGGGGCCTGAGGGAATGAAGGAGTTGGGAGGACACGCTTGACATGTGGGCTCTCCTCTGCTATAGTGCCGTCAGGTCGCACATATCCTGTGTGTTCCCCGCAGGGCAGCAGTCAAGCCCCATGAAGCGCTTCGATGAGATGCGCGGCTTAAGTGCGCTCAGGGTCAAGATGAAAACGACAGCTTACTTCAGAACAAGTGTCATAGTTCGTCGGCCTTACCTTAAGATGGAATGGATTGAGCACGTTCTAAAGAATCCTATTCGTACCGAAGTGCAGCCCAATGGGCGTATCCGTTATTGGGGGTATGTTGCCGAGGTAGACAAGTACCTCCGAGTTGTGACAGAACCGGATGGGGAGACCGTGCATAACGCTTTTTTCGACCGCCGCTTCAGACCTTGATGGGGAGAAGAAAATGATTTTCGAATATCATCCTGAGACCGACATGTTGTATATCAAATTGATTGAAGGAGTAAGTACTGAGTCGGAGGAGATCGCCCCAGGGATTGTGCTGGACTTTGATGAACACAATCGCGTTATAGGGATTGAGATTGAGGATGCCAGCAAGATCATTGATCTATCAAAATTGGAGTTGAGGGCTCTTCCCGTTGTTCATGTGATCCTGACTGAAAGGACTTCTGTGAAAGCCTGAAGCGCTGGATGTAACCTCCAGAAGCTGCCCAACCCGCCGCTGCAGCCGATGCCGCCTTCGGCAGCGGGGCTGAGTTCAGGGGCATTGGGCGGCACAATCGCAACGTCGCCCCGCTGAAATCCGGGCCTCGCTTGGTCCGAACCGGATCGAAGCACCCCGGGTCACGCGCGCCAGGCCCCTGGCCCGGTCCACAGGTATCCCCACTGCCCGGTATGACTCTCCTGTCGTATCATCCTTATCCAGATCCGCGAGGGGATGGCCATGCGAACCCGGAGGGGACAGGCGATCCGCTTTCTCAAGGCTCCTGGCGATCTGTATCCTTATGATGGAGCACGGATTTTGATCCCTGTGGGAAGAGAGGAGAGATCCAGAACATCCGGAAGGTCCCCAGGAGGGAGCGTCCAGCCCCATCATTCCCGAAAAATCCGGAGAGCGCCCCATGGAACCCGTCATCATCGAACTCTATCACATTCGAATGCAGCGGAAAGAGGCAGTCGGGATCATCCAGCTCGACCGGCCCGATCGCTTCAATGCGCTGGATGTTGCGATGGCCCGGGATCTCCGGAAGGCAGCCCTTCAATTCGCCCGCGACCCGGAGGTCCGCTGCGTGATCCTCGCCGGGACCGATCGGGTTTTCTGCAGCGGGGCGGATCTGAAATATGTCCGGGAGCGGGAGCATCCCGAGGACTTCTCGTATTTGCAGCCGGAGGCCCGTGAGATCGAAGGAGGCTACGGGCGCAGCTTCAAGGAGATCCTGGAATACCTCCACAGCACGATCTCCGAGATCCGTCGCGCCCCCAAACCCTTCATCGCCGCGGTCAAGGGGGTGGCCGCCGCGGGGGGCCTCGGCCTGGCCATGGCCTGCGATCTGGTCTTCGCCTCCGACCGGGCCAGCTTCGAGTGGGCCTACTCCAAGACCAGCCTCACCGGGGCGGAGAGCACCACCTTCATCCTCCCCCGCCTCATCGGCCTGCGGCGGACCATGGAGATGGTCTTTCTGAATCCGCGCCTCAGCGCCCAGCAGGCCCTGGAGTGGGGCCTCATCAACGGGATCTTCCCCTTTGAGACCTTCGATCAGGAGGTGGAGGCCATCGCCCAGCGCCTGGCGCGCGGGCCCACCCGGGCATGGGCGATCACCAAGGCGCTCATCAACGAGGCGCTGGGGATCGATCGCCTAGATTCCCATATGGCGAAAGAGCTGCGTCACCTGGTGGAGATCGCCGAGACGCCGGATTTCGCGGAAGGCCTGGCCGCTTTCTTCGAAAAGCGAGAGCCCCATTTCCGAGGAGCGTAAAACCTATGGCCACTGCGGAGAGCCTGGGAGCCTGTCCCATCCCGCCCCTTTCCTATCGCACGGTGTTGCTGGGGCACGGCAGCGGGGGGCGGCTGATGCACGAGCTGATCGAGAAAGTGTTCCGTCCCCTCCTCCTGCCGCCCGAAACCCGGGTGCTGAACGACGCCGCCGTCCTGAACGTGAACGGGTTGCGGCTCGCCTTCACCACGGACGCCTTCGTGGTGGATCCCATCGTGTTCCCCGGTGGGGACATCGGCCGGCTGGCCGTGAACGGGACCATCAACGATCTGGCCGTCAGCGGAGCCCGGCCGCTTTTCCTGAGCGCGGCTTTCATCCTGGAGGAAGGGTTGCCGATCGATACACTGTGCCAGATCGTGGATTCCATGCGCCGGGCCGCCGAAGAGGCAGGGGTCCCCATTGTCACCGGGGACACCAAGGTGGTGAATCGGGGGAAGGCGGACAAGCTGTTCATCACCACCACGGGCATCGGGGTGGTGGAATACGAGGGGGCGCTGTCGGCCGATCAGGCGCGACCCGGGGATCTGGTGCTGCTGAACGGGCCGATCGCCGCCCACGGCATCGCGGTGATGCTGGCCCGGGAGCAGATCGAGTTCGAGCAGCCCGTTCGCTCCGACACCGCGCCGCTCCACACGCTGGTGGCCGCCATGCTCCGGGCCAGCCCCCGCATCCGCTGTATGCGCGATGCGACCCGGGGCGGCCTGGCCAGCGCTTTGAACGAAATCGCCATGAGCTCCCGGGTGGGTATCCATCTTTATGAGGAGCGCATCCCCATCCAGGATGAGGTGAAAGGCGCCTGCGAGATCCTGGGCCTGGATCCGCTCCACGTGGCCAACGAAGGCAAGCTCATCGCCATCGTCGCCCGGGAGGACGGGGAACGCGTGCTGGAGGCCATGCGCGCCCACCCCCTGGGCCAGGAGGCGGCGATCATCGGGGAGGTGGTCGAGGATCCCCGGCACCTCGTCCTGCTCCGCACCCGGGTCGGGGGCTTCCGGGTGGTCAGCATGCTGGCGGGCGAACAGCTCCCCCGGATCTGCTGAGCCCCAGCCGAATTGTGAATAATATCACAATGAAGGGATGCTCGGCCATCACTGGCGGGGATTTTTTCAATGAAGCATAATGATCCAGGACGCATGACGCTGGGCCCCCATTCCGGGAGGCGGGATGACCATCCTCTCGCTCGGCGAGAAGGGGGCTTCCAGAGCAAGACCCAGTTCCCCAGCAAGTCTGAGGAAGGAGAGCGCGATGGCCGATCCCGAGGTTCGAACCCCCACGGGCTCCCTCTGGCGGATGGAGAAGGCCCAGCTGCAAACCCTGATGGAGAAGCTCACGCAGCAAGGCTACACGATCATCGGCCCGCGGATCCAGGAGGGGGCCATCGTATACGATGAGGTCCATCGGATCTCGGATCTCCCCATCGGATGGACCGACGAACAGGATGGGGGCTCCTATCGTCTGAAACGCCGGGGGGATGAGGCCTTCTTCGGGTATGCGGTGGGCCCTCATTCCTGGAAGCGATTCCTCCATCCCCCCGTGTTCTCCCTGGGCCGGACCCGCCGCAACGGCCAGGGCTTCGAATGGACCCCGCCCGCGGATCCCCCGCCTCGCTATGCTTTTCTGGGCGTTCGGGCCTGCGAGCTGCATGCCATCGCCATCCTGGACCGGGTGTTCATGGGCGGCCCGTATGTGGATCCGGTTTACCGGGCCCGTCGCGAGGCGCTCTTCCTGATCGCCGTCCAGTGCACCACCGCCGGCGGAACATGCTTCTGCGCCTCCATGGGCACCGGCCCCAAGGCCCCGCCCGGCGCGGATCTGATCCTCACCGAGCTTCCGGACGCCTTCGTGGTCGAGATCGGGACCGAACGGGGAGCGGCCCTCATGGCGGAGATCCCCTGCACGCCCGCCACGGAAGCCGATCGCGCGGCGGTCGAGGCCCATCTGGAGGAGACGGCCCGCTCCATGGGTCGACAGCTGGATACCGCTGATCTCCCCGCCCTGCTCTACCGCAATCTGGAGCATCCCCGCTGGGAAGAGGTGGCTCAGCGCTGCCTGACCTGCGGAAATTGCACGATGGTCTGCCCCACCTGTTTCTGCTTCACCGTTGAGGATCTCAGCGATCTGGCCGGAACCCAGGCCGAGCGGGTGCGTCGCTGGGATTCCTGCTTCACCACTGCCTTCACCTACACCGCCGGGCGCCCGATCCGCCAGAGCGCGAAGGCCCGCTATCGTCAGTGGCTGACCCACAAGCTGGCCTCCTGGTGGGATCAATTCGGAACCTCCGGCTGTGTGGGCTGCGGGCGCTGCATCACGTGGTGCCCGGTGGGCATCGACCTGACCGAGGAAGTCCGTGCGATCCGGGAGACGGATGGAGCCCTGGCAGGCGAGAGGAGGTGAGCCGATGTCGAAGGCCGAGATCCTGGAAGCGCTTCGCCAGCACCCATTCACCCATGATATGGAGGAGGCGTGGAGGGAGAGCCTGGCGGAGATCGCCCGGCTGCAGACCTACGCGCCGGACGCGCTGCTCCTGCGGGAGGGCCGGGCGGCGGACGCCTTCTTCCTGATCGTAGACGGCCTGGTCGCCATCGAGATGTTCGTCCCGGGACAGGGCGCCATCCGCCTGCAGACGGTGAGCGCGGGGGAGATCGTGGGCTGGTCCTGGGCCCTTCCCCCTTACCGCTGGGAGTTCGACGCCCGGGCCCTGGTGGAGACCACCGCCGTGGTTCTGGATGCCGCCTCGCTGCGGGCCCGGATGAGCCAGGACTGCGGCCTCGCCGCCTGGATCCTGAGCCGGCTGCTCGCGGTGGTCGCCGGGCGGCTCAAGGCCGCCCGTCTCCAGCTCCTGGATCTCTACGCGCCGCCGGAGAGGAGGCCCGTATGATCGCTCAGGCCATACCCTCCTATGCCCTGGACCTCTTTCTCCCTCGCCCCTTTCAGGTCACGGGCGTCCGCCGGGAGACCCCGGATACCGTCACGCTGCGCCTGCGCTCGCTCCATGGGGACTCCCTCTCTTTCCAGCCCGGCCAGTTCAACATGCTCTATCTCTTTGGGGTCGGCGAGGTTCCTATCTCCATCAGCGGCGTTCACCCGAAGACCCGGGACCTGGAGCACACGGTGCGGGCCGTGGGATATGTCACCCGGGCGCTGGTTCGCCTTCGCAAGGGGGACGTCGTGGGTCTGCGAGGGCCGTTCGGGCGCGGCTGGCCCCTCGAGGAAGCCCGCGGCCGTGACCTCCTGATCCTGGCCGGAGGGATCGGGCTGGCCCCGCTGCGGCCCGCCCTGCAATACCTGATGGCCCACCGCCGGGATTACGAG
Organism: Candidatus Thermoflexus japonica; assembly: GCA_002898735.1. GTDB lineage: Bacteria > Chloroflexota > Anaerolineae > Thermoflexales > Thermoflexaceae > Thermoflexus > Thermoflexus japonica. The sequence goes on from BEHY01000010.1 coordinate 35,307, forward strand.
CAGATTGTTCTGCTGTATGGGGCGCGAACGCCGGCGGATCTCCTCTACCCGACGGAGCTGGAGCGCTGGCGCGGACGTCTGGATCTCCAGGTCTTCATCACGGTGGATCGGGGCGATGAGGCCTGGCGCGGACATATCGGTGTGGTCACGACGCTGCTGCCCCTGGCCGAACGGTTCCTGGACCTGCGGCAGGCCATCATCCTGATGTGTGGCCCGGAGGTGATGATGCGGGTGGCCGCCCGGGAGCTGGAAAACCGCGGGGTCGCGCCGGAACAGATTTTCCTCTCGCTGGAACGGAATATGAAGTGCGCGGTGGGCTTCTGTGGCCACTGCCAGTTCGGCCCCGCCTTCATTTGCCGGGATGGGCCCGTTTTCCCTCTCCCGCAGATCCGCCCGCTGCTGGAGGTGCGCGAGCTTTAGCGGAAAGGACCGGCAGGACGGAGCCGGAATCCGAGGAAACAAGCGGCCCCTCAGGCCGCAGTGGGCCGGATCATCCAGGGATGACATGGCGCGGCCTGTTATCGCTACGGGACCAGGAGGTGCAACCGATGGCGCGACGTCGCAAACCCAAGCTGGCCGTCTGGAAGTTCGCCTCGTGCGATGGCTGTCAGCTCACGCTGCTGGATTGCGAGGAGGAGCTGCTCACCCTGGCCGGCGAGGTGGAGATCGCTTACTTTCTGGAGGCCTCGCGGGCGGTGGTGCGGGGGCCCTACGATCTCTCCCTGGTGGAGGGCAGTATCTCCACCCCGGAGCAGGTGGACCAGATCCGCGAGATCCGGCGGCAGAGCCGCTTCCTGGTCGCCATTGGGGCCTGCGCTACCGCTGGAGGGATCCAGGCCCTTCGGAACTTCGCCGATGTGCGCGGTTTCCTGGAGCTGGTTTACGCCCGCCCGGAATACATCAAAACGCTGGAGAAATCCCTGCCCGCCTCGGCCTATGTGCCAGTGGATTTCGAGCTCCGGGGCTGCCCCATCGGGAAAGGGCCCCTGCTGGAGCTGATCAGCGCCTTCCTGAACGGCCGACGGCCCAACATCCCCAACCACAGCGTGTGCATCGAGTGTAAACGCCGCGGGACCGTGTGTGTGATGGTCGCCCAGGGGATCCCATGCCTGGGGCCGGTCACCCAGGCCGGATGCGGCGCCCTGTGCCCCGCTTACCGGCGGGGCTGTTATGGTTGCTTCGGCCCGATGGAAACGCCCAATCCGGCCAGCCTGGGGGACTGGCTGCTGGCCCGTGGGATGAGCTCCCCCGATCTGGTCCGGTTGTTCCGAACCTTCAACGCGTATGCCCCTGCTTTTCGGGAGGCGGGAGAGCGCTATGCCGAAGCCGCGAACCCTGACCGTTCGAGTTGAGGCCCTGGCCCGGGTGGAGGGCGAGGGCGCCCTGCACGTCCGGGTGCGGAACGGGCAGGTGCACGAGCTCCGCCTGGAGATCTACGAACCGCCCCGCTTTTTCGAGGCCTTTCTGCGGGGACGGCGTTTCGAGGAGGCGCCGGACATCACCGCTCGCATCTGCGGCATCTGTCCGGTGGCCTATCAGATGAGCGCATGCAATGCCATCGAGAGCCTGTTCGGGCTTTCGGTGAAAGGCCCCCTCCGGGATCTTCGCCTGTTGCTCTACTACGGGGAATGGATCGAAAGCCATGCGCTCCACGTGTTCCTCCTGCATTTGCCCGATTTCCTCGGCTACGAGAGCGCGCTCTATATGGCCCGGGACCACCCGGAGTGGGTGCAGAAAGGGCTGCAGATCAAAAAGGCGGGGAACGATCTGATGGCCCGGATCGGCGGCCGGGAGATCCATCCGATCAACGTGCGGGTGGGCGGCTTCTACGCCGTGCCCTCCCGCAGGGTGCTCCTGGAGCACCGGGAAGGGCTGGCCCGGGCTCGCGATTTCATGATCGAGGCCCTGCGCTGGATGGCCGGGCTGGAGTTCCCGGATTTCGAGGAGGACTATGAATTCGTGGCCCTTTATCATCCGGAGGAATACGCCATCCTCGAAGGCTGGATCCGCTCCAGCAAAGGGATCTTCATCCCCGTCTCCAGCTTCGAGGAGGCCTTTGAGGAGCTCCAGGTGCCCTACAGCAACGCCCTGCATTCCATCGTCCGGGGGCGCGGCAGCTATATGGTCGGCCCGCTGGCCCGCTTCAACCTGAATTTCCATCAGCTCTCCCCGCTGGCCCGCGAGGTGGCCGCCTCCATCGGCCTGGTCCCCCCGGTGCGCAATCCCTTCCGAAGCCTCCTCGTCCGCGGGGTCGAGGTGATTCACGCCTGCGAGGAGGCGCTTCACCTCATCGATCGCTACGAGCCGCCGGATCACCCTGTCGAGCCCTTCGAGGTCCGGGCGGGGGTCGGGTTCGGGGCCAGCGAGGCCCCCCGGGGGATCCTGTATCACCGTTACCGGATCAACGCCGAAGGCCGGATCGAGGAAGCGAAGATCGTCCCGCCCACCGCTCAGAACCAGCGGCGCATCGAGGACGATCTGCGGAAGCTGGTGCCCCGTCTGCTTTCTCTGCCGAAGGAACAGCTCACGTGGCGCTGCGAGCAGGCCGTCCGGAACTACGATCCATGCATCTCCTGCGCCACGCACTTCCTGCGCCTGGAGATCGAAAAGGAATGAAGCGGGCGCGGCGCTGGGTCCTCATCGGGCTGGGCCACCCGATGCGGCGGGATGATGGGGTGGGGTTGTGGGTAGCCGCTCAGCTCCGTGCGTGGAGCGGGCCCGATGGTGCGGCCATTCCCCTGGGGGTTCCCGATCCGATGGCGCTGGCTCAGGCGTGGGCGGGGGCGGAGATCGCCTGGATTGTCGACGCCGTGGCCGCCAGCGCCCCTCCGGGAACGCTGCTCCGGATTCGTGGGGATCGCCTTCTCGAGGGGCCCTTCCCCCAAAGCTTCTCCACCCACGGGCTCTCCGCAGGGGAGGCGCTTGCCCTCGCCCGAACGATGGGGGCATTCCCCCGGCGCATGGTTCTTTATGGGATCGTCGGCGAGGACTTTGGATACGGGGAGGGGTTCTCCCCGGCGGTGGAGGCCAGCGCCCGCCGCCTGGTCCGCCGGCTGGAGCGCACGATCGCCCGGCTGGATAAAATACACGACAAATTCCCCCCCGGATAGGGGAATCCCACCCGAATGGAGCGCACGGATCTTCCCGCTTTCAATCCCGAGCGCCTGAAGCGCATCGCCCGCATGGAATCAGAGCACTTCTGGTTCGTCTGGGATCGTGAAGCGGGTTCGGTCCGCCTTCTGCATCCCCTTGCGCCGCCGGGCCCCCGAGCCCTCCGTGTTTCTGCTCCTCCCCACCGCCGGGTTCTACTACCTGCTGACCGGGTTGCGCAATCCGACGCCCTTCGACATCCCCACGGCCACCTCCTTCGGCCAGGCCGGCCAGGAGGAGACCATACAGGCCATCCGGGAGGAACGCATCCGCTGGGTGTGCTACTGGCGCTGGGAATGGAGCCTCCGCCCGGCCCGGATCGAGGCGTTCGTGGAGCAGGAGATGGAACCGGTCGAGAACCTGGGCCTCTGCACCCTGTATCGCGCGAGGCGGTGAGCAGGCGCAGCATCGCCGCGCCCCTGCTCTGTGCCTGAACTTCCGATAGGGGCTTGCCTTCCTGGCCTCATCGGCCCTATAGTTTGCCATGAAGATGACGGCCCGATGGGCGAAGATCGTCGCCCCGGTAGAATCCGCAGGAGGTTCCCGATGGAAGCACGCCCTCGCCTGTTAAGCCGGATCCACTGGCTGGGCCATGACGCCTTCCGCATCGACGGACCGCCGGTGATCTACCTGGATCCCTGGCAGGTCCCTGCGGACGCGCCGAAAGCGGATCTCATCCTCATCAGCCATGAGCACTTCGACCATTGCTCGCCTGAGGACATCCACCGCCTGCGCAAGCCGGAAACCGTGATCATCGGAAACCCCGCGGCGGCGGCGAAAGTGAAAGGGGCTCGCGCCATGCGCCCCGGGGAGCGCCTCTCGATCATGGGGGTGGAAATCGAAGCGGTGCCGGCCTATAACATCAACAAACGCTTCCACCCTCGCGAAGCCGGCGGGCTGGGGTTCATCCTCACCATCGAGGGGGAGCGCCTCTATTTCGCGGGGGATACGGATTTCATCCCGGAGATGAAAGGGATCCGTTGCGACATCGCCCTGCTGCCGGTGAGCGGCACCTACGTGATGACCGCGGAGGAGGCCGCCCAGGCCGCCGCGGCGATCGCGCCGAAGGTCGCCATCCCGATGCACTACGGGGCGGGGGTGGCCGGGACGGAGGCGGACGCGGAGCGCTTCCGCTCCCTTTACTCGGGAACCGTGGTCATCCTGAAGCCGGAGCGCTGAGCTGGAGGACGGCGGGATGGACCGCCCGCAGGAAGCGAAGCGTTACGCCCGGCTGCGCCGCCGCCTGTGGGTGACGGAAAACGGGCTCTTCCTGGTTTACGCGCTGGCCTGGCTGCTCTCCGGGCTGGCCCTGCGCATCGGGCAGGCCCTGACGGGAAGGCTCCCTTTTCCCCTGGATGCGGTCGGGATGGCCATCCTGTTCGGGGGCGGCTGGGCCATGCTTTCGCTTCCCCTGGATTTCTATGGCGGGTTCCTCCTCCCCCATCGCTTCGGCCTCTCGACCCAACCCGCGAAGGGGTGGGCCCTGGATCGCCTGAAAGCGTGGGGGATCAGCGCCGTCATCGGCCTGCCGCTCATCGCGGGGCTTTATGGGGCGTTCCGCCGCTGGCCGCAAACATGGTGGTTGCCGGTGGGGGCCTTCTGGATCCTTTTCTCAGTCCTCATGGCCCAGCTCGCCCCGGTGCTCCTCGCTCCCCTGTTTTACCGATTCCGCCCGCTTGAGGATCCCGAGCTGCTCTCCCGGTTCGCCCACCTGGCGGAGCGGGCAGGCGTTCGCGCTCGCGGGGTTTTCCTCGTCGATATGAGCCGCCGGACCCGCGCGGCCAACGCGGGGCTGATGGGGCTGGGCCCAACCCGCCGGATCGTGATCGGGGACACGATGCTTCAGCGCTACACGCCGGAGGAGATCGAGGCCATCCTGGCACACGAGCTGGCCCATCATCTCCATCGGGATATCCCGCTGGGCCTGGCCCTGGAGAGCCTCATCGGCCTGGCCGGGTTTTTCGTGGGCGCTCACGGGCTGCCCTGGGGGATCCGGATCATGGGCCTCCCCGGCCTGGATCATCCATCCAGCCTGCCCGCGCTGGCCATCGGCGCGCTCCTCTTCGGCCTCATCGGAATGATCCCGATGAACGCGTGGTCCCGCTGGCGGGAATGGGAAGCGGACCGAGAAGCGATCCGTCTGTGCGGGCGGCCGGGAGCCCTGGCGGCCGCCTTGCGGAAGCTGGGGGAACAGAACCTCGCGGAGCTGGATCCCGAGCCCTGGGTGGAATGGGTCTTCTACACCCATCCGGCGCTGGGGAAACGGATCCGCGCGGCTGAAGCCCTCGCGGCCTCTGATCCTTTCGCTTCGGATGGGTTAAACTAACAGCGGATCCACGATGGGGGGATCCTCTTACGCAGACGTTTACCCATGTGGAACAGATGGCCCACCAGGTCGGTGCTGAACTCATCTTATCTCCGGAGAACTTCACCCATGGCCAGCCGCACCCTGCTCATGATCCCCGGTCCGGTGGAGGTGGACCCTGAGGTCCTGGAGGCGATGGCCCGTCCTCCCCTCAGCCACATGTCCGCCGCTTTCGCGGCCCTGATGCAGGAATCCCTTGTGGGCCTGCGGGAAGTGTTCGATGCGCCGGATGGTCAGCCGTTCCTGGTCCCGGGATCCGGCACCCTGGCGATGGAAATGGCCCTGGCCAACCTGGTCGAGCCGGGCGATCGCGTCGTGGTGGTGGATACCGGGTATTTCGCCGCCCGGATGGCGGAGCTCGCCGAATGGCTGGACGCCGAGGTCATCCGGGTGGCGGCAGAGCCCGGCGCCCTTCCCGATGAATCGCAGCTCGAGGCCGCCCTCCGACAGGGGGCCAAAGTCCTCGCCCTCACCCATGTGGATACTTCCACCGGGGTGGTGGTTCCGGTGGAACGCTGGGCCCCTCTGGCCCACCGCCACGGGGCTCTGGTGGTCGTCGATGGGGTATGCGCGGTGGGAGGACAGCGCTTCCATCAGACGGCGTGGGAGGTCGATGTGGCCCTCACCGGCTCCCAGAAAGCCCTCGCCGTCCCGCCCGGGCTGGCCATCGTCGTCGCCCGTCCCTCCGCCCTGGAGGCCTATCGCCGCCGGCGGACCCGAACGCGGTCTTATTACGCGGATTGGGGGAAATGGCTCCCGGTGATGGAGGCTTTCCAGGCCGGCCGCCCCGCCTACTTCGCGACCCCAGCGGTCAATCTGGTGGCGGCCATGGCCGTCTCCCTCCGCCGCATCCGGGCGGAAGGGATGGAGGCCCGCTGGGCCCGCCACGAGCGGATCGCCCGCGCCTTCCGGGCCGGGCTGCGGGCGATGGAGCTGGAGATGGTGCCCCGGGACCCCGCCTGGGCTGCGGTCACCCTGAGCGTGATCTACTACCCGGATGGGGTGGATGACCGTTTGCTTCGGGAGATCGAACAGGCGGGGGTGACCGTGGCCGGAGCGATCCACCCAGCTTTGCGCGGCCGCTCCTTCCGGGTCGGCCATATGGGGGAGATCGGTCTGCCGGCCCTCCTCCAGACCCTCAGCGCCATCGAGATCGCCCTGCGCCATCTGGGTCATTCCACAACCCCGGGCGCAGGGGTTGCGGCTGCCCAGGCCGAATGGATGCGCGCATAATCCAGAATTCCGCCCGAGCCCGATGGCGTCAACCCCGAAGAACAGGGCGGGGGCGGCTTCATCGCCGCCCCCGCTTCTCGAATGCCCCGCTTCACCGGGAAGGGGTGGGAAGCGCGCAGAAGGCTTGCCCCTCCCCTTGCCCCACACCCCGCAGCACAGGAGAGAGGGGCCCCCAGGCTACCCCCCACCCACGACCCGAGAAGCCCATCCGCCCGGAAGACCGTGAAAGGCCTCGGGCCTCCGGCCGAACACCACATGGGATCCGGGAGCCATCTCTTTATGGCGGGTGAGGGGTCGAAACAGGGAAACGAAGATCCCGTGCTCAGCCCCGGGAACCCCAGTGGCCAGGGGCTGGCCCAGCGGGTCGAAGATCGCGGAGGCGACCCCCTCCGCCCGGCCGGGCGGGGCGGCCAGCGCCACAAACACCCGATTCTCGTCCGCGCGGGCGCGGGCCAGGGTGTGAAGATCCGGTCCCGCAGCAGACACCCACCATATCAGGAGCTCGGCCCCCCGCAGCATCGCGCTGCGGGCGATCTCCGGCGCCCACCCCTCGGACTCGCGCAGCACCCCCACCGTGCCCCCGCCGATGGCATACACCGGGGATCCCTCCCGCCCATCCCCGGGATAGCGGCCGATCCGCCGTCCGCGGTCCAGGAAATACAAGGCGATCTTCGCCGGGCCGGCGTCTTCTTCTTCGGGGAACGGAACGATCCACCCGCATGACCATCGGGCGCTGAGCGCTTCCAGGGCCTCGAGGATCGAAGGATCGGCGCCCGGTGGAGGCCCGGATACGATCAGCAGAGAGGCGCCCTGGCGGATCATGGTCTCCCCCAGCGCGGCGACGCGCTGGATCCATGGGGTCGCGGTGGGATAAGAGCCCATCTGGAGCAGGCCCACCCGGAGATACAGGGCCTCCGGAGGGATGGATGACTGAAGCTTCCGGGCCACCGGAAGATCCTCAGGGGATGCCGTTAGCAGCGGATCCGGCGCGGCCGGCCGAACCCGGGGGCCCGGCGCCGCTTCCAGGTCGATCTCCGCGAACACGATCTCCTCCCGATCCGGGCTCCCCATCGCCCGGTATTGCCCATCGGGGGCGATGACCCCGCTGCGGCCGCAGTAGAGGACGCTGTCGGCCTCCATCCCCACTTTGTTGGCCACCGCGATCCACACGCCGTTCTCCATCGCCCGCGCCGGGAGCATATAGAGCACCTGGGGGTTGGTGCGGGCGGCCGGGGCGCCGGTGGAGGTCACCAGGGCGGTGGCGTCCAGGATCAGGCGGGCCCCGCGCAGAGCCAGGGCGCGGGGGATCTCGGGCATGCGGGCGTCGGCGCAGATCATCAGGCCGACCCGCCCGAAGGGGAGATCGAAAACCGGGAGCTCCGACCCGGGGTCGAACCACTCCCGATCGAAGTGCCAGAGGAAGAGCTTATCGTGGAAGCCCAGGACCTGTCCCTGGGGATCGATCAGGGCCACCGAGTTGCGCAACCGCCCCGAAGGGTGCGGACGGGCGAGGCCCACCGCGATATACGCCTGGTGGCGGCGGGCGCTTTCCCCAAACAGACGGAGGACATCCTCGGCGGGTCGCAACCGGGATCGGCGGTAGGCGTCCAGAGAGTGCAGGTAATACGCCGGATACGTGCACTCCGGCAGCAGGATGATCTCCGGCCGATACCGTCCGGCCTCCTCCAATCGATCAAGCGCTCGCTCCAGAGCCTCCTCCGCGTCATCGAGGCCCCTCGCCTCCAGCTGCACGCATGCAATCCCGATAACTGTCATCGTGAGGTTCCTCCCGGATTCTCCAGCTCGGCCAGCACCTCCTCCGCCCGCCGAGGTCCCCACCACCGGGGATAGCCCAGATCCTCCGCGATCACCGTAGCGGCATTATACCCGGGCTGTCCGGTGAAGCTGCCGCCCGGGAAAGTCCCGGACCCGCATAAATACAGGCCTTCGATAGGCGTCCGGTAATGGCTCAAGGCCGGATGCGGCCGCCGGGCCCAGAAGTTCTCCGGATGATAGGAGCCGTGATGGCGATCTCCCCATTGCATGCTGGGGATCCACCGCTCGGTGTCCGCTGGGGTATGCACGGCGATGGCCAGGATCCGATCCGTCAAATCAGGCGCATACTCCGCCCAACGTTCCAGGATCTGCTGAACATAGGATTCACACTCTGAGCCCTCCCAGCGGGCCATCGCGGCCGGGCCCGTGGGGACAAAGACCCATGCGAAAGCCGTGGCATATCCTGGAGGGGCCTGGGAAGGATCGAAGTGGGTGGGGATCCCCACGTGCAGGCCCGGAGGCTCAGGAAGCCGTCCTTCCCGGATTTGGCGCATGCTCCGCTCGAGGGCCTGACTGCTTTCATACCCTACATACTGGTTCAGGGCCCGATTCAGCGGATCCTCAGGCTCCACCCCTCGATAGCACGGAGGGGACGAGAGGGCCAGATGCACCCCCAGCAGGGCCTCCTCATTCCATCGGTAGCGCGCAAGAGCCTCTCGGAGAGAGGGATCCAGATAGGAGGGTTCGACCAGACGGCCGAGAGTCAGCGGAGCCGGAAGGCTGGAGCAGACGAATCGGCGGGCGCGAATGCGTCGGCCATCCTGCAGCATCACCCCGATGGCCCGACCGTTCTCCACCAGAACCCGCTCCACAGGAGCCCGGGTGAAGATCCGTCCGCCGCTGGCGTAAAGCGCTGCCGCCAGCGCCCGAGCGGCCATGGCTGACCCGCCGCGGACCAGCGACCCCGTATGAGAGACAGGAAGGGCCTGAACGACGATGTAGCCTGTCCACGGCACATCCAGGATGGGAAGATATCCCCGGACCGCCGCATTGCATAAGATCAGGGCACGAACCGCTTCGTGGTCGAAGAGCTCACGCACGAGATCCAGGGCGGAAGGACGCCACCACCGCAGGAGACGTCGACCCAGAAGGCTACGGCTCAGCCGCTCAATAAGCTCCTCTTCGGGAAGGGGAGGGGCAAACCGGAGCGGATCCAGAATGCGGGCCGCCAGTTCGGAGAACTCCTGATGAACCCGGGCGTAGGTCTCCGCATCCTTCGGAGAGATACGGCGGATGGCTTCCAGGGATCGTTCCAGCGAATGAAAAGTCGCCAGACCCCCTCCTTCCTGAAAAGGGATGGCGTTCTGAACCTCAGGGGTCAGGATCTCCATCCCGTAGCGATCCAGAGCGAGGTCGCGCCAGATCCGATAGTTAGGAGACCATCGGACAAAGAACACATGAAGGTTATGCCGGAATAACGGGAGCGTGATCTCCTCTGTGCACAGTCCGCCACCGATCCGCCCCTGGGCCTCCAGCACAATCACCCGGGCCCCTGCCCGTGCCAGATAGTTCGCTGCGATCAAAGCGTTGTGTCCACTGCCGATGAAGATCCCATCCGCCTCCTCCACCCAGGCCGATCGAAGCATCATCATTCCGGCCTCCTTGCTGGAGGGCACCTTATACCTTATGCAGCTCGGCCCCGGTTCGGACCCCTGCCAGAGCTCAGACCGCGTCTGACGCTCCAGCGCCCCTGCGGGACAGATCCACGCCCGCCCCCATGGCGCACACCCCAAAGGGGACAAATGGATCGGATCGGCTCCTAATCCTCCAGGATCGCGAAGAAGCGCGCGGGGGCCCCCTCCGTGCCCAGGATCTTGTAAAAGGCGGCGAAGAAGGGGACTCGACGGTTCCCCAGAGCGCCCAGGTGGGTGGCCTGTTCCAGCAGGGGAATGCCTTCCCGCAACAACCGGCGGTGGACCACGAAATCCTCCGAGGTGAAGTCCGGAAGGCGGGCGCTATATTCCTCGAAGAAATCGAATCCCACGGCGCGCGGCTGCTGGGCGACCAGCCACTCGGCCGCCTCCAGAGTGAGATAGGGAGACTCAACGAAGAAATCCGGGAAGCGCCCCCACATCCGATCGGTCCAGTCCGTGCGAACGAGCAGAATATCTCCGGGGCGGATCTCCACCCGCGCCGCTGCCCGCTCCAGATCCTCAGCGGAGATCGGAGCCCGTGGGCCGACGTGGGAGCAATCCAGGACCACCGCTGGCCCACACACCCGATCCAGGGGGATCTCCGCCGTAGTGATGCCATCCTCGAAACAGTGCAGCGGGGAATCGATGTGTGTTCCGGTATGCAAGCTGAGGGTCGCCGAGGTCACTTGCCAGAAACCAGGCCCCCGTCGGTGGCGACGCAGCTCCACCCGCAGATCCGTGGAGGGCGGGCTGCGTGTCTCCTCGCTGACCGGGACGCTGAGATCGATGATCCGTCCCATCGTTCCCTCCTGATCTGTTCAAAGATGAGGGATTGCACCTGTTCTCTTAGATCTCCCCCGAACCGGTGGGAGATACATCCCCCAGGCCCAGCATCTCCACGACTTTCCCAAACCCATCGGCCAGGGCCATGAACGTCGCCAGCTCGATGAGCTCGGCGTCGGAGAACACCGTGCGCCATCGGCTCACATGGTCATCCGTGATCGAGCGGTAATCCAGTGTGAACAATGTAGCCATCTCCAGAGCCGCTTGCTCCCGCGCTGTCAAGCTCGGGTCCGATGGATCCCGCATCGCTTTGGAGGCAAGGTCCTCCTGGATCTCCCACCGCACCGCGGTGGAGCGGACCGTGCTTCAATAACGGCAACCTCGCAGGAGGGCCATCCGGATGCGCATCAGCTCCTTCAGGGAGTGCTCCACCCGCCCTCCATAGAAAGCTGCCTCCCAGGCTTCGTAGAAAATCCGCAGGGAGTTGGGGTCCCAGGCCATAAGGCGAAGCAACAACGCGTTGGGGGCCCCGCGGGCTTCGGCCCGCTCGAAATACCGCCTCATATCGGGATCCATGCGGTCCGGGTGGATCGGTGGAATCCGGGGTGCCATCCCTCAGCCTCCCCCGTTATTCCATCAGGGCCGGCGCCGCAGCGATCGTGGCCCGCGCCCGCAGGTGGTCCAGGATCTCCTCCACCGGCAATACCCAACCCAGACAGCGGGCCACGTTCTCCAGCCCGAACACGTGGAGGTCCTCCCCATACATGCTGGCCACCGCGTCCTCCGCCACCACCACCCGGAGATCCCGATTGAAGGCGTCGAAAGCAGTGCACAACACGCAGGTATTCGTGTTGATGCCCGCCAGGATAACCGTTTCAATGCGGTGGATTCGGAGCAGGATCTCCAGGTCCGTCCCATAGAAAGCCGAGAGACGCTTCTTGCTCCGAATCACATAATCCCCAGACTCCGGTCCAAGCTCCGGCAGGATCTCGGCCTGCGGTGATCCCTCCAGGTTATGTCCGGAGATGGTGCTGGGCCGATCAGGCGTGAGGCTCTGGCGGGCAGCCTCCACAGCCCGCCAGAAAGGATTGGTCATGCTCTCCGCTCCAGGATAGGGAATACGGCGGTGGGTCATCACCACATGCACCACCATCACCCCCAGCTCGCGGGCTCCACGCACCAGACGCGTCAGCGCCTCCCGAACTCGACGGGCATCCTCAGGGGCCACCGGCATTGTCGCCACCTCGGGGTCCAGATGGCCCCGGTGGGCATCCACCAGGATCACGGCCGTCCGCGCTGGATCCATCTCCAGCTGTCGGCGCAGCGCCGTCCGCATCTCCGAGCGATCCAAAATCGTCACCTGACGCATGAGGGCCTCCTCCAATTCAGGATGGAAGGCTGTAGGATGAGAGCTCTCAGGGATACGCCACCCCTTCCGCCGATCTCTATCCGCGTGGAATTACGGGGAGCAACAGGAAGGAAGGCGTCTCGCCACCCCCATAAATTCGAACTCGACCCCCTACCCGTTCAGGGCGACGATCCCATGGATCGTTGTGGAGAAATGGCCCCGAGCCCCGGAAGGCTGCCCACGGCCCCACCCCCGGGATCGTCTCCTCCCGCTCGAAATCCTTCCCCTGGATCGTGAGGGTCAGGGTGTAGCCTGGAGGGATCACAATAGAGGTTGGCCAGATCTCCACATCAACCTCATAGATCTGGCCCGGGATCAGCCACTGGAGCTCATCGTGGGTGTGATAAGGACGATAGGGCAGGCTGCGCTCGGGATCCAGCTTCCGATGGGAAGCCCGCAGCCATCCCTGGGCCAGCGGCGCCCGCGGATCCAGCGCCCCGGTAAACGTCACCTCTCGACCCTCAGGATCAAAAAGCTGCAGAATCAGGAAGAGATCCGCATCCGGGGCGGTGGATGAGATAAACAGCTTGGCGGCCAGAGGCCCTGTGATCTCCGTCTCCTGCTCAAAGGGCGGGGTCCGGAAGGTCACCCCTTTTCCGAAAGCTTCATACTCCACGAAACTTTGCTGACGAGCTGGCTCCCGGGCGAGCAGGCGACCCGCCGGGTTCAGATACAAACGGGTCCACCGGGTGCGCGCCAGGGGCCATTCGTTTTCCTTGCGGAACTCAAACCCATCCACATGGCGCACATTCAAAAGCACCCGTGCCTCCTTATCCCAGCCGTTATCGACCCCCTTCAGGAAGTAGTCGAAAAACCTCTTGCGAAGTTCATATCCGTAGCGGGAATAATACAACGTCCAGTGCTCCAGGCCGTGGATCTCCAGCCATTTCTGAGTTGAAGCGGCCTGGACAAAGGCCTCGACATTGCCCCGCAGGTGCAGACCGTGACCGCCCCAATTGCCGGCTGATAGAAACGGCACTTTCACCCTGGACCAGTCCGCCGATCGCGCTCGATACCACTCATCATCCAGCTCCCGCCAGCGCGCTTGCTGGAAGGAATCCACCCGATTGCGGGCGAGCATCTCCTCCGGGAGGGTTTCCGGGCCGGCCACCCATTCCCCGGTGACCGGATCGAGGAAGCCGCGGGCCCCCTGCCCATGCTGCACGGGAATCACCTGCCCCCGGAACCAGGAATCCGTAAATGTGCAGAGGATCCCTCCATGGCGGTTCCAGTCGCGGTAAAAATCCGCCGCTCCCTCCCACGCGCACATCGCAGTTAGGTGCGGCGGCTGTAGCCCCGCCACCAGCCACTGGTTAATCGCGTAATAAGAGATCCCGCTTAACCCCACCCGTCCGTTGCTCCAGGGCTGGGCAGCAGCCCACTCGATGCACTGGTAAAGGTCCCGGGTCTCGCGCGGGGAGAAGATGTCCAGCACGCCAGGGGATCGACCGGCCCCACGGGAATCCACCCGAACGCAAATGTAACCCTCCGGAACCCATTTTTCCGGATCCTCAACTTCCCAGTTCTGATAACGACAGCTCGAACCCTCCGACACCTCCGGGCAACGCTGGACGAGGATACTCCACTGGCGGGGGTAGCCCAGCTGGAACGGCAACCCCTTCGCATAAGGTCCATAGCTGAGCAACACCGGATACCGCCCCTCCGCTGCCGGCCGGAAGACATCCGCGCGCAGGACGACGCCATCATCCATGGGGATCGGAACATCGTATTCAATGCGCATCCCGTTCACTTCAACCACGCGGGTTTCCATTCTTCTCCCCTCCGCTGGGCAGTTCCGTTTGATGCTTATCTGCATTCACGTTAAAGCGAAGAGCGCAAGCCCTGGCCGCCCCATCCGGTCCTAATCTGCCTGAGGCCGAGGACGAACAGGACGGCGATCATCCCTCCCAGCATGGGGAATGGAATCCCCAGCACCCCCATGACTATGGCGACAACCATGCCAGCCCCCCAGGCGCTGGCCTTCCAAACGGGATCCCACCGGCACCCTGCCCATGCCTCCATCAGGATCACCACCAGCGCCGGGGGGAGCGTCCATCCCAGTCCGTTCAGGAAGGGCAACAACCAGCGATCGAACCGAGCAGCTCCCAATACCCCTCCAATCCAGGCAAGCCCCAGCGCCCAAACTGGCGATGGGGGGAGCGAAAGCAGGGCAGCCGTCGCCAGCGCCGCGGAATGCAGGGCGGAGAGCGCGGGGGCGATCACCGCCAGGGTCAGAAGCAGCTCCCCCAGGAATGCCCCAGGCGTCCGGGCCAGAGCCTCCGCCGGATTCCAGTGGCCCAGCGTCCATCCCATCAGTGCCCCCATTCCCACAAAGACCACCAGCGTCCCGTACAGGGCCATCCCTACCTTCAGCACATCGCTGCCCTCAGCGAGATCCCAGGTGAAATCGCTGGCGCGGAGGGCGAACACGATCGCGTAGGCCACGACCTGCATGATTCCGAGCCCGATATCCGCCGCTGCCGGAGCAGGCCACGGAGGAGGGGGCCAGGACACCCCCACGCGATGGAACACCAAGAGCGCAGTCAGCAACGCCGCCATTGCGGTCCAGCCCGCCAGTGCATTCCATCGATCCACCCCCCAGCCGGCTGCCCCCGCCAGCAACGCCGTGAGCAGCAGGGCACCGATGGGATCCGGAAGGCCCAGCAGATGAGCCGCCATCGCGCCGCCCAGGCCGATATAAAATCCCAACCATCCCAGCAACCCCAGCGCCATCATCAGATTGAGGACCCAGCCGATCCGGCCGAAGGTTTTCTCCGCCTGAACCGCCAGGGATTGTCGCTGACGCTGGCCCGCCCAACCCTGAGCAGTGGCGAGGGCGGCGAGCAGGAAGCCCCCGAGGAGGATCACGCCCAGCACCGCGGGCGGGGAGAGCCGCGCGGCCAGCGCTCCGCCCACGGCCAGCGTCCCTGGCCCTGTTCCGATCCCCAGCCAGGGCCCCACCCGCTGGAACCAGCGAATCCGGCGTGAGGGAAGGTCCAGATCAGACACCGTGGGATCTCCACATAAAGATCGAAGGGGCATCGGCTGAGGATCATTCAGGCTGCGATGCCGACTCAGAGCTCGACCTTCCTGGAACGGCCATGATCGCTTAACCCCCATCCAGCAAGCGCTCATCGAAGGGGGCGCGGGAGAGCACCCGGGGCCCTTCCCCGGTAATCGCAATCATCTCCTCCAGCCGCACCCCACCACCTCCACGAACCCCCTCAACCCAGATCAGCGGCTCCAGGGCAAACACCATCCCTGGCTGCAACTCCACCTCCGGGGCCCCGGGGAACGGTTCCCCAATATAAGGAGGCTCATTGGCCCCCATACCGATCCCATGGCCAATGAACAGCGTCAGCAGCCGATCCTCCAGACCATGCCGACGGGCGACGGCCCGGATCGCCGCCGCCACCTCCGTGTTGGTCCGACCCGGCCGCATGGCCTCAATCCCAGCCTGCAGCGCCTCATACACGGCCCGGAAGATCTGTTTCTGGCGCGCATTGGGACGACCACAGATCACCGTTCGGCCCACGTCCGCGTAATATCCATTCCAGCAAGCTCCGATATCGATGAAGACTACATCCCCGTATCGGATCACCTTATCGGTCGCGAAGCGGTTCGGGGGCGACATACGTTCCCCGGAGGCCACGAAGGGTGTCATCACGTGGGCGTATTCCCCGCCCAGCCGGAACAGGGCGCGCATCGCTTCCCCGGCGACTTCACATTCCCGCGTCCCCTCTGCCACGGCGGCGACAGCCGCCGCGATCACCGCATCGGCGATAGCGGTTGCCTCTTCGAGCGCCTGCAGCTCCCCTGGAAGCTTGATCATGCGCGCCCGTAACATCACCCCATCCCCATCCTCCACGCCCAGGCCCGGCAGCTCCGCCTGAAGAGCCATGGTCAGCGCCATCGGGGCTGCATCTATGCCCACACGCGCCCGGTTCAGCCCCAGGTCGCTCAATGCGGGGACCAGGAGGTGCCGGACTACCGCACGGATCAACGAGGGTTCCTCCAGGATCGGGATCATCCGGACATCTGGGATCCAGGGCATCGTGCGCCGGACTCGATCGACTTCCCCGCCGGAACAGAGGAGGATCGGCTCTCGATCCCCCGCCAGCAATACGCCGTTCAGGAACGAGGATTTGCCAGCGATCTGTTGGGCCCGCAGATCCGTAAGGTAGCGCACGTTCTCATCCTTAAAGAGTAGAAGCGCGTCCAGGCCCGCCGCCTTCATTTCTGCTCGGGCCCGAGCGACCCGGGCGGCGCGCAGCGCCGCGAAATCGATCCGTGCCTCATAGGCGGCGTTGAACGGCCCCATTGCAAAGCTCATGCCTGCCCTCCCCGGAAACCCGGGCCGGGCAGAAACTGTCCCCACCCGGGTTCCCCCACCGGTTGGCCATTCATGGCCACCAGACGCCCGCGCACATAGGTCCGCACCGGCAGGCCTCGAACCCGCCGGCCCGCATACGGCGTCCAGCCGGCTTTCGAGACCACATCCTCGTCTCGCAGAACCCGCTCCGCCGCCATATCCACCAGGACAAAGTCGGCATCCGCCCCAATGTGAAGCCCCCCTTTGCGCGGCCAAAGGCCATATACCTGGGCCGGGATCTGAGAACGAGCCATCACCAGACGCTCGAGGCTCAGACGCCCCTCGTTGACACCGGTGAGCATCAGGGGCAACGCCGTCTCCACCCCCGGGATGCCGAAGGAACAGGCCCAGATGTCCTCCAGACCCCGGGCCTTATCCGCGCGGGTGGCCGGAGCATGATCCGAGCAGATCATATCGATATCCCCTGCCTCCAGACGGGACCACATCGCCTCCGCCGCCTCCCGCTCCCGGGCGGGGGGAGTGAACTTGTGCCAGGGGCCCCAGCGATCGATTTCATCGGTGGAGAGGTGGAAATACTGCGGGCAGCTCTCCGCCCAGACACGAGCTCCCAGAGATCGCTCCCGTCGGATGACTTCGCACACGCGGGGGTGGCTGACATGGGCGATCACCACCCGACAGCCGGTCAGGCGCGCCAGGAACACCACAGTGTTCACCGCCACCAGCTCCGCCTCCAGGGTCCGCCATTCCGGGATCACCCGAAAATCCTTCCGCCCAGCGGCGCGAAGCCGCTCCTCGTTCGCGCGAGTGATAAATTCGTCCTCGGCGTGGACGAGACAGACCCCATCGAAGGAGGCCACCGTCCGGAAGATCTCCAGCATCTTATCCGGGAGGGCCGCCGGGACCCCGTGGAGGTTGCAGGTGAAGACCTTGAAGCCCACCACCCCAGCTTCCCACATCGGGCGGAGCTGGTCGATGTTATCGGGATGAGCGCCCCCCAACAGGGCGTAATCCACCCGTGCCCGCGAAGCCAGGTAAGCCGCTTTCTCCCGCACGATCTCCGGACGCAACACAAAGGGGATCGTGCGGTGATGGTCGATCACCGTGGTCACGCCGCCTACCGCCGCGGCTCCGGTCCCGGTGATGAAATCCTCCCGGTCGGTCAGGCCCGGATCCTGCAGATGCACGTGCGCATCCACCCCGCCCGGGAGCACATAGAGGCCATCCGCCTCCACCACCTCTCGCCCCTCCGCTTCCCCCGGGGCGGCATGCCCCACAATGCGGCCATCCCGAATCACCAGATCTGCCCGGATCCGGCCTTGAGGGAAGACCAGGATCCCGCCTCGGATCACCAGGTCGGCTTTCATCGGACCCGCTCCTCACGCGGCTGCGCGAATCTGAATGAAGGGCCTTCTCTGAGGACTTGAGATCCTCAGGGCTGCGTATCGCTGACCCGGAGAACCACACGGCCTATCACCTGGCCGCGCTCCAGCCGTTCCAGCGCCTCATTCGCCGATTCGAGGGGCAACACCGCATCAACCACCGGCCGGACAAGCCCCTGGGCAACCAGCCGGATGGCATGCTCGACTTCATGGCGCAACGCATAACGGGAACCCATGAGGGTGATCTCCTCCAGGACCCAGCGGGGAGTGGGGATCGAGGCTGCATCCCCCATACGATAGCCCACCCCGATCACCCGGCCACCCCGTCGGACTGAACGGACCGCCAGATCCACGGTATCGGCATGCCCCACTGTTTCAAGAACCGCATCCAGACCGAGTCCATGGCTCCATCGACGAGCGGCTGACTCCGCTTCCTCCGGGAAGACGGCCTCCACGGCTCCCAGCGCCCGGGCCGCTTCCAGCTTGCGGGGGTCAATGTCCACCGCGATCACCCGTGCCCCCACCGCCCGGGCAATCTGGATCGCATGCAGGCCGATACCCCCTGCTCCGATCACCCCGACGAGCTCCCCGGGCCGGATCGCGGCGCGGGTCACCACCGCCCGGTAGGCGGTGGCCACGGCGCAGCCGATCGGCGCTGCCTGCTCCGGTGGGATCCCCGAAGGAAGCGGCAACAGCCGCTCCGGCGGCACGGCGAGCTGCTCCTGAAAGCCCCCCGGGCTGGTGAACCCCACCCATCCCTGGAGATTCAGGCAAAGGTTTTCCTGCCCCATCCGACACATCGGGCACCGCCCGCAGCCCCAGTAGTTGTAAACCAGCACCCGGTCCCCTTTCCGGAACCCGGAGCCCTCCGGAGCTTCCAGGACCTCTCCGCAGATCTCATGGCCTGGGATGTGAGGCAGCCGGAGCGCGGAGGAGAAGGGCATGTGCCCACGCGCGGTTTTCACATCGGAGAAGCAAACCCCACAGGCCAGCACTCGGATCCAGACATAGCCCGCAGGAGGGATGATCTCAGGGACATCGATCGGCCTCAGGGGTTGGGTGTAATCCACCACCGCCATGGCCCGCATCGGATACCTCCTCAGGTGGCTCTGTCCCCAAAAATCACTTGGAAAGGCCCAGATATCGCCCCATAAGCTCCGGTCGCGATTGCAGATCGGAGGGGGTGCCGTGATAGACGATCATACCCTTCTCGAGCAGATAAACTTCATCCGCCAACGCCATGGCGAGGCCTACGTTCTGCTCCACCAGCAGCATCGCGAGGCCGGTCCCCTTTAAGGCGAGTAACTGATCCCGCAGAAGCTGCACCAGAAGTGGTGCCAGTCCCTCCGAGGGCTCATCCAGGAGCAGCAGACCCGGATTCCCCATCAGGGCCCGGCCAATGGCCAGCATCTGCTGCTCCCCGCCGCTCAACGTCTTCGCTCGCTGGGATCGCCGCTCAGCCAGGCGGGGAAACAGCTCGTAGACCCGCTCCACTGTCCAGGCCTCACGCTGACCATCCCGAGGTGGACGCCATGCGATGCGCAGGTTCTCCTCCACAGTCAGGGACGGGAAAACCCGCCTCCCCTGGGGGATCAGGCTGATCCCCAGCCGGCTGATCTCATGGGGAGGGCGCCCCACCAAGTCGTGCCCGTTATAGCGGATCCTGCCCTGGCGGATCTCGGGGGGCCGCAACCCCATGATGGAGCGGACTAACGTCGTCTTCCCCATCCCGTTGCGCCCCAGCAAGGCAATCACCTGGCCGGAGGGGACTACCATAGAGATTCCCTGCAAGATATGAGAAAGCCCGTAGTAACTGTGCAGATCCTCGATCTCCAGCATAGCTCACCCGCTTCCCAGATAGATCTGCTGGACCATCTCGTTCTTCGAAATGCGGTCGGGGGTGTCCTCGGCGATCACCCGGCCGTAATGGAGGCAGGTGACCCGATCCGCCAGCCCCAGGGCCAGATCCATATCGTGCTCAATCAGGATCACGGTGAGGGTTCGAGGAAGGCTCTGGATCAGCGCATAGAGCAACTGGCGTTCCGCAGGGGAGAGCCCGGCTCCCGGTTCATCCAGCAATAGCAACCGCGGGTCTCCTGCTAAGGCGATGGCCAGCTCCAGCTGTCGCTGCTCCCCGTGGGAGAGTGCCCGAGCCGGCGTCTCAGCCCGATGGGCTAGACCCACACGCTCCAGAACCTCGTCCGTCCTCCTCCAAATCGGCCCGTTAGGGAGGAGAGGCCGATGCAGGGCGAACTTGATGGGCTGCAGGCCCATGGCCGCCAACAGCACATTCTCCCGCACCGTGAGGGTAGGGAAGATCCGTGTGATCTGATAGGTTCGCCCCAATCCCAGAGCTGCGCGGCGCTGTGTCGGCAGGGCCGTTACGTCCTGGCCGAACAGGAAGATCCGGCCCGAGGTCACTGCGAGCTCGCCCGTGATGAGATTGAATAAAGTGGTCTTCCCAGCCCCATTAGGGCCGATGATCGCCCGCCGCTCTCCTGGGGCCACCTGGAGAGAAACACAATCCACCGCTCGCAGTCCTCCGAAATCCCGGCTCACCTGATCCAGAACCAGGACCGCCACGTCCGCCCGCCCGTGCATGGCCTCCCCCCATGCCCTCGAAGATACTCAGGGAACTTACTTCTTCGGCGGCTTGAATCCGGGCTGGTAATCGCGGCTGTAGACCGGCCGCTTCAGATACTCCTCCGGATCCCACTTCCAGAACTGCGATACGTTCGGAATCGTCTCCAGC
>BEHY01000011.1 GCA_002898735.1 Candidatus Thermoflexus japonica
TCCCGTTCCAGGGAGAGAGGCTCATGATGGAGCTGGTCTGCAACCTGCACAGTCATACGCGCTTCTCGGACGGTGCGGGCTTTCATCGGGACGTCGTCGCCGCTGCGGCCCGGGCGGGCCTGGATGTGGTGGGGGTGACGGACCATAACGTGTGGGTTGGGGGTCTGCAGGGCTACTACGATCGGGTCCTGCTGCTGGTGGGCGAGGAGGTCCATGATCCCTGCCGGCAGCCTCAGGTCAATCACGCCCTCATTTTGGGAGCGGGGCAGGAGCTGGCCATGGAGGCGGCTTCCCCTCAGGCGCTGATCGATGCGGCCCGGGAGCGGGGGGCGCTGGTCTTCCTGGCCCATCCGGTGGAGTTCTCTCCTCGCTGGCTGCGGGATCGGCTGGGGGAGCCGGCCCTTCCCTGGGTGGATCGGGGGGTGACTGGGTTCACGGGCCTGGAGCTCTGGAACACGATGAGCGAGTTCAAGGCCCGGCTTCGAACGCCGCTTCATGCGCTGTATTATGCCCTTTTCCCCCAGCGGTTCCTTCGGGGTCCGTTCCCGGAGGCGATCCGCTGGTGGGAGCAATTGTGGCTCTCGGAGATCCCGGCGGTCGCCATCGGCGGGGCGGATGCGCATGGACACGCTTACGCGCTGGGGCCGTGGCGGCGTGTGCTTTTCCCTTACGAATGGTTGTTCCGCGCGGTGAACACTCATATCTTGGTGGATCGTCCGCTCCAGCGCCGCCCTGAAGCGGACTGGTTGCGGATCCGGGATGCGTTGCAGGCGGGCCGCGCCTGGATCGCCAATGATCTGCTGGGATCCTCCCGGGGGTTCCGCTTTGAGGCCTATAGCGGCCATCGGCGGGCGACGATGGGGGGAACTTTGCGTCGGGCGGGGGCTGTTCATATGGAGGCAACGGTGCCTTTCCCCGGGGAGATCCGGCTGATCCGTTTTGGGAAGGGGGTCGTGGCCCGCTCTCGGGGGCGGAGGCTGCAGCATCTCACTGTGGAGCCCGGGATTTATCGGGTCGAGGTGTATCGCGGGGGTCGCCTCTGGATTCTGACCAATCCCATCCGGGTGATTTAAGAGGGCATCGATGCGGGTCCTGGTGACAGGCGGGGCGGGTTTTATCGGGTCCCATCTGGTGGAGCGTCTGCTGGCGGAGGGGCATTCCGTTACCGTTCTGGACGACCTCAGCGGGGGTCGGTTGGAGAACCTGGACGGTGTGCGCGATCACCCGGGGCTTCGGGTGATCGTCGGCGATGTGCGGGATCCCGGCGTGCTCCGGACGGCCCTGGAGGGGGCGGAGGCGGTCTTCCATCTGGCGGCGGTGGTGGGGGTTCCCCGGGTGCTGGCGGATCCCTTGCGGGCGATTCGGGTGAACGTGGAGGGAACGGAGCGGGTCCTGGAGGCATGCGCGGAGCGGGGGATTCCGGTCTGTGTGGCTTCCTCATCGGAGGTTTACGGGAAGGGCGTGCGCTGGCCGGCGGCGGAAGGGGACGATCTGCGGCTGGGTCCACCCTCGGCGCCGCGCTGGGCCTATGCGGTCAGCAAGCTGCTGGATGAGCACTTGGCCATGGCCTGGGCGCGCCGGGGCCTTCGGGTCAGCGTCGTTCGTTATTTCAATGTCTATGGCCCCCGGGCGGATCCTCATGGATATGGCTATGTTGTTGCCCGCTTTATGGATCAGGCCTTGCGGGGGGAGCCCCTGACGGTCTATGGGGATGGATCGCAGACCCGGTCGTTCATCTACGTGGCGGATGCGGTGGAGGGGACGTTTCGGGCGGGGCTGTCGCCGGCGGCTTTCGGCCACATTTTCAACATCGGGTATCCCGAGGAGATCTCCATCCGGGCGCTGGCGGAGAAGGTGCGGTCGATCACGGGCCGTTGGGTGCCGATCCGTTTCCTTCCCTTCTCGGAGGTTTACGGTTCGGATTTCGAGGAGGTCCCTCGCCGTGTGCCTGAGGTCTCCAGGGCTCGTGCCTTGCTGGGTTTTGAGGCCTGTGTTACCCTGGACGAAGGGCTCCAGCGAACCTGGGAGTGGTGGCGGACATGCCGACGCGTCTGAGCCTGTGGTGCGATCGGATCCTGGAGGCGGGGTGGCTGATGGCGGTGGTCATCGCCCCCCTGTTCTTCAACATCTACACCAGTCGGGTCTTCGAGCCGGATAAGCTGACCCTGGTTCGTTCCCTGGCCCTGTGGATGGCGGCGGCCTGGCTGGTCCGGCTGGTGGAAGCATGGGGGCGTCGGGTTCCCCTTGCCCAGGCTCTGGGGTTCTCATGGCGCACCCCCCTGGTGGCGCCGGCGCTGGTTTCGGCGGGGATCTATCTCCTGGCCACTGTGCTTTCCATTACCCCCTACACCAGCTTTTTCGGCTCCTATCAGCGGTTGCAGGGGACCTACAGCTGGCTGGCCTATCTGGTGATTTTCTTCAGCATCCTGGCGGGGTTGCGGATCCGGGCGCAGTTTGAGCGGCTGGCGACTGCGATGGTTCTGACCAGCCTCCCGGTGGCGATCTACGGGCTGATCCAGCGTTACCGGCTGGATCCCCTGCCCTGGGGTGGGGATGTCACCAGCCGGGTGGCTTCCCATATGGGGAATGCGATCTTTGTGGCGGCCTATCTGATTATGGCCTTCATGTTCACCCTGGGCCGTCTGGCGGAGGCGTTTCATTCGATTCTGACGGCGGAGCCGCCGCGTAACAGCGATGTGGTTCGCGGGGCGGTCTATGTCTTCATTGCGGCCGTGCAGCTGGCCACCATCTATTTCAGTTTCAGCCGGGGGCCATGGCTGGGGTTGATGGGGGGCCTCTTCCTGTTCGGGTTGCTCTGGCTGGTGATCCGGCGCCAGCGGGCGGGTCTGTTCGCCGTCCTGGGGCTTTCGGCCATCGGTTTGATTTTCTTAATTATGTTGAACATCTCGGGCGGTCCGCTGGAGTTCCTCCGGCAGTCCCCTTACATCGGCCGGCTGGGGCACATTTTTGAAACGGAGGTGGGGACGGGCAAGGTTCGGGTGCTGATCTGGCAGGGTGCGCTCCAGCTGGTGCTTCCCCATGAGCCGATTCGGTTTCCGGATGGTCGGCCGGATCCTTTGAATTTCATTCGGCCGTTGATCGGCTACGGGCCGGAGTCGATGTATGTGGCTTACAACCGGTTTTATCCTCCCGAGCTGGCCCACTATGAGGCGCGCAATGCGTCTCCGGATCGCGCTCATAACGAGACGTTCGATGCGCTTGTAAACACCGGCCTGTTGGGTTTTCTGGTTTATCAGTGGCTGTTTTTCGCGCTTTTCGCCTATGGATTGCGCAGCCTGAACCTGATCCACGGGCCGCGGGATCGGAATCTGTTGCTGGGTTTGTGGGTGGGCGGCGCGCTGGGAACCGGGCTGGCCTTTGCCTTCCGGTTCGGCCCTCATTTTCTGGGCGTGGCGGTTCCGGCCGGGACGGTGCTGGGGCTTCTGATCTATCTGGTTTTTGCGACCCTGCGGGCCTCCGGCGAGCCGCCGATTGAGCATCCTCATCGCTTTCTTTTGATTGCTCTCCTTGGAGGGATCCTCGCTCATTATATCGAGATCAACTTTGGGATCGCGATCGCCTCCACCCGAACATGGTTCTGGGCGTTCGCCGCGATGCTGGTTGTCCTGGGGCAGGGATGGCTTTCCGAGCCGATCCCGATGCGGGCGAGGGTCTCTCCATCGGTTCCGTCATCGCGCGGGGGGAAGGGCCGGGATCGTCGGGAGGCCCGCGAGGCTCATGTGCGGGCTCCCCTGCCGGCTTGCCCGTGGTGGCCATGGGTGGCCGCTTCGGGTCTGCTGATGGCGTTGATGTTGTCTCTGCTCTCGTATGAGTTTGTGACCAACCAGGGGCAGCGCCTGGATACATGGTCCTTGATCGCAACCAGTTTGACCCGGTTGCCGTTGCAGGGGAACCGGTTTTCGCCGTTCATTTTGTTGATGTTCGGGCTGGTGGGCGGTCTGGGGGCGGCGCTGGTTCTGGCGGAAGGGGTTCGGCGGGATTGGATTCCCGAGCGCATGGTTTTTCCTGCCCTCGGCCTGTATGGGGCGGTTGCGGCGGGTGGGTGGCTGATCTACACGGTGGCCCATGCGGCGATCCTGGCGGGGTTGATTGCCCGTGTTCCTCAGACCGTGGAGGATGTGCTGCGGCTGGCGGATGGGGTGGCCGGGTTGCTGGATTTCCTGGTTCTCTTTCTTTTCGTGTTGCTGGTGTTGCTGGTGGTTCTGATTTCCCGGGAGGAGCCCGTGGCTGGGGGTGAGGCGGGGCCGGGCCTGTTGGTGGTGCCGCCGGCCTTCCTGGCGGCGGCTCTGCTGATCTGGAACGTGCATCTGGATCCGATCCGCGCGGACGCGATTTACAAGCAGGGGGATCCGTGGGATAAGCAGGGGCAATGGGAGGTGGCCATTTTGCTATATCGGCGGGTGATCGAATATGCCCCCCGGGAGGACTTCTACTATCTTTGGCTGGGTCGGGCCTTGCTGGAGAAGGCGGCGCGGACGTCGGATTCCGGTCCGCGTCAGCTGCTGGATGGGATTTCGTTTGAGGTGGCTTTTCGAAATCTGACGCCGGAGCGTCTGGTGGCGCTTCCCCGGGGGGATTTGCTGGAGATCACCCGGGCGGTGCTGGAGCGGGCGCAGTGGTTGAACCCTTTGAACACTGATCATACGGCGAATCTGGCGCGCATGCACCGTCGCTGGGCGGACCTGTTGCTCGATCCGCATTATTGTCGGACGCGGATTGATCTGACGGCCATGCCTCCGGAGTTCGTCCGCCATGTGGAGCTGGCGGGCCGGTATTACGAAGAAGCCACGCGGTTGAGCCCCAACAACGCGGGGTTGTGGAATGAGTGGGCCAGCGTGGATCTGTATCAGCGCAATGATCTGGAGTCGGCGGAACGCAAGCTGCGGCGTTCCCTGGAGCTGGACGATCGATTCGATCAGACTTATCAGCTCTATGGGGACCTCCTGATGGTGCGTTCGGAGAAGGTTACGGATCCGGCGGTGAAGCGGGCGGCTCTGGAGCAGGCGGAGGTGTCCTATCGCCGTCTGGTGGAGCTTCAGCCGGAGCATGGCGTGGGATGGGCGGCGCTGGCCTATTTGCAGGATCAGCTGGGGCGATCGGAGGAGGCTCGAGCTTCCCGGGCGCGCCTTCAGGCGCTGATGGGGTCGCGGGCGGAGGCCTGGCAGTCGGTGGGGGATTTCTTTCTCAGCCACGCGGATTGTGCGCTGGATCGGACCCAGGCTCTGGCGTTGTATCGGGAGGCGGCTGAGGCGTATGGCCAGGTGCTGGCCGCGAATCCGGGGGCGCTGACGGCGGCGTTGCGCCGGGGTTATGCATTGCGCGGTGCGGGGAGTTTCGAGGAGGCCGTGGCGACATTTCATCAGGCCATCCAGGTGGCGGGGGAGAATCCGGATGTCTGGCTGTTTTACCGGGAGCTGGCGGTGACTCTGGCGATGATGGGACGGAAGGGCGAGGCGGAGGATGCGGCGGCTCAGGCTTGGCGTCGGGCGCCGGCCAGTGAGCATCCGGGACTTCAGGCCCTTTTCGCCCAGCTGGGCCTTTCCGTTCGGCCATAGGGTTGCTTCGGCCCTGGAAGTGGCTTTTTGAGCGAAATGTCTATGCGAAAAAGGCGGGCAGGAATTCCCGAGGAACGGTGCGATGACCCCTCTCACCTCCCCAAGGTCCCACCAAAAAGCTTGCCTCGTTACTCCATATGTCTATGCGAAACAGCGGGGCCTTCTGCCCTTTCCCCCGCCCGGGCGCGCCCCTAAAGGAACCGTGCTCCGGAGGGCGGATACGGGAGATTCCTCCCTCCCTACAGGCCCGATGTCGATGGACGGTGGAACCCCTCGAACGTCCCAGGATTCCCACCCCGGCGGCCTGACCGAATGGGTGGACGCCCTTCCTTCCGTAGGGCAATGGATTAAAATAAGAGCGCACTTGGGCTCCAACGGGGAAAGCGGCATGGCCCCTCCTCCCGATCCTCGGAGGCCGGGGCGACTGCTCCAGCCCCACGCTTTCCCCAGCACGCGGGCCCGGGAACCTATCCTCTCCCAGAGGAGCCGTCCATGCGGTTCGCCCAGCTGGTGACCTACTTTGAGCGGCTCGAAGCGACCACGAAGCGCCTGGAGATGTTCGATATCCTCAGCGAGCTGTTCCAGGCGTGTGATCGGGAGGAAATCGATAAGGTCGTTTACTTCTGCCAGGAACAGCTCCTCCCGCCTTTCCGCGGAATCGAAATCGGCATGGCCGAGAAACTGATCCTCCGGGCGATCGCCCGCGCCACCGGCGCCAGCGACGCGGAAGTCACCCGGCTGAACAAAGAGCGCGGCGATCCCGGCCTGGTGGTCGAAGAATTGCTTCAACAGCGGAAAACCCACCCGGCCAGGCTGAGCGTGCAGGAGGTCTATGACGCTCTCCTGCGGATCGCCGAAACCACCGGCGAGGGAAGCGTCGAACGCAAGATCCAGATGCTCGCCGATCTCTTCCAGCAATCCTCCCCGAAGGAAGCCCGCTACATCGCCCGCTTCGTCCTGGGACGCCTGCGGCTCGGGGTGGGGGATCCCACCATCCTGGACGCCCTTTCGAAAGCCGTCGTCGGCGATCGGAGCCTGCGGCCGGACCTGGAGCGCGCATACAACCTGTGCTCGGATCTGGGGCTGGTGGCCCGGACCCTCTTCGAGCAGGGCATCGAGGGGATCCGCGCGTTCCGCATCCGGGTTGGGAACCCCATCCGGCCGGCCCTGGCGGAGCGCCTCCCCAGCGCCGAGGAGATCGTGGAGAAGCTGGGCCGATGCGCGGTCGAGGTCAAGCTGGACGGCTTCCGCTGCCAGATCCATAAGGCCGGCGACCATGTGGAGATCTTCTCCCGCAATCTGGAGCGAACCACCCCCATGTTCCCCGAGCTGATCGAGGCCGTCCGCCAGCAGATCGCCGCCCGGGAGGCCATCCTGGAGGGGGAAGCCGTCGCAGTTAATGAGGAAACCGGCGAGATCTACCCGTTCCAGGTCACCGTCCAGCGGAAGCGCAAGCACGGCGTCGAGGAGATGATGCGGGAATACCCCCTCGTCCTCTTCGCCTTCGACCTCCTCTACGCCGACGGCCAGGATTATACCCCGCAGCCCTATGCCGTCCGCTTCGAGGCGCTCTCCCGCCTGATCCAACCGGACGGCCGCATCCGCCTCGTGGACCGGATCGTCACCGACGACCCCCGCGCGATCCAGCAGTTCTTCGACGAGGCGATCGAACGCGGCATGGAGGGCATCGTAGCCAAACGCCTGGATGCCCCCTATCAGGCCGGCGCGCGCGGTTTCCACTGGATCAAGCTGAAGCGCTCCTACAAAGGCGAGCTGAGCGACACCATCGATGTGGTCATCGTGGGCTATTTCCGGGGCCGCGGCATGCGGGCGAAGTTCGGCATCGGGGCGTTACTGGGCGCCGTCTACGATCCCGATTCCGACACCTTCAAGACGGTGGCCAAGATCGGCAGCGGCCTGACGGAGGAGGAGTGGGTGCGAATCCGGGAGCTGCTGGATCAGATCCGGACAGAACATCGGCCGGCCCGGGTGGAATCCATCCTCGAGCCCGACGTCTGGGTGGAGCCCAGGTATGTGGTGACCGTCCTGGCCGATGAGATCACCCGCTCGCCGGTTCATACATGCGGGAAGGCTGACGAGGAACCCGGCTACGCCCTCCGCTTCCCCCGGGTCGTGGGATGGATCCGCGAGGACAAGGGGCCGGAAGACGCCACCACCGTGAAGGAGATCCTCTCGATGTTCCAGATGCAGAAGCGAGTGCAGCTCGCCGGATAAGGGGAACCCGGATGCGATACGATCTCCTGATCCGTCAGGTCACCGTGGTGGATCCCGAACCGGAAGGGGTTAAGGTGCAAGCCGGACAGGACATCCTGATCCAGGGCTCCCGGATCGCTGCCGTTCAGCCCACCGGCCAGATCGATCCCGCTTCCGCGGCCCGGGTCCTCCCGGGAGATGGCATGGTCGCCATGCCCGGCCTCATCAACACCCACGCCCATGCCGCCATGGTCCTCTTCCGTGGATCGGCTGAGGACGTGCCCATCGAAGAGTGGTTCAATGATTACATCTGGGCCATGGAGACGAACCTGACCCCCGAGGACATCTACTGGGGGGCCCTGCTGGCGGCGGCGGAGATGATCGAGGGCGGGATCACGACGGTGGCGGACCACTATTTCGAGATGGATCGGGTGGCCGAGGCCTTCGTTGCCGCCGGGCTGCGCGCGCACCTCGCCTGGGCGATGTTCGGGCAGAACCCGCGGGAGGAGCTGGAGCGAACGGCGGCCTTCGCGGCCCGCTGGCACGGCGCAGCGGAGGATCGCATTCGGGTCTGGATGGGGCCCCATGCCCCCTACACCTGCCCCTATGAATTCCTCCAGGAGGTCGCCCGCGAGGCAAAGCGGCTGGGATTGGGCGTCCACATCCATGTGTCGGAAACCGCGGACCAGGTGCAATCCAGCCTTCAGCACCACGGCGTCACGCCGATCCGGTTGCTGGAGCGCGCCGGCCTGATGGAGGGTCGACTGCTCTGCGCCCACGCGGCCCATGCGACCCCTGAAGACCTCTCGTTGATGGCCAGCCATCGGGTCGGCGTGGCCCATTGCCCCAAGACCTTCCTGAAGCTGGCGGCGGGGATCGCGCCGGTGACGGCCATGCGCCAGGCCGGGATCCCGGTGGGCCTGGGGACGGATGGGGCGGCGAGCAACAACACCCTGGATCTCTGGGAACAGATGCGGCTGGCGGCCCTGCTCCAGAAGCACGAGCGTCGGGACGCGCGGGCCCTGCCCCTGCATGAAGCGTTAACGATGGCGACCCGGGATGGGGCGCGAGCGCTGGGCGAGGAAGACCGTCTCGGGCGTGTGGCTCCAGGCTACCTGGCCGATCTTATCCTGATCCGGCTGGATGGAGTTCATGTGCAGCCGGTGCACCGGGTGGAAGCGGCACTGGTGTATGCGGTCCGGGCCAGCGATGTCGACACCGTGATCGTGAACGGGCGGGTGCTGATGGAAGGACGCCGGCTGCTCACGCTGGACAAAGAGGAGATCCTGCGCCAGGTCCAGGCCCGCGCGGATCGTCTGGTCCAGCGGGCGCACGGGCGCCGTTTGCAAACGTATCGGTAGCGCTCTGTCCGGTTACGAATCCCGGGGCACAGGCTGCCAGGTCGACAGAAAGGACGAATGCCGATCCCCCACGAACAACGAGATACGGGCTAACTATCCGAGCCATGCTCCTCGACGCGGAGGATTGCCCTTCCCCTATTTTCGCAATTCTGCGATTCTTCGATTCGCGAAGACAGATATAACCATTCGATAGAGCAGAAGACCTAACACTGTCCCCCCGGCTATCTCATACATAACTCGAACGCCCATCTTCCCCGCGTCAGTGCCGCTCATGAGACCGTGCGCGGTGATCATCAGGAAGATCCCAAAGCTCAGATAATGAATCCGCCGCCACGTCGCATGGCCGATCCAACGCCGAACATAGAAAGATAGCCCTACCAGGGCGAGCAGATACCATCCCAGCTGCCCCCAACCCACCCAGAACGGTCGGTAGTCCACACTGGCAAAGGGGAGAAAGAGCCGCAAAGGCGTAAACGAAATATAGCGATCGCCGAGCAGGATCAAAGCATGGAACAGGGAGAACGCCAGGCTCAACAACGCGGCATGCTGATGCAGTTCGAAGGCCATCGGCCCCCCGGGCCACAGGCGAGCGATACGGCCCGTGATCATCAATCCCAGAACCATAGAAAGCCAGAGCAGGCCATAGGCCACGAGCCCGCTGGCCCGGGACAAATACCAGTAAGCTTTCGGGGCAGGTCCCTGCAGAGATCCTGCCAGGGCAGGCAACCAGTGCGGTAGCACCAGAATGGCGAGAAAGGCTCCCGCAGCGGCAGATAACAGCAGCCCGATCAGCGTGGAGATGGCCGTTGCAGCCGACAGCTCATCCAGCTCTCGAGGTTCCATAGCCTACGCTCCGTTGAGAAGTCGCGGAGAGGATGCTGGGATTAAGGGGGCTCCATGGCCCACCGGGAACTCCACAGGAGCTCCCCATCATGCCGGACGATCAATCCGGCCATCCCGGGGTGCCTCTCCAACCAGGCCAGCCCTTCCCGGCTCCCGAGAAGGAAAACAGCCTTCGCGGCGATCTCCGCTTCATAGGCCGTTGGAGCCACCACGGTGACAGTCAGCACATCGGTCCGGGCCGGCCGGCCCGTGCGGGGATCGATCAGATGATGCTGCTCCTCCCCCCTTCGCCACCATCGGCGGACATCCCACCCGGAAGTGGCAACGCCTCCGCAAGAGATCCGCAGAATCCCCAGCAGAGGAGGATCCCTTAGAGGCACCCGCTGATCCGCGCGGGGATCGGCCACACCGATGGGCCAGGGCTGCCCGCTGGCCATCGGCCCGCTGACTGCGATATCTCCTCCCGCATCTACAAGAGCCGGCCCATAGGGCCTTAGCCGTCGGATCGCCTGATCCGCAGCCCACCCTTTCGCGATCCCCCCCAGATCCAGCCGCACCCCATAGGGCAATCGGACTGTCCTCTGTTCCGGGTCCAGCCGGATCCACCGCCAGGCGTCCGGCCAGGTATTCCTCTCCCCCATCGCCTCCTCAACCGCCCTCTCAGGCACCTGCTCGAATGAACGATCATAGCCAGCCGCCTCGAGGGCGGAGAGAACCGTTGGAACCACCAGACCATCGCTGAGCTGAGCAGCCAGAAGGGCCGCCCGGAGGACCTTCCATAATGTGGCACTCACCCGCACCGAGCGACCGGAGCTGCGATTGAGACGGCTGAGCTCGCTATCTTCCCGAAATCGGCTAAGGCAACGCTCCCATGTGGCGAACCAGCGTGGAACTTCCTCCAGGGCTGCGGCCGCATGGGGGGAATCGGAATCGATCATCGCCTTCATATGAGAGCCCATCGCCCGAAAAGAGATCTGCCACATGATCCAGCTCTCGTTCTGTCGAGCCTCACGCTTTCAAAGAAATAAGGACACCTGGAAAACCTTCACGAGGAAGGTTACTGCTATCACCCAGCATCCTCATCGAGAAGATCGCGTCACAGCAGCGGGTTTGGAGCCGGAAGGGGCAGGCACCTGAATTACCCGCGGAGCAGGTGGCGGGGGTGACTGGATCGATCGCAGCTTAGGGGCTGAGGGAGCGCTTCTCCGGGTTGCCGGAGCGGAGAAGCTCCCGGCGGCCCTCCGGTCAGGCGCCGGGAGAGGAACCAGCGTGGGCAACGGCATCTGCTGCAAGGCGATCGGAGGAACAGAGGGTGGCTCTGAAGCCGCCTCCGCCCTTTCCTCATGGGGGCGCTCCGGAGCGGCGAAGACCATCCACAACCAGAGGATAGCCGCCAGCGCCCCACTGGTCAGCAATGCCTTCAGGCCTCCAATATGCGGATCCTTTCGGCCGCCTGGTCGGTTTCCCCGAGAGGTTGCCATGTCAAGCCCTCTCCCCAGATGATTTCTGGGGCTTTGAACAGTGTTCAATCATCATCCTCTCGCTCTTCGTGCTCTTCGTGCTTCTTCTCTCGCTCTTTGTGCTCTTCGTGCTTCTTCTCTCGCTCTTTGTGCTCTTCGTGCTTCTTCCCGGAGCCGCTCTGGCTGCCGGTCTCCCGGGAAGAAAGTTGGGGCTGGATCACCTGGATGACAGGTGAGATCCCGTTATAAAGAATCTGCCCGGTGTTCGCGTCGATATAAAGCATGCCTTGATCCAGCACCACCTCATACGCGAGAACCCCCTGGAAGAGCACAAGCTCGGGCTCCTTCATCAGGGCCGATCCCGGTGCCGCGTTCATGGCGATCCAGATGGCGCGAGCAGGGGATAGAACAACAGAAGGCGCAGAGGATGGTGGATCGACGGCACCGGGGGAAGAACCCGCCAGCTGTGCGGAAAGCTCCTCAATCTGTCGATAAGCCTGTTCAAGACGGGTATTCGCCTCGGCGATCAGCTGCTGATAAGCCTGCTCTCGCGCCTGAAGCAGCATCTTCAAAGAAGCGTCCGGAGAAGGGGTCGCCGTCGCCTCCACGACCGGTTGTGCGGCGGTAGGCTCCAGGCGCATTGCCTGACCCACCACTGCTCCCAGGATCACCAGCGTGAAAGCGCCCAGGGCCCAGGCCAGCCAGTGCGTCCAGAGCTTCTGCATAGATCTTCCTCCGGGTGGTGTCTGCTACGATTCGGGCTTGCGCAGCCGGGGCAGGATGGGAATTTAATCCTCCCGCTTGATCCGCACAGCGATCAGGGTGCCATCGGGTTGACGCCGTGCCCGGACCTCCACGCGATCCCCCACGCGGGGATCCCCCCGGATCTCCGTATCCCCGGTCACCTGCACGGCGCGTCCATCGATGATCCATGTGGATCCGGAGATCGCCTGGAGGATCCCTTTCCACTCGATGGTTTCCTCCCCTTCTTCCTCTTTGGGCGTTCGGGTCGGCTCCGGCGTCATCTCGGGGCCGGGCACCGGGGTCGCGGTTGCCGTCGGCACGGGCGTAGCGGTCGGGATTGGCGTTGCCGGCAGCACGGGCGTAGCAGCCGGGATCGGCGTTGCCGGCAGCAACGGGGTGGGCGTCGGCGGGGGGATCCGCGTCGGAACCGGCGTGGGGGTCTCCGTCCGGGTTTCCGGTGGCGTCCCGGTCGGCTCGAACGTCGGCGCAGGGGTCCCGGAGAACACCTGGATGCGCAGGGCGATCAGCTGCCCTTCCGGTCCCAGAAAGGCGGTCACCCGGGCTTTCTGATCCGGGGCTGCGGGCCCCAGGATCTCCGTTCCGGGGAAGATCTCCACGGGCACGCCCCCGATACGCCAGACCGTCCCCTCGAGGGCTTCGATCCGGCCCTCCCAGGTCACTGTCCCGGAGCCCCATCGCTGGGCAAGCCTCTGGTATTCCTCCCAGCGGCGGGCCGTCAGAGTTCCCTCCACCAGACGCCGCTCCACCGGGTCCAGCGTCAGGGCCAGCCAGACCTGCTCCTCCATGCGCTTGATCCCATACAGGGGGTCTCCGGGCAAGCTTCCCTGGGCCAGGACATGGAGGATGCCGACGATCAGAAGCACGGCGGCGATCGCTGCTCCCGCGGGCGCGTATCGCAACCATGGGAACAGAACCGCGGCCCACGGGCGACGGGAGGAACGCAGGGCCTCCGCACGCTGAAGGAAGGCGGTACGGGAGGCCAGCTCCGCACGCAGGGATGGGGCGGGAGGGCGCGCGGCTTCCAGGGTCCGGATGACGCGCAGGACCGGAGCCAGGTCCGGATAACGGGCCAGGACCTCCTCCAGGGGGACCCCGCTCCGGATCTGCTGCAATGCTTCTTCCAGAACGTCTTCACGCTTGGCCATGGTCGTCCCTGAGATCCCGTAATCGTTTCGCCAGGGCCGCTAAGGCCCGATGCTGAAGCAATTTCACGGCTCCCACGCTCTTCCCCAGCTCCTGGGCAATACGGGCTAAGGGAAGATCCATCCAGAAGCGCATCAGGATCACCGCCCGCTGGTCCGGGGTGAGATGGTGAAGGGCTTCGCGCACCCGTTCTCGCAGCACCACATCTTCCCATTCCTCTTCCCTTAAGCTCCCCCACTCTTCCTCCAGCGGGACCTCGGGATGCCGGTAACGAGCCCGATGGTGATCCGCCACCACATGATCAGCGGTCCGGAACAGCCAGGCCACCAGATGGCGTTCCGGTCCGCGTCCCTGGTGGAAAGCTTCCAGGAGGCGGATGAAGACCTCCGCGGTCACATCCTCCGCAACCGCTCGTTCCCCCACCCGGCCGAGCACGTAGAAATACAGCATCCGGTAATATCGTTCATGTAACTCGGCCAGGGCCTCGGGGTCCAGGGAGCGCGCACGCGCCAGCAGGATCCGTTCGTCTGCCACCGTTCCAGACCGCTCGAGAAGGGTTTCCACCGCCGATCGCCCTCATCGTATCCGCGCTGGCGGAAGGACGCCACCGGAAAGCCGGTTCTTTGCCGGGCCAGGCCCCTTCAGCGCCCGGCCCGGCTTTCCCGTCTTCGGGGGGAGGATTCAGATCAAACGCGCCGACAGCGTTCGAGCCGGATGGGCTTTAATCGTCGTCCTCGTGATCCTTGTGGTCCTCTTCCCCGGATTTCCCATCATCGCCTTTCCGGCCTTCCTCCCCCTTCCTCCCATCATCGCCCTTCTTACCGTCCTCTATCTTCCCACCGCCGTTCTTATGATCACCCTCCAGATGGATGCGGACCGCCCGGATAGAGCCATCGCCCTGAACGAACCCTTTCACCTCCACAAAGGCACCAGCGGTGATCGCCCCATCGATCCGCGTGTTCGCATCCACCCGAACGATCCGGCCGGCGATCCGGTAGCCATCGGGCAGGATCTCCTCTACAGCGCCCTTGAACTCCACCTCACCCTTCGCCTCATCCTCGTCCTCCACATGAATCCGGAGCGCCAGGATGGTGCCATCCGGCTGCAGGATCCCCTTCACCTCCACAAAAGTCCCAACCGTGATCGGACCATCTATCCGGGTCGTGGTGGTGACGGCTACCGTGCGCCCGCTCACCCGATAGCCGTTCGGGAGGAGCTCCTCGACCGTTCCCTTAAATTCCACCTCCGCCTTCTCCCGCTCCGGCCGCTCCACGTGGATGTGAAGGGCCAGCACCGAGCCGTCAGGCTGGAAGACCCCTTTCACTTCCACAAAGGTCCCTACCGCGATCGGACCATCGACCCGCGTCGTGGTGGTCACAACAACCGTGATCCCGGAAACACGGTAACCATTCGGGAGGATCTCCTCCACCGTCCCTTTGAATTCCACCTGTATGGATTTGGGGGCCTTCTTCACCCTGATCTCGCGGGCCAGGATACTGCCATCCCCCTGGAGGAAGCCCTTCACCTCCACCCAGTCCCCCACAGCAACTGGATCCTTCACTTTGGTGAGATCCGTGACCACCACGGTGCGCCCGCTGACCCGGTAACCGTTCGAGAGGATGGCCTCCACCACACCCGTGAACCTGACCTCCTCCTGCAGGCGAATATGGGTTGCCAGGATCGTCCCATCCGGCTGGGGGATTCCCTCCACTTTCACGAAGGCGCCCACAGTGATGGAACCTTCTATGCGCGTGGTGGTCGTCACGACCACGATGTGGCCGGCGATTCGATAGCCATTCGGGAGGATCTCTTCCACCACCCCCTGGAACTCGATCTCCGGCCGCTCTTCCTCCTCCCGCTGGATCCGGGAGGCCAGGATGGTCCCATCAGGCTGGACGATCCCTTTGACCTTCACAAAAGTCCCTACCGCGATCGGACCCTCGATCCGGGTCGTGGTGGTCACAATCACGGTCCGTCCTGCAACCTGGTAGCCATCGGGCAGAATGGCCTCCACCATGCCCTTCAACTCGATCTCCGCCTCTGGGGCTTCCACCTGGATTTGAAGAGCCAGAACGGAACCATCGGCCAGAAGGATCCCTTTTACCTTTACGAAGGCTCCCACCGCCACCGGGCCCTCGATCCGGGTTGTGGCGGTCACGATCACCGTCTGGCCGCTGACCCGATATCCGTCTGGAAGGGCGGCTTCGACCACGCCCCGGAACTCGATGGGGGAGGTTGGAGTGGGAAGCGGGGAAACGAAGGTCCCCGCCGCCGTCCCGCCCATCGCTACCGCTGACCCGCTGGAAGGTTGAACCCGGATCACCGCGGCGTTCAGGGTCTCACCGGTCGGGATTCCTTCCACCTCGACCCGAGAACCCACCTGGATCTCCCCGAGGATCTGGGTCTGGCCGGTCCAGCGAACCAGCCGGCCGGAGACCTGGAGGCCATCGG
Source organism: Candidatus Thermoflexus japonica (assembly GCA_002898735.1). Taxonomy (GTDB): domain Bacteria; phylum Chloroflexota; class Anaerolineae; order Thermoflexales; family Thermoflexaceae; genus Thermoflexus; species Thermoflexus japonica. The sequence goes on from BEHY01000011.1 coordinate 15,814, forward strand.
GGAGGATCGCCTCCACCGTTCCTTCCCAGCGTGTGGTGGTCCCTTCCCCAGACGCTGGAGGGGTCGTGCAGGCCGCCAGCGCGAGCCCCAGCCACGCTAAGAGGAAGATTCCAAACCAGACCTTCTTCATGGGATCACCTCCGCTTATTCGGATTCTGAACCCGGGTTCGCCTATCATGTCGGAAATCACCGAGGAAAGGTTACGGGGGCGAGGATCCAGTGTCTCCTCCCCCAACGTTGCCCTGCAGTGCGGGGCAGGAAGGATCCGGGCGGCCCGGATGTAAGCAGCACTCCTGGAAACATCGCCGGACGACACCCCTGACTTTCTTCCCATTGCTCGGAAAGATTCGTTCGAAAAAAATCAATTTATGGGGCTCGGGAGTTGGGCTGGGGACCTTGAGCCCCCGGCCCAGATCCCAGGCGGTGTTGTTCCCTCTCCCGCAGCCTTTCAGGAAATAAGGGGGAAGGGAGAACCTTATCCATGGCCCGTTCCCGAATTCCTCACCTCATCGTTCTCCTGGCCATGCTCCTGGGAGCGGAACACCTGGCTCGCGCAGGCAGATGGACCTTTCCCCGCGTGCCCACGGCTTCCATCACACCCTCTCGGGCACCCATCGCTTCGCCCTTTGAGACAGCGACACCCCTTCCCTCTCCCACGTTAACCGTGATCCCCTCACCCACCCCTTCCCCCGAACCCACGGCAACGCCGACCCCACTGCCGATCACCCCGATCGCTCCCCTGGCGAGGAGTGCCTTCGCCCTTCCCCCCAATCGGGTCAACCTGCTGCTGCTGGGCATGGACCGCCGGGGCATCGAGGGCCGCAGCCGCACCGACACGATGATCCTGGTCTCCATTGACCCCGACGAACCCTCAGCCCGCCTGGTCAGCCTCCCCCGTGACTGGTGGGTCCGTCTGCCCAACGGGGGCGAGCACAAGCTCAACACGGCCTACCCGATGGGGGGCTTTGAATTCCTGCGCGCCACGCTGAGGTTGAACCTCGGCCTCTCCGTCGATCGCTACGCGGCCATCGATTTCGATGGGATGCGCCGCCTCATCGATGCCCTGGGTGGGGTGGACGTCCTGGTCCGGTGCCCGCTCTACGAGGTCTTCCCTGACCCCGATCATCCAACCCTCACCGGCACCCTGGACCTGCGCACGCCCGGCTGGCATCATCTGGACGGCCTGCACGCCCTCTGGTATATGCGTTCCCGCCTCTCCACCAGCGATTACCACCGCGCCCGCCGCCAGCACCAGGTCCTGCGGGCGATGTTCCGAAAGCTCCGATCCGGGGATTGGATCTGGCGGATCCCGGAGCTCTGGCCGGCCATCCAGCAGACTGTCCAGACCAATCTCTCCCTGGGGGAGATGGTGTGGCTGGGGAGGATCGGGCAGCGCCTTTCGGAGGACCGGATCGTCCACGCCTACCTGCATGCCACGATGATCTCCTCCCGCACCCTATATCTGCCGCCCCCCACCACCGGGGTGACGCAACCTATGGAGCTGTGGATTTATGTGGCCACGGACGCCACGATCCCTTACCTGCAACGCTTCCTGACGGAACCGATCCCGGAACCCGGGCAGCGGACGCCGGTGGAACTGATCAACGCGACGGGGAATCCCGATCGTGGGGACATCGCGGAGGATGTGCTGGCTGAGGCAGGGTTCCGGGTGGTCCGGCGGATCGATCTGGCCGGGAGCGCTGTCCCAACCCAGGTCATCGGTCTGAAAGGAGGGTCCGGGGGAGAGCAGGGGCGACTGCTGCGGGCGCTGCGGCTCCCCGCCCGCCGCTTTGAGGCCGCCCCGGAGCCGGATGCCGCGGTTCCCTACCGCATCTGGATCGGGCCCGATTTCAATCCCTGTCCATAGGCCGGGAAAGCCCGAAGCGCCCGGCCTCCACCGGTTCGATGCGGGCAACATCCTCGACAGCGCCAACTTGACAGGCTGCGCCTCGCTGCATTACAGTAACGACAGAACTTCGGGGCGACGTGGGGAGTCCGCGGGGAAGCGGGCTGAGAGGGCGCCCTGCCGGCCGGAGGCCGGCCCCGGCGCCGACCCATCGAACCTGATCCGGGTCATGCCGGCGGAGGGACGGTCGCCACAGGTCTGCTTCGTGCGCCCCTCCATTCCTCCCCATGGAAGATCGCCCCTGAGGGAGTCCATAAAATGTCGCTCGACCTGCGGGTTTACCTCGTTCTGGACCCGGCGCTCACCTCCGGACGATCGCCGCTGGAGATCGCGGAAGCGGCCCTTGGCGGGGGGGTCACCGCTCTGCAGCTGCGCTGGAAGTCCGGGCCGTTGCGGGAGATGATGCAGCTGGGGGAGGCCCTGCGGGCGCTCTGTCGGAGGTATGGGGTTCCTTTCCTCATCAACGACCGCGTCGACGTGGCCATGGCCCTCCATGCCGACGGCGTCCACCTGGGCCAGGAGGATTTTCCGCCGGAGGTCGCGCGGCACCTTCTGGGCCCACAAGCCCTCATCGGGGTCTCCGCCCGCACCCCCGCGCAGGCTCAGGCAGCGGAAGCCGCCGGCGCCGACTATCTGGGATCCGGCTCCGTCTTCCCCACCGCCTCCAGGGCGAACCCGGTTCTCATCGGACTGGAGGGGCTGGCGGCCGTCGTCCGCTCCACCCGGCTTCCGGTGGTGGCCATCGGCGGGGTGACCCCGGAGAACGCCGCTGCGTGCATCCGCATGGGAGCAGCTGGGGTGGCGGTGATCTCCGCCATCACCCAGGCACCCGATCCGGCGGCCGCGGCCCGCGCCCTGCGACAGGCCGTGGATGAGGCGCTTGCAGAGCGGAAGAAGCGCCCCGAGGGGGATCCGGGCTGATGCTATGGGTCCCCTCGCAGGGCCTCTGGATTCCGGAGAGATCTACGGCTGAGGGAACCTTCAGACCTGAATCAGGAGGGTGGCGATGACGACCTTGCCTCGTGCCCTGACGATCGCCGGATCGGACTCCGGCGGAGGAGCGGGCATCCAGGCCGACCTGAAGACCTTCGGCGCTCTGGGCGTTTACGGCATGAGCGTGCTCACCGCCCTCACCGCCCAGAACACCCAGGGCGTGCAGGCGGTCTTCGAACTCCCCCCGGAGTTCGTGGCGGCCCAGATCGACTCGGTGCTGGGCGACATCGGCGCGGATGCGGTGAAAACCGGAATGCTGGCGAACGCAGCCATCATCGAGGTGGTCGCCCAGAAATTGCGGGAATACCGCGTGGAGCGTCTGGTGGTCGACCCGGTGATGCGGGCCAAGAGCGGGGATCCATTGCTCCGCCCGGAGGCCCAGGACGCGCTGATCCGTCATCTCCTCTCCCTGGCGATGGTGGTCACCCCGAACCTCCACGAGGCGCGAGCGCTGGTGGGGCGGGATCTCCGGAGCCGGGCGGACATGCGGGAGGCGGCCCGGATCATCCACGGGATGGGGCCGCGCTGGGTGGTGGTGAAAGGCGGCCACCTGGAGGGAGATGATCACAGCGTGGACATCGCGTTCGACGGGCGGGATTTCTATGAGCTGGACGCCCCGCGGGTGGACACCGTGAACACCCATGGAACAGGGTGCACCTTTGCCTCCGCCATCGCGGCGGGGCTGGCGAAAGGCCTTCCGCCCCTGGAGGCCATCCGTCAGGCGAAAGATTATCTGACGGCGCTCCTCCAGGCCTCCCGGGCCTTCAAACTCGGCCGGGGCGCTTACGGCCCGATGGACCACTTCGCTTTGCTGAAAGCCCGGGCTTATCCCGGATAAAGGATAAGGCTTCCGTCGCTGGGCGCCCAGTTCGGGAGGTCGAATAGCCCCGCCCTGAGACCCCAGGAGCCTCAGGGCGGGGAGAGAGAATAGTTCTGGGGAGGGGGCACCTTCGGTCGCCTTCGCGGCCTCAAAAGCCCTTAGGAAGAGGCCGATCGCACAGCGCCTACCCCATCCACCCCTCTATGGCCAGACCCAGGATCCCCACCAGGACCGTGAGGAGGGAAACCCATCCCAGGCGACGCAGCCATGGCCCCTGCAACCCGCCCAGCCGAGCCATTGGGATGTGGAAGAGCAGACTGGCCATGGAAGCCAGCACCACCCCCAGCCCGGCGGCTTCCATGGAGATCTGCCCCTGGGCCGCGAGGGTCGCGGCCGCCGCCGCCGTCGAGGCGCTGCTCACCAGCCCGCCCAGGAACGTCGCCACCATAAACCCTCCGGGCCCCAGGAAGCGATCCGCCAGCACCACCGCTGCCCGGATGACCAGGTAGAAGGTTCCGAAAAGGAGGCTGTGGCGGAGGGAAAAGGGGAAAGCCAGCCGGATGGCCGGGGCCGGGGAATTCTGATTCCGCCACAGGATCCGAAGCGCCATCAACCCGGTGAGCCCGGCCATCAGCCCCACCGCCAGCCAGCCGTGGAGCAGCGCGGCCGGCGCGAAGATCCCCAGGATCAGGCCGTTGCGAGCCATCATGGCGATGTTGGCCAGCAGCATCCCTTCCAGGGCCAGATCCAGCGCCTTCTCCTCCTGCCCCCGACACCGCCGGGCCAGCTCGGAAACCGTCGCCGTGCTGTTCACCAGCCCCCCGAGGATCCCGGTGAAATGGATCCCCCGGGCGCCGTAAAGCCGCAGCAGCGCGTAGTTCACCAGCCCGATGGCCGAGAGGATCACCACCACCAGCCACGCCGCCCGCAGGTTGACCAGGCCCATGGGGTCCACCGTCGGAGGCAGGCCCTCCGGCAGCAGGGGATAGATCACCAGCGTCAGCACGCCGAAGAGCACGATGGAGCGAAGCTCCTCCAGGGAGAGCCCCACCGTGAATCGGACCAGCTCCGCCTTCCAGGCCAGCAGCATGGTCACCAGCACCGCGGTGGCCGCCGCCACCAGGAAATATCCCTGCGCGACCACGATGCCCAGGAGCAGCGTCACCAGCAGGGCCACCGAGGTCGTCATCTCCAGGGAGCGGTCCACCAGCAGGCTGCGGATGTTGAGGATGCTCACCAGGGCGATCGCCGCAGCCAGGACCAGGAAGGCGGCCACGGGGTGGATCAGCCAGGCGAGGCATCCGGCCAGCGCCGCCAGCGCGAAGGTGCGCAACCCCACATCTTTATGCGCCCATTCCCGCTCCAGCCCGATCAGCAGCCCGATCCCCAGCGAGATCCCGATCGGTTCAATGTATCCGCGAAGATCGCCCATCGCCGCATCTCAATCCTGGAACTACGTAGAACAACAAGCCCCAGGTTATCCTATGCAAACCACCGTGGAAATGCTGGACCCAGCGATGAATGCCAGATATGGACTGCGTCCATCCTTGAAAGGGACGAATGGCCTCCAAATCCACGCGAGTGGGGGCGCTTTCAGCGCCCCCACCCAAGGGGGAGAGCCCATTCGCACCAGATATGACATCAGGATAAAGCGCTAAGTGAGGTGAGCTCCGCCCGTCACATCCAGAACCGCGCCGGTGATGAAATCCGCCTCGGGAAGGCACAACAGCAGCACGGCGTTGGCCACATCCTGCGGTTCCTCAATCCGTCCCAGCGGGGTTTTGCTCACATACTCCGCGCGCACCGCCTCCGGATCCATCCCCCGCAGCTGTCCCTCCCACACAATCTCACGCTCCTGCATCGATGTGCGGACGAATCCCGGGCAGATCAGATTGACCTTGATATTATACTTGCCCACTTCCACGGCCAAACTGAGGCCAAAGCCGATCACCGCCCACTTGGAGGCCGCATAGTGGGCCAGCAAAGGGACGGCGCGATGGCCGGCCATAGACGCCGTGATGATGATACGACCGCCGCCCTGGCGGATCATGTGGGGAATGGCCGCCTGGCAGGTGAAGAACACCCCTTTCGTGTTTACATTGAAATTGTAATCCCACTCCTCCTCCGTGAGATCCTTCGCCCAGTTCATTGTGGAAACCCCAGCGTTCGGGCAGACAATATCCAGGCGTCCCCATTTGGCGACCACCGCATCCATCACCGCGACGTTGTCCGCTTTCCTGGTGACATCGAGACGCCAGGATTCCGCGACCCCACCGGACTGGCGGATCTCCTCCGCAACCTGACGGGCCCCCTCCTCGTTAATATCCGTCACCGCGACATAGGCCCCTTCTCGAGCCAGGGTTCGGGCGATGGCCGCCCCGATCCCGGTTCCTGCGCCGGTTACCACCGCGACCTGTCCATCCAGGCGCCCCATGATATGCCTCCTGGGAAGAAAGTTACATGTTCAGGGTGAGAGAAAGATCATTCCTCCCCCTCATGGTGCCCGTTCTGAATTAAAAGGCCACCCAAAGGAACCGAGTGCATAACTCCCACTCAGGGGTTTTACCCTCCGGACAGCCGACCCGCGCGAGGGAAAAGCGGTTTGAGCGCCTCGTAAAGGTCTCGATAAAGGCGATAGGCCTCCTGATACCGCTGATGGGATTCCGGATTCGGCTCATTCCAGTAAGCTGGGCCCGCAAAGGCCTCGATCTCCGCCCAATCCTGGAACAGGCCAGCGCCCATCCCGGCCACGAAAGCCACTCCCAGGGCCGAGCCGGGATGCCCGGGATGAGCTTCCACCGGGAGCCCCAGAACATCCGCAGCGATCTGTCGCCACAGCTCGCTGCGCACCCCGCCATCGGTGGCCAGTACCCGTCGGATGGGATAACCGCGTTCCCGCAGGATCTCCAGATGGTGCTGGAATCCATAGATCACCGCCTCGAGGATGGCGCGAAACATATGGCCTCGGCCGTGGCTCAGGGTAAGCCCAAAGAAAATCCCCCGGGCTTCCGGATCGAAAAGCGGGGTCTTCTCCCCAAGGAAATAGGGCAGGACAATCAACCCGTCGGAAGCCGGCGGGACAGCTGCGGCCTCCTCATCTAACCGGCGGTAAGTTGCGGAGCCTCCCTCCTCCCCCAGCACCTGAGTAACAAACCATTTCACCAGAGAGCCAGAAGCCGCCATACACCCATTCAACAGATAACGCTCCGGGATATCGTGATAATCAATGTAGAGCTGGGGATGGGTCTCCAGACGGTCCAGGCAATACAGGATGTCCCCTGCGGCCCCAAACTTGATTAACAGATCCCCGGGCTCTCGAAGACCAGCGGCCAGCGCGGAGGCGACGTGATCCGCGCTCCCGGCCACCACCAGCGTGCCCGGAGCCAGGCCTGTCACCTCTGCGGCCTCCCGTGTCACCTCGCCCACGATCTCTATAGGAGAGCGCACGGGCGGGAAAAGGTCTTCACGCAGATGGCTGGCCTGCAAGAGCATCCCATCCCATGTCCGTTGATAGATATCAAACAGGCCGCTTTCCACCGCCCAGTTGATCTCCAGCGACCACGCCCCGCTCAGCCGGTGAGCGATATAGTCATAAGATCCCAGGACGCGGCGGGTGCGGCGCCACACCTCCGGCTCATGTCGCTGGATCCACATCAGGCGGGGGCCGACATGTTGCTGATTGGTGTAACCGCCTGTCCGGGCGAAAAGCTGCTCCTGATCCAGGTTCCGGCGGAGCCACTCGATTTCTTCCACCGCCCGCGCATCATTCTGGAGGATGGCAGGGCGCAGGGGGTTCCCCTCCTCGTCCAGCAAGACGAGGGCAGGTACCATCCCGCTGCATCCGACCACGGCCACCTCCCGTGGATCCCGATCCGCAAGAAGCTGCCGGCAGACGGAAACCACCCCCCGCCACCAGTCCGTCGGGTCCTCTTCGGACCATCCCGGGTGAGGAGAACGGAGATCATGGGGAGCATAGGCCTCCGCCACCAGCTCCCCGCCCGGCTCGATCAGAACCCCTTTCACCCCACTGGTTCCCACATCGATTCCCATGGCGAAACGCGCCATCGCTGACCTCCCGATCATCCTTTCAGAGCGCCTCCTCCCAGGCCGCGCACCAGATAACGTTGCACAAAAAAGGAGGCAATCATCACGGGGATCACCGCTGAGGTAATCGCCACGGACATCTTCCCCATATCCACTCCCCGGAAGGTCCAGTAGCCAGCGATCGCCACCGGCAATGTCTTGGAATGCCCACCTGCCAGCATCAGGGCGTAAAACATTTCATTCCAGGACATGATGAAGGCGAAAAGCCCGGCGGCAGCCAGGCCCGGACGGGCGGCCGGCAGGACAACCCGAACGAAGGCCTGCCATCGCGTGCAACCATCCACCATCGCCTGCTCCTCCAGATCCCGCGGCACATCCTCAAAGAACCCGATCAGAAACCACGTCACAAGAGGCGCGATGAATGTGAGATGGGCGACGGCCACCGCCCAGACCGTATCCAGAAGCCCAACATAGTAAGCCATCAGGAAAAAGGGAATGATGAAAAGCGCCGGCGGCATCATTTGGGCGGCCAGGATCAGAAAGCGCAGCCCCGTTCCCCCGATCCCAAAGCGCGAGAAAGCGTAGGCGGCAGGCGCCCCGACGATCAGGGAAACAATCACGGTGAGCCCGCCCACGATCACGCTGTTCAGGAAATAGCGGGCGAAGGGGGAGTTCAACCAGACCTCTGACCAGTTCACACCAGTTGGCTCGAACCCGAAAAGAGAAGGACGGCTCAGCTCCACCGGCGGCTTCAAGGAGGACAGGAAAATCCACAGGAAGGGGAACAGGACGGCCACCGCGGCGATGGAGAGCGTGCTGAATCGAAAAAGGACGGGCCATCGCCGACCCCAGCGCAGGATCCCGCGGGCCGGTGTGGCCTTTACAGCGATGCCACGAGCCAGCCCGGTCATGTCAGCGCCTCCTGACGCCGCAGGATGCGGAAAAGAAGCACCACGAGGACAAAGATCACCAGCGCAAGCGTAATGGCCATCGCCGCCGCCTCTCCCAATCGGAAATACAGGAAGCCGACCCGGTAGATGTGGAACAGAATCGTCTCCGTGCGCTCCCCCGGCCCGCCCCTCGTGATGGCGTATACATACTCAAACACACGAAAGGCATCCAGCATCCGGATCAGGATCGCCGCCAGCATCACCGGGCGGATAAGGGGAATGGTTAAGTGTCGGATAATTTGAAGCTCCGATGCGCCATCCACCCGCGCCGCCTCGAAAGGCTCCACAGGCAGGGCCTCCAGCCCCGCCAGGAGCAGCAGCACCATCAGCGGGGTCCATTGCCACACATCGATCAGGATCAGGGAGAAGAGCGCGAGATCAGGGCCAAACCAGTCGATCTCCAGTCCCAGGGATCGTAACCAGACCGGTATGATCCCAAGCTGATTGTTGAGCAGGAACCGGAACATCAGGCCGACCGCGATAGGAGTGACGAACATGGGCGTCAGCAGAATCGCCCGGAAGAGATTCTGCGCGGGCACCGGCCGCCAGAGGAGATAAGCCAGAAGGAAGCCCAGGAGGAGCTCCAGGCCCACCGCGCCGAACACGAAAACCAGAGTGTTCTTCATCGCAGTCCAGTAAGAGGAATTGCCCAGCAGCCCTCGATACTGCTCCAGCCCAACCCAGCGGATCTCGCTCAGGGCGGTGAGCCGGTAATCGTGCGCCGAGATATACACGGCGAAGGCCATCGGATAGCCCTGCACAGCGAGCAACAACAGGATCAGAGGCAGAACCATGCGGCGGCCCAGCCGTCGGTCCCGATGTCCCATCCCGCCTCCACCTTCGAAAGAATAGTCCGGGGGAGGCTGCCCGAATCGCCTCCCCCGCGCTTCGACTCACTGGCCCAGGATACGGCGGACCTGAGCGGCGGCGTCCCTGAGGGCCTGCTCCGCGGTTTTTTCACCGGCCACCGCCGCATTCAGCTCTGTGCCCACCACCTGAATGATCTCCTCCGCCTTGGGGCCACGGGCCAGGGGTTCTGCATCCTCCAGGATCTTCAGCACCGTCTCATAGTAGCTCTGGCCGAAGCCCTTCTGCCAGACCTCCGGATCCTTCATCGCGCTCACCCGAACGGGCGCCCCGCCCAGGATCACCCGCTGCTTCTCAATCCGCTTCGAGGTCACCCACGAGATGAAGCGCCAGGAAGCGTCCTTGTTTGGCGCATTGCGCGGGATGGCCCAGTGCCAGGCACCCAGCACCGCCTTGCCGCCGGGGACCTCATACAGCGCGAACTTCCCGGCCAGATTGCCCGCCGGCCCCTGAGGGTTGTTCAGCGTCGGCAGCATCCAGTTGTAGCTCATCATCGTGGCTGCCTCTCCGGCCGCCATGCTCCGAAGGGCTTCATCAAACCCCCAGTTCAATGAGTTAGGGGGAGCAGCCGTTTTATACATCTCGATGTAAAGCTCCAGCGCCCGAACAGCCTCCGGACGATCCAGGATCACCTTTCCCTGATCGTCCAGGAGGTTCCCTCCCGCGGCATAAAGCCAGTTCTTCCACTCCTCGAAGACCTTATAGCCCCGCTGAGGCTGCATCGCTGCCCCGTAGATCTTCCCGCCGCTCTGCTCCTTGAAGAACTGAGCGATCCGAACGTAGTCCTCCAGCGTGGTCGGCGGGGCCAGCGGCTTCCCGTATTTCTTCTGATAGGCGTCTCGATAAGCGGGGTCGTCGAAGAGATCCTGGCGCACAATCAGGCCCACTGCGTAGTTATAAAAGGGGATGCCATAGATCTTACTGCCCACAACCCCGATGTCCCGCACCGGCTTCACGAAATCCTCGAAATCGTAGTCGGGGACCCCCCTGATCCGATCGTCCAGAGGCTCGAGGAAATTGCCGGCGACGAACTCGTCCATCCATGGATTGTCCACAATGATCACATCGTAAGTCGCCTTGGGGGCCATAAACGAGGCAAGGATTTTATCCCGCATCGCATCATAAGGCATAGCGTCGATAACCACCTTGATCCCCGGATTCTCCTTCTCGAAATCCGGCAGAAGCTTGCGGATGACATCGGTATCCGGCACCTGCTCCATAATGATGGTCAGTGTGACTGGAGAAGGGGCAGCCGGCCGGCATCCGAACAGCCAGGACGCGAGCATCCCCAGCACGATAACAAACCCAGTGACACGACGGAACATCTCCCACCTCCTTTCCTCGCTTTTTTACGCCGACGGGTTTTGAACAGGCTCAGGACCGCTGAATCAAAGGGCCCGGAGACGGCGCATCCGCGCTCCCAGGTAGCTCATCAGCATAAAGGAAAGGAAGGACACATAAATCAGGAACGCCGTGATGGCGGAAGCCACCCGCATATCATTGCGGATCTGCTGGAAGAGGCGCAGGGGGAGCGTTTGGGCCGTAAACCCGGCGACCATGGACGTCACCTCGAACTCCCCCATGCTGATGGCGAAGACCAGGAGGGCGCCGGAGAGAATTCCGGGCAGAACGTTGGGGATCAGCACGTAACGCATCCGCTGCCACAGGTTGGCGCCCAGGCTGGCCGCCGCTTCGCTGAGGGTCCGCTCATCGATGGTCTGAAAAGCAGCCAGGACGATGCGAAACATGAAGGGGAAGCCCAGGATAGTATGAGCGATGATCACCATCCAGAGCGTCCCGGTGAGCGCCAGAGGAGGACGGGTGAACGCCTGCAGAAGGGCGGTGCCCACCACCAGTGGGGGGAAGATCAAGGGCAGGATCATCGCCGCCTCCCGCAGGCGTTGCCCCCATTTCGACGTCATCCGGTTCAGGGCGTATGCGGCAGGGACAGTAATCAGGACATTCAGGAGAACCGCGCTCGAAGCCACGGTCAGCGAGACCAGCAGAGCCTCATAATTGGCAGGGCGCGTAAGGATGGCCTCATACCACCGCAGGGTGAACCCCTGAGGCAGGATATCCTGCCAGAACAAGCTGAAGGAGAAGATCACCGGCATCAACATCGGAACGACGATATAAAGCACCAGGAACACAAACAGAATCCACCGGATCATGTCCCCCTCCGCGCCAGCCGCCGGGCCCCCCAGCTCAACAGGGCCAGAGCGAACCCGGTGATGGAGATGAGCACAACGGCCAGGGCCCCAGCCTGGGGAAGGTTGTAGGTGGATTCCGAAGCGTGAGAGTAAATCTGAAGGGAAAGCAGATTCTTGGCCATTCCCACCAGGGCCAGGACCGTTCCAAATGCCCCCATCATCCCGGCGAATTGAATGCTCATACCCGCCAGGAAACCCGGCAGAAGCACCGGTATCACCACATACCGCCAGACCTGCCACGGCCGGGCACCCAGATTGCGAGCCGCCTCAATTAAACTGGGATCCAGGTTCTCGAACACGGCGGCCATGCTCAGCGTCATCAGGGGGATCTGGAAGAAGGCATAAACCATCACGATGCCCGGCCAGTCATATAGGTTGAAATACACCGTAGGAGGAAGATCAAAAGCCCGGCGGACGATCAAATTGAGCACGCCATTGCGGCCCAGAAGGACAATAAAAGCAAAGGCCACGACCAGTCCGGAAAGGGTCATAGGAAGGGCATAAAGGGAGAGCAGGAAGTTGCGCCAGCGTGAGGGCAGCCGGACGGCCAGGGCCGCCACGAAGGTTCCCACAATCCCCCCAACCAGGCTCGCCGCCGAAGCGAAAAGGATGCTGTTCCGGATCGCCAATCGAAATTGAGGTTTGGTGAACACATTGATGTAATTCTGAAAGGTAAAGGTCCCATTTGTGTCAAACAGGCTCCGGATGGCCATGTTGATCAGGGGATAGACCTCAAACAGGCCCAGGAAAAACAGGAAGGGAAGCAACAGCAGCACCTCAGCCCGCAAGAAGGAGGCCAGCCACGCCACCCCCCGCCGCTCCATCGGCTTGCGAACTACAGTCACGGTGATATCCGACATCGTTCTCTCCAGCACAAATTCCTAAGCCCTGGGCCTGGCGCAGCACAGGAGAATAGTTTCAGGACTTGCGTTGTTTGCCTTCCTCGCTTTCCTCTTCACCCAAAACCCAACTAACTACCCTTATCTGGTCCCGGAGAGGACCGGGAGGTGGGGCCGAGCGGAGTGCCTGAAGAGCTCCGCTCGGCCCTCAAGCAGCAATCGACCACGTAACTCCCGTGTATGGTGCACTGAGGAAGCCCTCCACCGAAGGTGCGCTCATTTACTGAGCTCCCGTAGCCTCCGCCCACGCCTTCTTCAGATCCTCCGAGATAGCCGCGTCCTTGGCGTAATCAATCATCACCACCTTGGCGTATGCCTCCTTGGGCGGGAACTTGGCTGCCACCTCGGGCGGAATCTGAACCTCCGGGTTGATGGGGGTGACGAAGGCCTGGGCGTAGAGCTTCTGGCCATCCCCACAGAGCAGGAACTCCATAAACAGACGAGCCGTGTATGGGTGCGGTGCGTTCTTCGCGATGATCACGCCGCCCCCGCTGGCGACCGTCCCATCCGCCGGGATCACCACCTCGCTGGGGACGCCCAGCTCCTCCTTCCATTTCAGAAGGTTGTAATCGAAATTAATAAGGATCCCGATCTCGCCTCGCTGGAACTTATCTACCGTAACCTTGGGATCCACACTGGCCACCAGCCCCATCTTGTGAAGCCGGCCCAGGAACTCCGCACCGGCCTTATAGTTGTAAGGATCCCCACTCACCGCATAGGCAGCGGCCTCCACCGTGTTGATGCCGGTGCCTGTGGCGCGTGGATCCAGATACCCGATCATGTTCTTGTATTCGGGATTCTCCAGCTCCTTCCAGGACCGCGGGATCGTCTTGATCAGATTGGTATTCACAATCCAGCCCAGGGTGCCCTTGTAGCCCACGTACCAGACAGAGCCCGTATTCGGATCCTGTCCCTTCTGCCCCTCCGGAAGCTTGTCCCAGCAGGAAACCTTATAATCTGCCGTGAGGCCTCGCTTGGCCAGCTCGGCGGCAAAGGCCGGTTTGAGATCAGCGACATCGTTCTTGCTGGCGTCCTCCTCCGTCATGCGCGCCAGCACCACGGAGCTCCCCATGTCAATGTCCTGCTGGGTGATCCCGAAGCGCTTCTTGAACTCGGCAAAGATCCCGCCATAGTTAGCCCAGATCTCCGGCATCCCGTAGGAATTAATCACCCCGCCCTCCGCCTTGGCCTTCTCAGCCAGGAAGGTGATCCGCTCCTCAAACGACATCTGCTCCAAAGTCTTCGTCGGAGTGGGCGGGACTGCGGTGGGCGTGGCCGGGACAGGCGTAGGCGGAGCCGGGGGCGCTGCCGTCGGAGTGGGCGTAGCAGCCGGCGCACAGGCCGCCAGCAGGAGCATCAGAACCATTCCCAAAACGATCCCCTTAGAACGCATGGCAACCTCCTTTTTATGCAAATTTGTGCTCAAGCTATGAGAAGCTCCTTCGCCCGAGCTGGCCATTCTAAGAACCGCTCGATCGCCCCCTTGGGCGAGCCAGGCACAATTTCAATCACCAGCGTGGCCCAAGGGGTAATCCGCCCGATCGATCGCAGGAGCTCCTGCATAGAAGCCTCAGAAAGATCCGGGAAATCATGGACATCGAACGCGCCGTCGTTCCAATGAAGATGGAAATGGCGGACCCGGCTGTTCAAAGCGTGGAGGAAAGTAACCGGGGGCCATCCTGCCAGCAAGGCATGACCGGTATCCAATGTGAAGCCCACGGATGGATCCAGGGACTCAAAGAACCCCCGGACCTCTTCTGGTGTCCGCAGCAGCTCCCAGGGCTTGTAAAGGTTCTCCACCACCACCTCGACGCCAACAGTCCAGGCCTTCTCCCCGATCTCTGCCAGAGAAAGGGTGACCGCCCGCAGGTGCTGAGCGCGCAGTCGATTCAGCTCCTGGATCATCCAGGAATAATCCGGATGATCCGGTGGCGGGACGTCATACCAGTTCACATCTCCCGCGTGGAGATTCAACCGCTGAGCCCCAATCCGCGCCGCGAACATCAAATCTTCCCAGGCCACCTCTACCGCGGCCCGACGCACCCGCGCGTTAGGGCTGGACAGATTCACCCCAAAGAAACGGCCGTGCACGGACAGCGACCATCCGTGCCGTTCCTGCCACTCGCGCAATCGCGCTTCCCAAACCGGATCCGGTCCCTCAGGGGCGCGGACCTCGATCCATGAGAAACCCGCCGCTTTCAGATCAGGGAGCCAGCGCTCAAAGGCATCCCCAAGCCCCCCATCCGGCCCCTTAAACCCAAAAGCCGTCATGATCGCTCCGGCTCCTTCGGCACCAGATGAGCCGATTCCGGATGGAAATGAATCCAGACCGTCGCGCCAACAGAAAATCGAGCCGCCTCATCAGAGGAGAGATCCGCCAGCAGTGTTTCCCCATCGCTTCGGAGAGTTAAACGGCCGATCGGACCCAAGAAGGTTATCCATTCCACGCGACCGGGGATCCGGTTATGACCAGGGGGGATCTGATCGGGACTGGCGGCGACCTTCAAACGCTCTGGCCGGAGGGCCAGGTAAACTTCCTGCCCCCTGTGGATCTCCGCCCCCCGATGGATCTGGAAGGCGACTCCCTTCCAGACAAATCGCCCATCCGATTCCAGCCGACCCGGCAGAAGGTTCATTGTCCCGACGAACATGGCCACAAAGGGCGTCCGCGGCGCGTTGTAGATCTCCGCCGGGGTCCCTACCTGTTCGATCCGCCCCATATTCATCACCACCACCCGATCCGAGAGGGCCAGTGCCTCTTCCTGATCATGGGTGACATAAAGCGTTGTGATCCCCAGCGTCTTCTGGATTCGCCGGATTTCCCCTCGCAGCTCCTCCCGGATCTTGGCGTCCAGAGCGGATAGGGGTTCGTCCAGGAGCAGCACCTTGGGGCGCATCGCCAGCGCCCGGGCCAGGGCAACCCGCTGTCGCTGGCCGCCGGAGAGCTGATGGGGATAGCGATCCTCCATGCCCTCCAGATGGACCAGGCTCAACATCTCTTTCACCACACGCTCCCGCTCCTCCCGAGGACGGCCCCGGATCATCAGGGAGAAGGCAATGTTGTCGGCTACCGTCATATGCGGGAAGAGAGCATAGGTCTGGAAGACCATCCCGATGTTTCGCCGCTCCGGAGGGACCTCGTTGAGCACCTGGCCGTCCACGATGATGCGGCCGGCATCCGGCCGCTCGAACCCCGCGATACACCGCAGAACCGTGGTCTTGCCACAGCCGGATGGCCCCAGGAGAGAGACCAGCTCCCCCTCCTCCACCTCCAGCGTGAAATCCTGGACCGCGACCACCCGGCCGAAGCGTTTGGTCAGGCCTTCCACCTTTACCCGCGCCATCGATCTCACCCTTCTGCCCGGAGCCGCCGCACGATCGCCATGAACGACCGCACCCGTTCCGGATCCACCGGATTCCAGGTGATCCCATCCACTTTCAGGCTGGACCCCACGATCACCCCATCGGCGAGGGGCAGCAGATCCGCGATGTTGTCGTGACGGGCACCGGTGTTGATGAACACCGGGATCGATCCCACCACCTCCTTCACTGCCCGCAGGTCCTCCGCCCGCACCGGCGTGCTGGTCATGGGCCCTGAGACACAGATCGCATCGGGGAGGCTGGAGAAGGCCACCGAGCGGGCCACCTCCGCCAGCGGCCGGCTCCCCACAGGGGCGGCGAACTCGGCGTTGATGTTGAAAAGCAGCCGAACCCCCTCCGCGCCGATCGCCCGACGGTAACGCAAGACCTCCCCCGCCGAGGGGCTCCACAATCCCATATCGCTGGCATAAACGCCTGTGAAGACCTCCCGCACGAACCGAGCGCCTGTGGCATGGGCAACGGCCAGCGCAGCGAAGGGATCCCACAGGATATCGATCCCGAAGGGCACCCGGATCTCGTTGCGCAATCGCCCCACCACGGCGGCCATCGCCGCCACCGTCGCCGGATCGGCCCGCAGGGTATACGGCCGATCGTTTTCGTTGCAGAACATCACTGCATCAACTCCGCCTTCCTGAAGGGCCTGCAAATCCCGCCGGGCCCATTCCAGGATCCCCTCCATCCCCTTTTCCGCATCGTAGAGAGGAGCCCCAGGCAGGGCCGGAAGATGCACCATACCGATGACCGGCTTGGAAACCCCAAAGACCTCCCGCAACCAGGACATCCGATGGCTCCTGCTTTGGGAATTTCAGCGATCGATGTGTGGGCTTTACAGCTGGTGCACCGTGTGCCCGCGTCGGGCTGTGGTCCGATCCTCCATAACCGGCACCACCCGCACCTCAACACCGAGTTCCCGCAGCCGGGCAATCACCCGCGGATCCGCCCCGGCATCGGTGATCACCCGGTGCACCCGCTGGACAGGACAAATGGCTGTGAAGGAAACATGGCCCAGCTTGGTGTGATCGGCGAGGACAATGATCTCGCGGGACCGTTCCAGAAAGACCTTCTTCACCTCCACATCATCCAGGCTGAAATCCGTGCATCCGGCTTCAGGATCCAGACCAGCCACTCCCATAAAGAAGCGGTCATAGTGGAATTGCGCGGCCATCCGCAATGCAAGAGGGCCGACGATCGAAAGCTCTTTCTTCCGCAGCTGGCCGCCCAGGAGAAACACGGAGATCTCCGTGTTGGCCAGCAACTGCGCGATGGGGACGGATGCCGTGAAGACCGTGAGGTTCCGACGGGGTCGGAGGAGACGGGCCAGCTCGAACGTCGTGGAACCCACATCCAGAGCGATCACATCGCCCTCGCGAACGAAATCCAGCGCCGCGCGGGCAATGGCCCGCTTCTCCGGCAACTGAACCCGGGCCCGCGTCAAATAAGGGATCTCGTGGCCGATCCCGGGCGTGCCCAGGGAGGCTCCACCCCGGGTGCGGACGATCAATCCCTCCTCCGCCAGGACCTGCAGATCCCGACGGATCGTCGGCAGGGAAGCCCCCGTCAGCCGGGCCAGCTCCTCGGCCGTAACAAAGGACCGCTCGCTTAGAATCTGCAGGATCTGCTCCCGCCGAGCCGCCCGCATGAGCATCTCCTGCGCTTATCTTAATCGATTTTGATTGAGCTGTCAAGTATCAATCAGAATCGATCAAGACTTGTGCAGCAAACGCCAGGAGGGGTTGCCGCTCTATAGAAGGGGTGGGGGAGGCGGTGAAGCTACCCCCCTTTTCTGTATGAGGGAATCAGGGGGATAGAGGGAGCCCACGGGCTCGCCGACTGAGAAGGAAGGCCTGTCATCTCCCAATCGGGACGGCTTTCCTTCGGGGCATAGAAGATTTTGCGAAGAAAGGAGGCCCGGTTCACAGAGCTTCCCTGGCGCCATGCGAGCGGAGACCAGCAAGAGACCCCCCAGAAGACGTTCGGCCATGCGTTTCCCCAGCGCTTTTAGAGGCCGAGCAGGGCACCTTCAATGCTCCGCTCCGCCCCCAAGGGGTCAGCGCCCGGGCCCTCGGGGAGGCGATTTGGGGGGAGGAACGGGCGAAGGGCGAGCGGGAACGGTGGAGGAAAGAACCTCCCGGGCCCGATTCGCCCGTTCCAGGGCCCGTTCCAGGGCCGGGCGGGCCGACGGGGGAACCCGATCGCGCAGGGCCAGGAGGACCGCCTGATGCCGTTCGATGGCCTGCAGGGCGCGCCGCCGGAGAAGCGGATGGTCCGGATGGCGCTCGGCCAGGATGACCAGCCGAACCAGCAAACGGGCGGAGCGTTGCAGGGCCGCCGGATGCATGGGGCGGCCCTGTCGCTGCAGCGCCTCGATCTCCTCGGAACGCCGCTCCAGCTGGCCCACCAGCACCGGGAGGGGATCCCCCTGCCACTCCGCCCAGGCCAGCTCGAGGGACTCCTTCCACAACTTGAGCCCGTAAAGGGGATCGCCCGGGAGGCTGGCTTCAGCCGCCCGCACCCCCAGCGTCCCTCCCCCGAAGAGCAAAGCGAGGAGCAACCCCGCGATCAGCAGCGCGGAAACCCACCGACGCCCCTGAAGCCATCCCCAACCGGAGGCCTGTAACGGCCCTGACCTCGCGATCACGCGGGCTCGCCCTTGACGAACCGCCTGCGGGCGTGGGGGCGGCACGGGGACCTCCCGCAGCCGGAGGGCCGCCTCCAGCAGCGGGCGAAGCTCCGCCGCGTAGGCGGGGTAACGGGCCAGCACCTGCTCGATGTCCGCGCCCGTGGCGATCTCATCCAGACAACGGGCCAGGATCTCTTCAAAAGAAAAATCCTTCACACGCATCCCATCTCCTCCATCCGCCGCCGGAGGGCGGCCAGCGCCCGGTGCTGCAATGCCTTGATGGCATTAGGTTGCTTTCCCATCAACCGGGCGGTCTCCTCCACCGAGCGCCCCTCCAGGAACCGGTGGAACAGCACGTCCTGCTGATCGGGCGTCAGCTTCTGCATGGCTCGCCGGATGCAATCCCACTGCGCCTGCGCCTCGATCCGCTCGATCTCCTCCTCCACGCCGGGGGTGCGCTCCGGATCCTCCAGCAATCCCGCCGGAATGCGCCGTTGCGTGCGGTAATGATCCATCAGCAGGTTGCGGGCAATCGTGTAAAGCCAGGCCAGGAACGGGCGTCCCCGCGCCCGATATCGGGGGAGATGCTCCACCATCCGCACGAAGACTTCCGCTGTCAGATCCTCTGCCAGCTCCTGATCCTCCAGCCGGATCCGAAAGTAGCGATAGATGGGAAGGTAATAACGATCGTAGAGCCACCCCACCGCCTCGGGATCGCCCCCCTGAGCCCGACGGATCATCTCCGGTTCAAGAACGGCCTCCTCCGGACGGGCCGAACGCGCCTGAGCAGGGTTCATTTTCACCGGAATCCTCTTCTACGAATTTAACGGACATCCGGTCCGAACGTTACGAGCTGGATTCTGAACAAACGGAAGAACCGTGCGGCATGAGGGACTCGCCTCCCTCTTCTTCTGAAATCAGCCGGGATCGTCGGGATTTTCCTTCCCTCAACGGGAAACCGTCAAGAAGGGCTGGTGGATTCGGCGCTCTGGCTGTAGACTCGGAGGAGGGGAAGAACAATCCCTCAGGCCACGATTCCCAAACGTCGGGAGGTTCCCATGGCGATGAGCCAGGCGCTCCGCGAGGCCATGAACGACCAGATCCGCCACGAGCTCTATTCCGCCTACCTTTACCTCTCCATGGCCGCCTACTTCGAGGCGATGAACCTGCCCGGGTTCGCCCACTGGATGCGGGTGCAGGCTCGCGAGGAAGTGGGCCATGCGATGAAGTTCTTCGATCACCTCTGCGACCGGGGGGAGCGCGTCGTCCTTCAAGCGATCGAACAGCCCCCGGTGGATTTCGCCTCCCCCCAGGAAGCCTTCGCCCAGGCCCTCCAGCACGAGCGCCGGATCACCGGCCTGATCCGGAACCTCCATCAGCTCGCCGTCCGCGAGAACGATCCCTCCAGCCTGCCGTTGCTGCACGGGTTCCTGGAGGAGCAAATCGAAGAGGAAAAGAGCGTGGAGCAGATCCTGGAGGCGCTCCGGCGCATCGGGGAGAATGGGACGGGGCTGGTGATGATGGACCGGGAGCTGGCGCGACGGGAGGCCGAATAACCGCGCGCGATCCCGGGGATTTCCGCGGGCTAAGGCGATGGGCTACCTTCCGGTTCCTGAAAGCAAAATCCGGCGGCTGTTCCCCTCAGTAGCGCCTTCGTGGGGGGCGGATTGCCCCGGGCGGTCCACCTCCCACGAAAACATCATTCCCCTCCCCCGCTCCAAGCGGCGCATCGGAGGCGCCGGGCACCGCGGCCCCCCGGTGTGCGCAAAACGATGGCCCCCGTCATCCCCTGTCCTCAACGCTCATTGAGGCAGTTTGACCAAGGAGCATGGCGACAGCGTTCAGAAGCGCCTGCTCTCGCGCTTTGACAAACGCCTCGAAATCATCCCTGCGGAGAGCTTCATAGGCATCCTCGAGGATGTAGTGACTTTCCAGGGTTTTCCGCAACTCCTCCAGGTTGTTCCCATGACCCTTCAGGCACTCCCGCAGGAACTCAGAAGGTCGCTTGTTGCTCTTACGGTTGTTCGTCTCCCTGGAGATAAGCGTTCGATTGAGGATGGAATCAACTTCGGGATAGGTTTTTCGATATACTGCCCGCGGGAAGATATGATCGTCTTGGCATTCATTGAGGTTCGCAGGCTGGCCGGTAAGGAAGTCCCGCGCCCCGCGGCGGGCGATTATGCACATCAGACCCCTGTAGACGGCCGAGCGTGGCTCATCGACGTCGAAGAAGTTGAGGCTCCGCACGTCCAACCCCCTAAGCCAGTGAGGCGGGGGATCACCCTCGACCCAGCTCATCACATCCCTGAAATCCTGGAACGTCTTGGAGTCAACGGCAGAATCGTAGCGCTGGGCGAAGACGTTCCCCCAGTACCAGGCGTCCAGCTTTTTATAGGCCGCCTGCCCGGCTTTCGCCTGTTTCAGCTCCCAGAGCAGCGCGCCGAGGGGGACCAGCATGGTCGTGTAAGGGATCCATTCCGGCTTGATGGCTCCATACTCCGTCCGGACTCGTTGATAGGCGAGCACGATCGCCTCCACCGCCTCGGACCACCGCTCACGGAACCCTTCGGCCGTCAGCTCGTCCAGGACGTCCAACAGGTTCCCCTTCCTGGGCTCCTTCCCCTGGAAAATGGCGATGACCTTGAGCAGGAACTCCGGCTTGATCAGCCCGGCGATCTCCGGGTATTCCTTCTCGAACTGTTCCCAGAGCTCTCGCAGCTTGATCCCCTCGGGGTAGAGCCGGGCCACAGCTAGGTCGAAGAGCGAGAGGCTCACCCCCGTGCGATTGATCCGCTCAAAGATGTCGACGATGTTGTCTTTGCGCGTGCTGGGGGAGAGATGGACCACAGGAACCATGAACTGCTCGAACCGGCTATAGAGTGCGTCCAGCTGATCCTGGTTTTCATCCTTCCACCGGCCTTGCTCCCTGAACAGCCAGCGACGGAAGTCCCTGGGATCGGCCAGCAGAGTGAACGGGATGGCTTCTCCTTTCCTGACAGCCCTCTGGATCTCGGAAAGCCTTCGCTTGTCCCAGTCAGAGATGCTCACGATCGCCTCGTCGAAATCGCCCTTCAGCGCCGGCTCAAGGCGAAGGTAAAACCTGTATGGGTGTTTGGTGTTCCTGAGGGGGATCTTCGGAGCATAGAGCACGTAAAAGACCGAAGTGATCCGCTGCTGACCGTCAAGGACCAGCCTCACGGTGGAGTATTTTTGGGGGTTGGCGTGGTTGTTCGCCTCCTCAACGCCCTCGACCAGGCGGAAGGGGAAGAGAGGGCTGTCCGGGGAGGTGTCCAGCATCAGGAACGTGCCCACAAAGTATCCTTGCAGAACGGATGCGAGGAACTCTTCAATGTCCTCACGTCCCCAGACGAAGGAGCGCTGGAACTCAGGCACGACGACCTTGCCATGATAAGCCCCCTCCACAATCTCCATGAGTCTCTCCGGATTGGCCTTTGGACTCTCGCTCATGATTCTCCCTTTCCGTTTCAGGCTATGCCGCTTCCACTCTTGACGGCGCGCCAGGCTGAGATTATTTTAACCGGCAGTGTGAGTTTCGGCGATGATCCCCACGGACCGTATCGAGAGGGGGAGCCGCCCCAATCGCCTCCCCTAATAAAAGGCGAGCCATGATGGACCATAGGGAGCGCGCGGGCTGAAACCCGATTCCCTTCCCGAAACCGAAGGAGGCTACGCCATGCGCAAGAGGCTCTGGATGGGCTTCCTGCTCATGCTCTTCGGCGCATGCCGTGAGGGGCCTGTCGCTCCCAAGCCCACGGCGACGATCCCTCCATCCCCCGCGGCGCCGAGCCCGGGCGTCTCCCCCACCCTCACGCCGTCGGCCACGCCGACGGCCACACCGGCACCCCCCTCCCTGACTCCGCCCGCTTCAACGCCCGCGCCGGCCTCCCCCGCATCGTTCCAGCCTCGGGTGGAGGTGGTCGCCACCAGGCTGGAGGTGCCATGGGCGCTGGCCTTCGCGCCAGACGGCCGGATCTTCGTCACGGAACGCCCCGGGCGGATCCGGGTCATCGAAAACGGCCAGCTTCGCCCAGAGCCCGTCGCGGTGCTCCCGGTGGCCGCGACGGGCGAGGGCGGGCTGATGGGCCTGGCGCTGGATCCGAACTTCGCCCAGAACGGCCATCTCTACGTGATGTATACCTACCGGGCGGACGGCGCGCTCCGCAACCGGATCTCCCGGTTGACCCTGCGGGGAACCACGGCGGGAGACGAGAGGATCCTGATCGATGACATCCCGGGTGCGGGCATCCACGATGGCGGTCGCCTGGCCTTCGGGCCGGACGGCAAGCTCTACGCCACCACCGGCGATGCGGCCCAGCGGGAGCTGGCCCAGCGGCTGGACAGCCTGGCCGGGAAGATCCTCCGTCTCAATCCGGACGGATCGATCCCGCCGGACAACCCCTTCCCGGGTTCCTATGTGTATTCCTATGGCCACCGCAACCCCCAGGGCCTAGCCTGGCATCCCACCACCGGCCAGCTCTACAGCACCGAGCATGGACCCACCGGCGAGATGGGGTTATGCTGTCTGGATGAGCTGAACCTGATCCGCCCCGGAGGCAATTACGGATGGCCCCGGGTGACGGATGCCCCGGGGGATCCCCGTTTTGTGGATCCCATTCTTCACAGCGGACAGGACACATGGGCGCCGGCCGGCATGGCGTTCGTCACCGGCGGGCGGCTCGTCCCGTGGAACGGCCATCTGTTCTTCGGGGCGCTGCGCGGGCAACACCTGCACCACGTGGTGCTGAGCCCGGACGGGACGACGGTGATTTTCCATGAGGAGCTCTTCCGCGGGGAATTCGGACGGATCCGGGATGTGGTGATAGGGCCCGACGGCGCGCTCTACTTCACCACCAGCAACCGCGACGGCCGGGGACGGCCCATGCCCGGCGATGATCGGATCCTGCGGATCGTGCCAGGACCATAAGGGGATCCCCCCATAGAGGCTTTCCGGGAGAGCCCGCCTGCGCGATACCCTGGCCGTGGCGTCCCCATCGCCCGGGATGGGTTAGCCTGGCTCCGCGCGCGAAGCCCCCTGGAGGGCAACGGCCGCCAGGGCCCGGAAGAATTCGAGGACCCCCATGCCGGTCACGCAGGAGGTCTCAAAATACGGCGTCCCCCACGCCCGGGCGAGGGATTCCGCTTCCGGACGGGAGACCTCCCGGGGCAGATCCGCCTTGTTGCCCACCAGGAGAACGGGGATGGGCCCAAGGTGGCTCCGGAGCTCCTGCCACCATCTCAGGAGCTGGTAAAAGGAGAGGCGGTTGCTCAAATCGAAAACCAGCGCCCCGGCTGCGGCGCCCCGATAGAAAAGATCCCGCAGGGCGGCGAAGCGCCGCTGTCCTCCGACATCCCACACCACCAGACGCACGGCCATCCCCTCGACTTCCACCGGGCAAACATGGACGTCCACCCCAATGGTCATGCGACGGCGGGGGTCGAAGGCCCGTTGCAGATAAAAGGTGGCCAGGGAAGTCTTGCCGACGGTCGCTTCCCCGACGAGCAGCACTTTCCGCACCGGAGTCGCCGGCCTTCGATCCTCCGACGAGGCGGGGAGGATCGCCTCCAGGTTCGATCCCGGGGAAGCCGCCGGGAGGACCCAATCCCATGGCCCTTCGGGGGCCTTGCAGGCCGCCGAAACCCGGGCGCTCAGCTGGATCAGGAGAGGGCGCGGTTCCGTCCGCCTCCAGCCCTCCAGCCATCCCTCCGGCACATCCTCCGCAGCGACCAGGATCGCGTCCGGCGGCTCCTCGAGGATCGGCTGGGCGAGCGCTTCGCCCAGGGGGAGGGTCAGGATCTCCCAGCGCGATGCGGCGGATTCCAGGAACCCCGCATAGCGGGTCAGGTCCGCTGTCTCGATCACCAGAAGGATCCGCCGGCGGAGAGCCGCCATCCCCCACCTCAGAACAGCATGTCCGTGAGGTCCCGCTCGCGGAGCAGACGTCGACGCCAGGAGTGGATTTGAGGCACGATGAAGGGGAGCAGCCGCATGCAGTAATAGGGAGGGATGATGGGAACGCCCACCAGATCCCCGAAGGTGATCAGCAGGAAGAGGTGCTCCATAGATCCTCTCTGGCGGAGGTTCGCCCGCACCATATCGTGCAGGGCCATCCCGTAAAGGATCTCCCCGATCGCCCGCCCCAAACGGCGCACCGGCTCCCAGCGCATCCCGACTCCTCCCGACTTCATGGCCTCGTGGGCCACGAGCGCTCTGTCCACTTATACCGGCACCTGGCCTGATCCGCCCGGGGAATGTTCAATGGTTGGGGATCGCCTTCGACCGCTCCCAACCCCCCGGGCGAGCCCCAGCCCCCATCACCCGATGGCCATATCCGGCCGCGGGCCCTCCTCCGGCCGGATGGGCGTTTGATACCAGCGCACTGCGTCTCCCAGCCGGGCGCGCATCTGCCAGCCCAGGCTCTTGGGGGCCGCCTCAATGGCCCGCCGCAAGCGCTCCAGGCGTTCGCGGACGCGCCCTCGCGCCGGCTCCTCCCATTCTTCGACCTGCCGGGCCGCTCGCTCCAGGTTCATGGTGACCGTTCGATACCACCCCCAATCCTCCGCACAGAGCCCGGTGATCACCCGCAGATCCACCGTCTCCGGTTGTTCCCCCTCCACCACCTCGTGGTCCAGCAGCAGGACCGCGATCTCCAGCAGCTCCGCTTCCCCGGCTTCCACCGCCTGCAGGCGGGAAAGGAGAAGCCAGTCGGGCGGCAGGGCGATCTCCTCACGGCTCAGGGCCGCCGCAAACTCCACCCGGTGATACATCTCATAAGCATCCAGGAACACGTCGACGGGCCAGCCGGCCTCCGGTTTGCGGAAGTGAAGGCGCCGGGTCCCGTAGAACGCGTTGAACCGGGCGAGCGGCTCATATCCCTGCTCCTCCATGAAAGCCGCCAGGGCCTTCCCGTGCCGGGAGGGGGCGGCGAGCTCCAATCCCGGATAGGCAGGCATCGGCAGGTAACGGGCCGCGGAAGGGGAGTGATAGGCGATCCCCACGCTCCCCAGCAGGCGCATCGGGATCCCCCGAGCCCGGGCCGCTTCAACCAGGCGGAGCCCCTCGTTCACCAGATCCTGGATCAGGGTGGAAAGCCGAAGGGCGCCTGCCCGGGGGGCCCGGGATTTGCGGGGCGCTGCCGGCTGCTCCTTCAGGGCGGCGCCCAGCGATCGGATCACCGGCTGGAGGGCGAGATCGAGGAGCGGCCGGTTGATCGAGCGGGCGCAGCAAACCCCCAGGATCCCTCCCGGGATCCGCCGGAGGAGGAGACGCCCCCCGGCGAAGAACAGCTCCACCTCGGATACCTTCCGGCGGGAAGCCTCCAGCGCGCTGAAGGTGCGGGCGATCATCCGCGCGGCCGATGCGAGGGCCTCCACGGGGTAACGTTCCGGGAGCGTGTTCCCCTGAACCGCTCCCTCCTCATGGAGCAGGAAGGCCCCCTCCACCCCCGGAATGGCATTCACCTCCTGCAACAGCTCCTCGAACGCCATCCTGATCTCCTTTCTCCCCGTGGCCCGGTGGTCGCCCGGTGAGAGGCGGAATCCTCCCCTCAGGCCAGGCGGGCCAGCGCCTCGGAGAGGACCAGCGCCGGCGAGGCCTGAGGGGAGAGCACCAGGCCGATGATGAACGGCGAACGCTGGAGAACCAGAAGCCGCCGCTGGGGCTCCGAAACCACGGCATGCTCGAAAGCGCCCAGGGGGAGAAGATCCGCCAGGGCCTCCGCAGTCGCCGCCAGATAGACCGCCACCGCCCCTTCCGCCTCTCCTTTCCCCTCGGGAACCTCTGCGGCCATCACCACGCCATCCGGACCGCAGATCACCACGCCGAGAACGCCCTCCACAGAACGAAGGCGAGCGATCCATTCCGAGGGGGAAGAGGTCGTCGCGCTGGCCGCGTCCGGGGGACGAGCGGCCCGGCGCATGCCTTCCAGCAACAGATCCTGCCAGGGGCGGTAAAGGGTGCGCTCGGGGCTACGGACTTCATCCTCCAGGACGAATTGCCCCTCCGTCCATCCCAGCAATCTCCACAGCGCCGGTTCCCCCCGGAGATCCCCGCAAACCGCATGGACGATCTCCCCATCGGAGAAATAGATCTCGCCCTCCCACTCGCCCTGCCGGAGCCGGAGTCGCGCAGATGCCCGGGATCGGCATCCGGTTTCGATCAGCGCGGCCAGCGGGATCTCCCGCAAGCTCCCGGTGGTTGCCATCACCGCCCTCCTCTACCGTTACCACGGGCGACCGTCAGACCTGGGGGAGCCCGGGCGCCCCTCCGGACAGAGCCTTCAGGACGGAAGACCCGATCCGGGGGATCTCCCATTCCAGTATGGATCCCTCGAGGCTCGCCGGGATGAGGGCATCGAGGTGGCCAGGCGGGGATCCTCTCTCCACAACAGGACGCGCCCCGTTGCTCTCCCCCCGGGGGATGGGGGGCCGGGCAGGCCCAGCCCCGAAGACGATCTTCCCCTCCCCCTTCTATGGCCCGAAAAGCGACGGGAAGGGATCATCCCACCTTCCCCGGTGGAGCCCCACTACAGTTGTTCTAATTTTAAAACCGTCCTTTAAAAGGGGGAAGTTGCTTCACACGCTGGGACCACCTGCGATCCGGGAGGGCTTCCGCTGTCCGGATGGGGAGGACGGGGGGAGCGGTATATCCCGGCGGAGGATGCAGATCCCTTCGCTCAGGGAGCCGATCCGCGCGATGGACCCCGGTGGAGAGCCCGTGCCTGCTGCCAGGCGCCGGCCAGCCCATGGGGAAACGCCAGCACCACGATCACATAGAAGAGGCCGAACAGCAGGAACCAGAGGGGACCAAAGGCCCGGTTGAACAGGTAGCCGGCGAGCTCCAGCAGCCCCGCGCCGAACATCGGGCCGCTCAGGGTTCCCACACCGCCCACCAGGGTCATCAGCAGCGCCTGGATCGTGGTGTTTACGCTCAGCAGCGAAGGCGTGGCGTTTTTGTTAAGCAAAGCGTTCAGCGCCCCCGCCAGCGCAGCCAGCATCCCGGAGAACATAAAAGCCAGCAGCCGGAAGGCGAAGGGGGAATAGCCCAGCGCGACGGCGCGCTCTTCATTCTCCCGCAATGCGGCCCAGACCCGACCGGTCGGGGAATTCACCAGGCGCCGTGCCAGGAAATAGGCCCCCAGTATGAAAAACAGGGTCAGATAGTAGAACCGCAGGCGGTGCTCTGCAGGATCCAGCCATGCCGGGACAGGGATGCCCTGAAGGCCATCCTCGGCCCCCGTATATTGCCGGAAATCTGCAGCCTCGCTCAGGATAAAGGCGGCCTGGGCTAACGCCAGGGTGACCATCGCCAGATACACCCCTCGCACTCGAAGGGAGAGAGCGCCGACCAGCCCACTGATTCCCAGGGCGAACAGGATGACCGCGAGCAGGGCGACCAGCAAGGGGGTCTGGAAGTGCTTGAGCAGAATGCCGATGACGTAGGCTCCGCCGCCGAAGAACAGGGCATGGCCGAAAGAGAGGATCCCCGTGTAACCCATCAGGAGATCATAGCTCAGCGCGTAAACGGCCATGAGGTAAACGCGGATCAATAAGCCCTGAAGGAATCGAGGCCATCCAGACTCCACCGGTTCGCCAAAGATCCCGCTGAGCAAGAACGGCAGCCCGATCAGGAGGACCAGGCCGGCCAACCATATCCGATATCGCCGAATCCACAGGCGGAAAACCGATCCTCGCGAAAGGGCCTCCTGACGGATCCCGATGCGCTCCATTCCAACATCCTCTCCAGCGAAGGATGGGACAGCCGTCTCGACGAATCCTTTCGGTTCTCCAGGCCGATTTCGGATCTCCAGGATGCTCCATGGGGTCCCGCCCGGCGGGGCCCGGATTTGAGGCCATATAAGAACGTTTTATTCCGGATTTCTATCCTGTCTTCTGCCCGAACAGGCCGCTGGGGCGGAGCAGCAGGATCGCGGCCATGATCAGCACGGTGGAGGCGCGGGCGATGGCTGGGGAAAAGTGGATGGCCTCTGCCATGCCGGGGAGAGCGATCCCCACCGTGACCAGGTAATCTCCAAAGGCCCGCGCCAGGCCGACGAGAAAAGCGCCCATCGCCGCGCCGCCGTAATGCCCCATGCCGCCGATGATCACCGCGATAAAAGCCTGAAGCAGGAACTCCAGCCCCATCGCCGGGCTCAGGCCCAGGAACGGCGTGGCCACCACGCCGCCCAGGGCCGCCAGGGCCGAGCCCATGGCGAACACACCGGTGAAAAGCCGCCGCACGGGGATCCCCAGGGCTTCCACCATCTCCCGATCCTCCACCGCAGCTCGTACCGCGATGCCGATCCGGGTCCAGCGCAACAACAGGCCGATCCCCGCCCACATCGCAACCCCCACTCCAATGATCAACAACCGATAGGTGGGAAAGGGGCGGCCCAGCACGTTCAGGGAGGCGCATCCTTGGCTCAGCCATTCCCCGATCGATGACGCCAGACACGGCATGGCGAAGAGGGAAGGCCGAGGCAACGGGGTATAGTTTCCGGGTCCCCACACCACCCGCACCAGCTCCACGCCCACATAAGACAGGCCGAGCGTCAGGAGAACCTGATAGATCGGACGGGCGTAAAGGGGACGGATCAGGGTGGCTTCCATCCAGGCTCCCAGGGCGCCGCCGGCCAGGGTTCCAGCCAGAACCGCCAGGAGGAACCGGAGATCCCCCGGGCTCTCCAGGATCCAGCGTTCGATCAGCTCCCGGCCGCTCAGCATCAGAATGCCCAGCAAAAGCAAGCCAGCCGACATCCCCCAGGATCGATAGCGGTCTTCGGAACGCGTGCCTCCCATCCGCCATCCCCCACATAAGCCGGCCAATCCCATGGCGGCCATCCGGGCGAAGACAAGCCCCAGCGGCTCCTGTGCGAGGGGGGTGGGGATCGCCCCCCCGGGCACCGTGCTCCCGAAGGCGACCAGCTTCCCCAGGTTGTGATTCCAGAAGGCCAGGGCTCCAAACCCCACCAGGCCGAATCCAGAGATGGCGCGGGGCACGGACAGCGCGCCCGCCGTGACCCGCCCGAACCCGATCCCCGCGCCCAGGGCCAGGAACAACGGGGCCACATTGAGCAGCAGGCGGGGATTCTGGTAAACCGTCCAGCCGATGTAAGCCCCCAGCATGAACAGCGTGCCGTGAGCGAAGTTGATGACATCCATCAGACCAAAGATCAGGGAAAGCCCGGAAGCGACCAGGAAGAACAGCGCAGCCAGGGTGAGGCCGGAAAGCATAACGGAGGCCCATACGGACATGGGGAGGAATATAGCGGGAAGCCCGATAAGGGCAAAGAGGATCAGGATCAGCGGCCATGTCCCCCTCATGCCGTCACCCCCAGATAGCGCTGGAGCCATTCCCGGTTCCCCAGCAGCTCTGCCATCGGTCCGCTTCGCACCACCCGTCCATCCTCCATCAGGATATAGTGATCCGCCAGATGGCGGATAGCATGAAGGTTCTGCTCCACGAGGAGGATGGGCACCTCCTCACGCAGCCGGTGGATGGCGGCCATCACATGTTCCACCAGCATGGGAGCCAGGCCTTCGCTGGGCTCGTCGATGAGCAGAAGCCGGTTCTCCGGCACCAGGGCGCGGGCGATGGCCAGCATCTGTTGCTGACCGCCGGAGAGCAGGCCCGCCGGCTTCTTCAGAGCCGCTTTCAGATCGGGGAAGAGGCTGAAGATCCACTCGGCTCGCCGGGCCAGATCTCCCCGACGCCGCTCGGCCAGCTTCAGGTTCTCCTCCACCGTGAGGCCCCGGAAGATCGCCCGATGCTCCGGCACGTAGCCGATGCCCAGGGCGGCGATCTCATGTGTCGGACGTCCCCGCAGCTCCTCCCCCAGGAACCGGATGCTGCCCTGCGCGGCCGGCCAGAGCCCCATGATCGTGCGCAGGGTAGTCGTCTTCCCCGCCCCATTTCGGCCCAGCAGGGCGGTCAGGCTTCCTGCCCGCATCGCGAAAGAAACGCCCTTCAGGATGTGAAAGGACCCGATGAACGTATGAACGTCCCTCAATTCGAGGACGGCGTCCATGCCCGTTCTCCCAGGTATGCTTGCTGAACGGCCTCGTTGCGGGCGATCT
The DNA here is from genome assembly GCA_002898735.1 of Candidatus Thermoflexus japonica. Taxonomy (GTDB): domain Bacteria; phylum Chloroflexota; class Anaerolineae; order Thermoflexales; family Thermoflexaceae; genus Thermoflexus; species Thermoflexus japonica. Next base: position 46,597 of record BEHY01000011.1, read on the forward strand.
CCTCCGGGGTGCCCTCGGCCAGCACACGCCCGTGATGGAGGACGGTCACCCGATGGGCCAGGCGCATCGCCAGATCGATCTTGTGCTCGATCAACAGGATGGTTCGCCCCCCTCGTCGGTGGATCTCCTCAATCAGGCGGATCAGGCGCGGGATCTGATCGAGGGCCATCCCGGCCGCCGGCTCGTCCAGCAGCATGAGTTGAGGCTCCTGGGCCAGTAACATGGCGATCTCCAGCCAGCGGCGGTGCCCGTGGGGGAGGGCCCGAGCGGGGAGATCGGCCAGCTCCGCCATGCCGATCTCATGCAGCACCGCCCAGGCCTGATCCAGATAGCGCTGAAGACGAGCGGCCGGAACCCAGAAGCAGAAATTGTCGGATCCCAGGGCCTGAGCGGCCAGGCGCACGTTCTCCAGGACGCTCAGGCTGGGGAAAACGTGGATGAGCTGATAGGCCCGACCGATCCCAAGATGCGCCCGACGGTGGGGAGGGAGATCGGTGATATCCCGTCCCCGGTAGAAGATGCGGCCTGCCGTCGGGCGCAGGCTTCCCCCGATCAGGTTGAAGAGCGTGGACTTGCCCGCCCCGTTTGGCCCGATGAGGGCGTGGATCGTGCCGGCCTCCACCCGTAGATCCACCCGATCCACCGCCCGCAGCCCTCCGAAATCTTTTGTCAACCCACGGGTCTCCAGAAGAACCTCCCCGGGCATCCCCTTCCTCCCCCGCTGCTACTGTGGGGCAACGGCTCGTCGTTGTCCCGCCATTTGCCGGATTTCTCCCCCGACTTTATGCTGGAAAAGGGTTTGCCCCGGTGAGGGCGGGCAGCGTCCCGTGCCCCCCAGCTGCCCGCCCCTCACCCCTCAGGACTTCGGGCAGCGATCCTTGTAAGGCTCCTCCAGCATGCACGGCGGCGCTGTCTCCTCCGGCGAGAACTCCTGGATCAGCTCGAAGAACCGGAACTGAGGATCCTTGGGATCCTTGAGACGGACCAGATACATCGGCTGGAGGGCGACGTGGTCATAGGGCCGGATGATGTAGGTCCCCTTGGGGCCCTGGAAGGTCATGCCCTCAAAAACCGGGATCAGGGCCTCGGCCCGGGCGTCGCCGTTTGTCTTCTTCAGCCCCTCGACCACCATGATCGCCGCGGCCATGCCGCCTGCAGTGAAGAGATCCGGCGGCGTCCCGAACTTCTCCTGGTGGCGCTTCACCAGCCAGTCGTTGACCGGGTTCCTGGGCAGGGTGTAGTGGTAGACGCTCACCCCCACCGCCCCCGTGGCAAAGGTGTAGCCGGAGGCAATGCTCTGGTTATCGCCCATCCCGGTGGCTACCGTCATCTTCTGGAACACCCCCAGGTCTTGCATCTGCTGGAAGAGGGGCACGAAGCCCGCGCCGGCCCAGGTCACGATCAGGACCTCCGCGTTGGCGTCCAGCACCCTCTGAAGGTAAGGCGTGAAATCTGTGGTCTCCAGCGGGATAAAGATAGCCCCCGCCCCATCCGGGGTGTCGTTGATGGTGAAGCGGCCGCCCAGGCTTTTGACCACGTTATAGAAGGCGCGAGCGGAGCCGTGGCCGAAGGCGTAGTCAGGGGCGATCTGGACGAAGGTCTTGCCCATCCCGATCAGCGCCTTGCCCATCGTCAGCGCATCCTGCACACTGGTCCGGCTGGTCCGGAAGGTGTAAGGATTGAAATTCTTCCCAGTGATGTCGGGGCTGGCCGCCGGCTCCGCGATCAGGATGACCTTATGCTCCTCAGCCACCTTCTGGACCGCCAGGGTGACGCCGGAGCTGGGAGCTCCGACCAGGATCTCCACGCCCTCGGCCTCGATGAGCTCGCGGGCCTGGGCCACCCCTTTCTCCGGATCACTGGCGTTGTCGCGAACAATTACCTGGATCGGCCGGCCGGCCACTTCCATGGTTCCGTTCGTGGCGTACTCCAGGCCCAGCATGAAGCCGTTCTCCAGCATAGGGCCATAGAGGGCCAGGGAGCCGGAGCGATCCGTGAGCAGGCCGATCTTTAACGGCTTGCCCGGGGTTGGCGAGGGCGGAGGAGCAACCGTCGGCGTGGCCGGAACGGGCGCGACGGTCGGCGTGGGCGATGGCACCGCCGGCGCCGCACACGCCCCGGCCAGCCACAGAAAGACCAGCCATCCAATTACCCGGCGACGGTTCATCGGTCACCTCCAGGCAGAGGATTTATCGATCATCGGCATGGCGCCGAGGATCGCCTTTCGGAGCCAAAACCGTGGCCTCCCCACGCACCACCTCCTCGCCGCTCTGGTTGAAGCAGCGGGTGGCCAGGGTCACGACCGGCTTGTCTTCCCGGACATCCATCACCTCCACCACGGCGGTGATGGTATCGCCTGGATAGACGGGTCGGCGGAACTCCAGGGTCTGGCGGAGGTAGATCGTCCCCGGGCCCGGCAGCATCCGACCCAGAACGGCAGAGATCAGCCCCGCCACCAGCATCCCGTGGACAACAGGTCGACCGAAGCGGGTGTTTCGGGCGAACTCCTCATCCAGATGCAATGGATTGTCATCTCCGGTCAGGGCAGCGAATGTCTCCACATCCGCGCGGGTGATGGTTTTCGTCCAGGAGGCGGTCGAACCCACCCGGATCTCAACCATAGGGGCCTCCCCATCGGATCACTGTGGCTCCCCAGGAGTATCCTGTCCCTGCGCTCAGCAGCACCACCACATCGCCATTTCGAAGACGCCCTTCCTCCCGGGCGAGGTAGAGCCCGAGCAGGGGATCGGCGGCGGAAAGATGGCCGTAATCCGAGAGATAGACAGCCTGGGAGTCCTTCAACCCGAGGGCGGAGAGCAGGGCCTCGAAAAGGGAGCGCTTGGTGTGTAGCGGGATCAGGAAATCCGGGCCGTGGCATCCGCTGCGGGCGATGGCCTCCCGCACCACCTGCACGAAATGATCCAGGGTGATGGGATCCAGCATGGCTTTCATCTGAGCCGGATCGGTGACGTCGAAATAATGCAGGCGCTGTTCCACGGTCTCGTGGCTGGGCGGAAGCACCGAGCCGCCCGCCGGAACCCGCACGAACTCCGCGAAGCGGCCGTCGGTGCGCAGGGCGGATTCCAGAACCACGTTAAAGGGATGATCGCGCCGGAGCAGGCAGGCCGCTGCCCCATCGCCGAAGTTGAACATGAAGCGAGCGCGATGGTTGGTGTAATCCAGCAGCATGGACTCGTTGGAGGCTGCCACCAGCAGGAGGTGATGCAGAGAGGGATCGGCCAGCATCATGCTCCGGGCCGCCTTCATGGCAAAGGGAAGCCCGGCTGAGGTCCCGCAGATCTCAAAGGCGTATGCCCGATGGGCCCCCAGCAACGCCTGGATGCGGGGCGCAGCCAGCCACACGTAGTAATCCTTATGCATGCTCCCGAAGTAAACCAGGGCGTCCACCTCCTGGGGCGGAACACCGGCGTCCTCAAGGGCACGCCGGCCGGCCTCGGCAGCCATCATGGAGACCGTCTCCCCCTTTCCCGTCACATCCGCAATATGTTTCCGATTCAGGCCGAACTTGGTCCGGATGACCTCCGCCGGAATGCCGGAGGCCGCAGCCAGCTCCTCCGCGGTCATCACCCGCTCCGGGAGATAGATGCCCAGCCCGGCGATGCCAATAGAGGTCATGGCTGTCCTCCATAGCGGGCTTTGACCTCCGCGCGGATGATCTTCCCCAGGGCGTTTCGAGGAAGAGCCTCTACGAAAACCACAGATTTGGGGATCTTGTAACGGGCCAAGCGTCCCTCACACCAGGCCAGCAGCTCTTCCGGCCGGATCTCGCAGCCCGGGCGCAGGACCACCACCGCTCGCCCCACCTCTCCCCATTTCGGATCCGGAACCCCGATGACGCACACCTCCTGAACCGCCGGATGCTGAGCCAGCACGGCCTCCACTTCCGCTGGATATACATTGAGGCCGCCGCTCTTAAACATTTCCTTAAGACGCCCAACAATATTGGTGAAGCCCTGCGCGTCTCGATAGGCCAGATCCCCTGTTCGAAACCACCCTTCGCAGAACGCCTCCGCGGTCGCCTCCGGGAGGTTCCAGTAGCCGGCGAAAACATTCGGACCTCGCAGCCAGAGTTCCCCGACCTCCTCGGGCTTCGCCTCTCGCCCCTCCGGGGTCACAATGCGGGCCTCAGTGAAGAAGGCCGGTTTCCCGATAAAACCCAGCCTCTGACTCCCCTCCTCGAACTCCCCCGGCTCGAGCATGAAGGCTGTCGGGGAGGTCTCTGTCAGCCCATAGCCGCCTCCAAAGGGCAACCCCCGCCGGCGGAAGGCCTCCACGACCTCCAGCGGACAACGATCCCCACCGTTGTAAAAAACCCGCACGCTGGAGAGGTCCGCTTGATTGAAAAGCGGGGAGGCCAGCAACATCTGAAAAATGGTGGGCACGCCCATCACGAGGGTCACCCGCTCCTGCTCGATCAACCGGAGGGCCTCATCGGGATCGAAGCGGCGGGGCATGACGACCCGGCCGCCCATGAGCAACGTGGGCAGGGTGAAGAGCCCGATGCCCCCCACATGGACCAGCGGAAGCAGCGTAAGGGTGATATCCTCAGCGGTGATGCGAAGGGCAATGATGTCGTTCATGGCATTCCAGAACTGATTGGCATGGGTGAGCACGGCCCCCTTCGGCCGCCCGGTGGTCCCCGATGTGTAGACGATTAGGAGTGGACGATCCCAGAGGATTCGATCTCCAGGCTCATCTTCCGGCTGTCCGGCCACCCAGGCCGGATATGCCATCGCCCCAGCTACAGGCTCCTCGGCCAGGATCACTACAGCCTCTAAAGAGGCCTGCCCCCGCAGGGCTTCGATCATGCCCGCCTGCTCTGGCCCCACGAAAAGAACCTGGACCCCAGCATCCCGGATTTGAAAGGCCAGCTCGGGCACACTCAGACGATAGTTCAGGGGGACCACCACCAAGCCGATCTTGGCAGCGCCGAAGAGCAGGATCAGGAAACGCGGGTCGTTCATTGCCAGGATCCCAATGCGATCTCCCTCCCGCAATCCCATAGCCCGTAGCGCATGGGCAGCCCGATTCGACTCCCGGTTCAGGAGGCCATAAGTGAAGCGCTCGTCCGGCGTGATCAGGGCCTCGCGTTCCGGATGGAGCAACGCATGCCGGGAGAGCCAGAAGCCAATGCCATACATCCGGGGTTACCTCCGCAGGAAGGCGTGGAAGATCTCCTGAAAGATCTCCGGGCGCTCCAGATAGGGGGTATGCCCGGCGGCCGGGATCACTTCCTCCCGATATTGACCCCCACCGGCCCGATAACGCTCCAGAACCGCCCGGGTCTGGGCGATCATGGGCTGGGGCGGGTAGATCGTTTCCCCCGGCCATCCTGGGATCATCCCCAGCACGCCCAGGTAACCGAAATCGAAGAGTGAGGTATCGGAGACGATCGTGTCTTCGGCCCCGCGAACCCAGAGGACCGGTGGCTTGGGGGAGATGCGAACGAGAGCGCTCAGGTTGCAATATTTCGGGCTCATCGCGTTGTTCACCCCCCGGGTTCCTGGAGCTACCCCCGGCCAGTTGGCGGAGCCCTGGAAATCGCCGGGGTAGTTCTCCTCACCCACGGCGGTGCGCACCATCGATTCCACCAGGATGTCCTCCCGGGGATGGAGGAAGGGGGCTTTCCCACAGAAGGCGCGAAGCACCCGGCGCGGGGAGAAATCGCTTTCCTCGCCCCGATCGCCCATCGCCAGCCGGCGCACAAATTCAGGGTTCGCCGTGCCGCCACCTGAGCCCGCATAGTCCGGCCAGCATGGCGTTCCCTCCGGATCCTTCGTGCCGCCAAACCCAAAGGGCGAAAGCGGATCGACCAGGGTGAGGGAGAGGATACGATCCGCATGATCGATGGCGTATTGCATGGCGATCCCCCCGCCCATCGAATGGCCAACCAGATGGAAACGCGTCAGACCCAGGGCCTCCACCAGCGCATGCAGGTCATCGCTGAAGTCCCGAAGCCCGCGCGTGGCGTCCACCGGCCGCCGCTCCGATTCCCCATAGCCCCGAAGGTCGGGGGCGATGCCCCGAAAGCCGGAGGGGAGAGCCTGCATCGTCTCCTCCCAGAAGGTCGCGGAGGACACGTTCCCGTGGAGGAAGACCACCGGCTCGCCATCCGGCGGGCCGGAGAAGAGAACATGGAAATCCAGGCGCGAAGTTGTCACCTGCTCACAGCGGATCCCTTCCAAATGGGGTATTCGCATAGGAGCCTCCTCCGATCACTGGCCCTCGTCAACGAGCCGTCCAGCCCAGATCGATAGTCCAGGCCGCGCCGGTGATCGCGGATGCCTCCTCGGAGCACAGGTAGGCGACCAGCGCCGCCACCTCCTCCGGCTCGATCAGCCGGCGGATGGCGGCCGGCTCCAGCATGACTTTTTCCACCACCTCCTCCGGGGAAAGCCCGCGCGTCCGCGCCTGGTCCTGGATCTGATTCTCGACCAGCGGGGTGCGCACATACGCGGGGCAAATGGCGTTCACAGTGATGCCGTAAGGGCCGCCCTCCAGCGCCGCGACGCGGGTGAGGCCGATCAGGCCGTGCTTGGCGGCCACATAAGCGCTCTTGAAGGGCGAGGCCACCAGGCCGTGGATGGAAGCGATGTTGATGATCCGCCCCCAGCGCTGGGCCTTCATGGCCGGCCATGCATATTTGGTGAGCAGGAAGGGGGCGGTGAGCATCACCGCCAGCATCGCCTCCCAGATGTCCTCAGGGAAATCCTCAATGGGGTCGATGTGCTGAAAGCCCGCGTTGTTGATCAGGATATGAAGGGCCCCGAAGCGCTCCAGGGTCTCCATAACCAGGCGGCGGCAATCCTCCCGCTGACGCAGGTCTGCGTAGAGGAAAAAGCCCCCGATGGCCTGGGCCACCGCCTCCCCCCGCTCCACCTGGACATCCGCCACCACCACCGCATCCCCTTCCCGGGCCAGGCGCTCGGCGATGGCCCGCCCGATCCCGCTCGCCGCCCCGGTCACCAGCGCCACCCGCCCCATCAGCGCCTCCTGCTCCCGACAGGCTACCGTCCATACCACTGCCGGAGGGCCGTCTTATCGATCTTCCCCGCCCCGGTTTTCGGCAGCTCCTCCACAAAGACCACGGATTTCGGCACCTTATAGCCCGCCAGCCGGGCGCGCAGATAGGCCAGGAGCTCGGTTTCCGTCAGCGCGCTCCCCGGCCGGCGCACGACGATCGCCCGACCGACTTCCCCCCACTCCGGATCCGGCACCCCGATCAGCGCGGCCTCCGCCACATCCGGATGCCCCAGCATCACGCTCTCGACCTCCGCCGGGTAGATGTTCTCCCCACCGGAGATGATCACATCCTTGATCCGACCGACGATGTAAAAA
>BEHY01000012.1 GCA_002898735.1 Candidatus Thermoflexus japonica
GCCGGTTTCCTGAGCGATCTGTCGAATACGGCGGACCATCTGAGGGATGCGGGAACGAGGGACCGTGATGTCTTCGCTGAATTTATGGGGCGCCAGTCGAGCGATGGCGGGGGAGGCTTGGCGGCGAGGTTCCCATAGCATGGTGGCGGACTCGGTGTCCGTGGCTATGCGAACCACCCGGCCGCCAAAGGCCTGAACCTGTTGAGCCATCCGGGCCAGATCCCCCCGCACAGCCTCTTCCTCCCCATCCGCCGCCAGCAACAGGAGCGCCTCCGCCTCCACCGGCAACCCGTGAGGATGAAAGGCCTCCACCGCCCGCATCACCCCCTGGTCCATGAGCTCGGCCATCAACGGCAACACCCCCGAACTTAAAATCGCAACCACCGCCTCACACGCGGATTCCAGATGATCAAAAGCCACCGCCAGCGCCCCCAGCGCCGGCGGCCGGGGCAACAGCCGAACGGTTACCTCGGTGATCACCCCCAGGGTTCCCTCAGATCCAATGAACAGATGCTTGAGGTCATAACCCGATACATCTTTCATCACCCGTCCCCCCAGCCGCAATACCTCCCCACCCGGGATGACCACCTCCATTCCCAGGACATAATCCCGCGTCACCCCATATTTCAGGCAACGCGGCCCGCCGGCATTGGTCGCCACATTGCCCCCGATGGTGGACATATACAGCGATGCCGGGTCCGGTGGGTAGAACCACCCTCGAGCCTCCACCGCCTTCTGAAGCTCATACGTGATCACTCCGGGCTGAACCACCGCCACCCCATCCGCCGGATCGATTTCCAGGATCCGGTTCATCCGGGCCAGGCTTAAACAGATCCCCCCGCCGATCGGCACCGATCCCCCCGCCAGCCCGGTTCCCCCACCCCGCGGCACCACCGGAACTTCCAGTTCGTTGGCTATGCGAAGCACCCAGGCCACGTCCGCGGTGGATTCCGCATGGACCACCACATCCGGCATCCCTTCCGCCCACGTGGCGTCATACCCATAAACCAGCCGCTCCGCCGGCTGGATCGAAATCTGATCGGGACGCAACCGCTCCCGCAAACGCACAACCACCCTGTCCATGGATCGATCCCCAGTATACAACCCCGGTTGCTGCGCCAATCTTGCCAGGAGCCGATGCAACTGCCGTATCGTAAACCAGCAGGAAGCTACGAACCAGTATAGCCCCCGAAGGAATGTCGCACAAGATCCTCGCAATCTGAAATGGAACCTGAGCCGGAACAAGCCCCATCGCGCCAGATCGACAAGAATCCCGTTCCAGCTGCTCCACCCCTTAAATCCCGCCCAATCGCAAAGCCCTATCCTCCCGGATCAGCAGACCCACTGGCCCCCTCATCCTCCTTCCCCGTAAAAATGGGTAATTATTTTTCGCTAAATATATTAATCAAAAAATCAATGGCCAGATATTCACGCATATAACACGCATATAATATAAATGGATGCTCTGGATCCTGCTGGATATTCGTGGGGTAAGTGACATGGTGGATCCTGATGCCCGCGGTTATTCCCTGCTGATTGTCAGAATGCTCGGACCACCGGCGATATGGTGGGATACACAGCCGCTATGGATATCCCGGCGCCAGGTGCGCGCGCTTCTTTATCGCCTGGCAGTAGATCTGCAGCCGATCGCCAGTGATGCCCTTTGTGCTCTCCTGTGGCCCGATGTTCCCACCTATGTCGCTCATCCTCGCCTAAGCCGCCTGCTCTACTTCCTGAAGCGGATGCTGCCCGACCCCTCCCTGCTGCAACAGCATGAAGGATACGTGCGCCTGAATCCCAACCTCGTGTGGAGCGATACCCATGCCCTTGCTCAGGCTCTGGGACAACCCGACGCAGATGAGCAAACGCTGATCGCAGCCGCACAACTGTATCGTGGGGATTTCCTGGATGGATTCTTCCTGCCACAGGCGCCGGAGTATGAACTCTGGATAACCCGAGAGCGATATCTCTGGGAACAACGATATCTGTCGCTGCTCATTCGATTGATGGAACTCGCAGAGGGACGAGGGGATTATGAGGGAGCAATCCGGTGGGCGCAACGATACCTGGAGATCCATGAAACGGACGAATCGGTTCACCGACGTTTGATCTGGATATATGCTCTGCAGGGAAATCGGGAGGCAGCCGCCGCCCAGTTTGAGCGATGTGTTGTTGTGCTGGAGCGGGAACTGGGCGTCGCTCCGCTCCCGGAAACGCGAGCCGCATACGAAGCAGCCATGAGCGGGCGTCGCACGTTGCCATCACCCGCCATGGCATCTCCATGGACCCCTCCCAAGTCGACAGCCGTTCCTTTTGTGGGACGCGAGGCTGCTTTACGGCAGTTGCAGGAGGCCTATGACCAGGCCCGCCATGGACAGCGGGTGGTGGTTTTTATCAGCGGAGAGGCAGGTATTGGCAAGACGCGGCTTCTTCACGAGTTCGCCAGCCGTCTTCCGCAAGATACGCTCGTGCTGACCATCGTGGGCCGCCGGGCAGGTCGTGACCTTCCTTATGCAGCCCTCGTTGAGGGTCTGCGCCAATTGCTTCCGCGTGTGGATCCCCATGGCATCCCTGGCCTTCCTTCAACCCTGGCGCGTTTCGCGGTCTTTCATCCAGAACTTTCTTCTTTCATCAGTCCATCGCCTCCTCCATCTCCATCGTCCGATCAATCCCCGGCAGCGATGATCAGTACATTTCATACATTGCTGGAAGCCTTAGCCCGCATGTCGGCTCCGCTGATCCTTTGTGTCGACGATGCGCATAACCTGGATCAATACACGGAGGCCTGGCTCCATCACTGGCTGGCCTCCGCCCCGCGCTATGCGGCGCTGGCGCTCATTACCTGCCGACCGGAGGAGATGGAGGCCCTCGCTTTGCTGCATGAGGCAGCGGCCCGCCACAGCGCGCTCCGCTCCATAGCGCTGACCGGGCTGGGGAGGTCCGCCGTCAGCGCCCTGGCGCGTCATATCCTGGGAGATCAGATCCGGGAGACCGACCTGATCGATCGATTGCACCAGCTGACCGGTGGCAACCCCTTTTTCCTTCTGGAGCTCCTGCGTTCCCTGGTGGAAAGCGGAGGGAAATTCCCGGAGGACATCCGCGAAAGGGCTCTTCCCGCAACGGTTGAACTGACACTCCAGCAGCGGCTGAAGCGAATACCCGATGTGGCACGACGGGTTCTGGAGGCCGTCAGTGTTCTGGAAGCAGACGCCTCCTTTGAGGCCATCGTACAAACAAGCGGTTACACGGACGAAGCGGTGACCTCCGCCCTCGACGTGCTGATAGCGTATGGCCTGCTTCGCGAGGCTGGATCCTCTTATGCTTTTGCCCACGACTTAACACGGGAGTTCACATACCATCATATGCTGCACGCCCGACGGCGTCTGTTGCATCGCCGGGCGGCGCGGGCTTTGCAGCGGCTGGCTCCTCAGAAAAGGGCCACCATTGCCTGGCATTTTCAGCTGGGTGACGAACCGGAGGCAGCAGCGCACTGGTGGATAAAAGCGGGCGATGCCGCCCGCCATACCCATACCTACGAGGAGGCCATTCGCTGCTATGAACGGGCCCTGGCCCTGCAACGCACCCTGGGCGACGAAGAAGCCGCAGCGCATACGCTCCTGCGCATCGGCCTCACATCCCATGCGGCCTCTGATTTCCAGCGAGCCGCAGGAGCATATATGGAAGGACTTGCCCTCTGGAAAACCGCTCCAAAGATCCTGAGCACAGCGCCTGGAATTCGAGAGCTACGAGTAGACTGGCCTGGCCTCAACACGCTGGACCCGGCTCAGGCGGCGAACGCGAACGCCGGTGGCGTGATCGAACACCTCTTCGCCGGTCTGGTCGAATGGGACCCTGAGCTCAACGTCGTCCCGGATGGGGCGCGTGGATGGGAGATCTCTGAGGACGGCCGGAACTATGTCTTCCACCTGCGAGAAGATATGCGCTGGAGCGATGGGCGGCCGGTTCGCGCTCAGGACTATATCGTCGCCTGGCAGCGCATCCTGCATCCGGGCAATTCAAGTCCCTTTGCTCGCCTGCTCTTCCCCATCCGCCATGCCCCAGAATATCACCGGGGAGAAATGCAGGATCCAAAGCAGCTCGGCATACGGGCCGTAGACGATCTGACACTGGAGGTGGAGCTGGCGAAACCATGTGGCTTCTTCCTTCACCTGCTGGCCCACCCGGCGGCCCGTCCGGTGCCTTCTCACGTGGTAAGCTTGGAAGAAGCGAACTGGTGGCGTCCAAACATCCTGGTTACGAATGGCGCTTTTCGACTGGCGCTCTGGAAGCCCGACGTTGAAGTTATATTAAGCCGCTCGCCCGTGTATACGGGCCACTGGACAGGTAACGTCGACCGGGTGGTGCTTTGCCTGGGACTTGGATCCCCATGCAAGCAGGACAAATGGCGTCTCTACCTCGAAGATCGGCTGGATGTGTTCACCGTGCGTTGGGGGCTGAGGCCGGACGAGGTGAACACGGCATGTCGGGAGCATCGGGATGAGTTCATCTCTGTCCCCAATTTCCTCACCAGGTTTCTGGGCTTCAACACCCGAATCCCACCGTTCGCCGACCGCAGGGTGCGACACGCATTCGCTCATGCCATTGACCGGAATATGGTGGCCTATCTGATGGGTGGGGACCTCATGCCGGCCACTGGCGGTATTATCCCGCCCAGCATGCCTGGCCACATGGAAGCCATCAGCCCCTCTTTTGACCCGCTCAAAGCGCAACGCTTGCTGGAAGCCGCCGGCTACCCTCGAGGCCGTGGATTCCCTGAGGTAAGACTGCTGATCTTCCCTGGTGCGGAGGCAGCCGCAGAATACATGCAGCTGGCCTGGCAGCGCCTTCTCGGTGTTTCCGTCCACCTGGAGATTCTCCCTCTCGACACTTATATGGATCGCCTGCGTGCCGGGCCGTGGCCTGAGCTCTTCCTGGCCGGCTGGATGGCGGATTACCCGGATCCGGACAGCATACTCCGCGCATGTGCGATTGAGGAGCAAACCGGCTGGCACCATGACACCTATGCAGCCCTTCTGGACCAGGCGCTGGAGAGCCGGAACCCGGAGGAACGATGGCTTCTATATCAGAAAGCCGAGGCACTGTTAATGCAGGACCTACCCGTCTTTCCATTAGCCTACTCTCACTGGGGATTGTTCCTTAAGCCGTGGGTGCGCCGCTTCCCCGTATCTCCCCTCAAGTGGTGGTTCTGGAAACACGTTATCCTCGATCAGGATGGTGGCCCTTTGAGCCACGGGAAGAGGAAAAACCCCGAAGACCCCCGGTGAAAATCGGTGCGGATGGACGCGCCGAAGACGCACCCACCCACGCAATCCTATCTCTCCTTCTTCCCGCCATCGCCCCCATGGGCCTGTGGCTTCTTCGGGCAACTGCGGTTGCCGCGCCTCATTCCCACAGTTTGGATGAGAACACCGTCCGTTCATAGAGGAGACAGGCCTTGAGCTTCCACAAGCCCGGGGGAGAGGGACGGCGTGTAGAGCTTTTGTAGAAACCATTCTGTTATCCTCCGTGGCGAGGAAACTCCTGAGGAAGGTGGCCGCAATGGCGCATATACACCGGGCAGCCGATTACTGTTCGTTTCTCGTCCGCCTGTGGCTGATCGCTGGGCCCGAGGGTCAGCGATGGATGGGCGAGGTCGAACGGGTGCAGGATGGCCAAATCTGGCGATTCCAATCCCTTGAAGAAATTGCCGGCTTCTTCGAGTCACCGAAGCGGTTCCTGGAGTCGGAGGGAAGCTCACAGGCAGCCTCCAGTCCGTGAAACAAGAACCGGAGGGAGCAAGATGTTCCGGAAATGGGTTTATGGACTCTGTGCGCTGGCGCTGATCAGCATGGCCCTGGCATGTGGGCCGACGAGGATCACGGCCACGGCAACGCCTCCACCAGCCACCCCTTCTGTCATTTCAACAGGCGAACCCCTTTCCCCCACCCCCATCCCCACGATGGCGACCGCGACGTCCATCCCCACTCCGCCCGCGACAGCGGCATGCGTCCGGGGCGCCCGTATGGTGGCCGATGTGACCGTCCCGGACAACACTCCCTTCGCGCCAGGTGCCTCATTTGTTAAGACGTGGCGCATGCGCAACTCCGGCACCTGTGCCTGGGAGCCGGGCACAAAACTGGTCTTTGTATCGGGCAACCCCATGGGCGGCCCCGCGGCAGTGGATGTGCCCGCGCTGGCCCCCGGCGCGCTGACCGATGTGAGCGCGAATTTCATCGCGCCATCCACCCCGGGAACATACCAGGCGAGTTATCAGCTTCAGGCCCCAGACGGCACCCGCTTTGGCCCGGTCATCTGGGTGCAGATTGTAGTGCCCGCCCCGGTCACGGCAACCCCCACTCCTCAGCCTACGGTAGCTCCTACCACTACTGTGACGCCGACGGAAGCACCACCCGCTCAGGCCGATCTGAGTGTCCAAGCAGTGGACCTCCGCCCGGCAACCCCATCCGCTGGCTCCACCTTCGCCATAGATATCCGGATTACCAACAATGGACTGGCTAACGCCTCCAACTTCAACGTGCGGGCGCTCAAGCAGGCCCGGGGAACAGCCTGTCCGGGGCCTGGTCTGGTACTCTTTGACCGCCGATTCAGCGTGAACGCAGGCCAGACCGCTACCTTTAGCGAGAACACCCGCATAAACGAGGCTGGGGACTACAGCCTTTGCATCGTTCTGGACCATCTGAACGAGATTCCCGAGGCCGACGAGAACAACAACTTCTTCCAGAAAAATATTACCATCGCGGGCCTACCGGACCTCTATCCGTTCTACATCGGCATGAACACCTGGCATCCGCGCGTGAATCAGGACGTTTCGGTCAGCATCACGCTACGCAATGATGGCAACGCACCGGTCCGGGATTTCAACGTGCGGTTACTCCGGCAGGCTCCCGGTGCGGCGTGCCCGGGTGGTCCTGGCACGGTTATCTTTGATGCCTACGCTTCGCTGGACGCCAATGGCTCACAGGTCTTTATGCGGACCATCCGGTTCACCGAAGTCGGGACCTTCCAGTTGTGCGCTATTCTGGACCACATGAACCAGGTGGCCGAGTCCAACGAGGGCAACAACGCCATCAAGTCGGACCAGAACGTGGTGGTGTCTCCGTAAACTCTCCGGTGACGATCACCGGACCGCGAGGAGTGCTGTGAAGCCTGATCATTCATTTCTCTTGGGACTGGCAGCAGCGGGGGCGCTCTCCGGCGGCAACTACACCCTGGTCGGCGGCTTCTGGGGCGGCGCGGTGGCCGCCGTGCAATACCGGGTCTACCTGCCGCTGGTGCTGAGGAACTACTGACCTCCCCCCTACCCCCTGCACCCCCTTCCCCTCCCCGACTCGGAGAGGGGAAGGGGGCCGCCGATCGTGGGGTGATGCAATGAACATCTACGTCCGGAGTGGATAATCAAGGCCAAACCGATTTGCCTCCAGTCCGCCCGGACGTTAGAAGTGCAAAATTCCTTTTGCCAGGAGGTGCAGGATGAAAGGCAAATGGATTCCATGGGGGAGTATGATAGCACTGACCCTGCTGGCCCTGGCAGCGGGCCTGACCCACGCTCAGGGCGGAGGACCGGGAAACGGGGTGGGCCCGCAGGGTGGCATGGACCCCTACTCTGCATTCACCTACCAGGGCATGCTCAAACGGAACGGGGCGCCTGTAAATGGCCTCTGCGATTTCCGGTTGAGGTTGTATGGGCCCAACAATGTGCTTCTCGGAGAGGAATACCCTTCGGCACAGGTTACAAACGGTCTCTTCACGCTTTATGTTCAAACCTTCGCACAATATTTCACCGGCGAGGCCCGCTGGCTGGAGATCGCGGTGAAGTGCCCGGGCGATTCTGGTTACGTGGACGTGGGCACCCAGCCCCTCCTGCCGGTCCCGTATGCAATGGCTCTGCCGGGAATGCGCGCGTCTTACGACCCCATCAGCCCCAACGTTATCGGCGGCTACAGCGGCAACAGCGTGAGAGCGGGCGTAGTGGGGGCTACCATCGGGGGCGGTGGCGTTGTCACGGCCGTTCAGCGAATTGAGGCCAATTACGCCACCATTGGCGGCGGGCAGGGGAACTTCATCAGCGGCGCGGGCGCGACCATCGGCGGCGGTGGGATGAACATCGCCTCAGGCGATGCCTCCACCATCGGCGGCGGCTACGCCAACCAGGCCCGTGCCGCCTTTGCCACCATCGGCGGGGGCGGCCCCACCGACATGAACAATCCCTCGGCCACCAGCAATCGGGTCACCGACGAATATGGCACCGTCGGTGGGGGCGGGGGCAACCAGGCCGGTAGCAATGATGGCAATCCCACCAATGCAACGTTTGCCACCGTGGGTGGTGGCGGCTATAACGCCGCCAGCGGCTACGCCGCCACCGTGGGCGGAGGTATAGGCAACAACGCCAGCCAGTCCTATGCCACTGTCGGCGGGGGTGTAGGCAATGCCGCCGGTAATTCCGCTACCGTAGGCGGGGGGGCTGGCAACACCGCCAGCGGCGCTTATGCCACCGTCGGCGGGGGCGAGAGCAACCTGATCACCGCCACCTACGCCACCATCGCCGGAGGCTACAACATCACCGTCACCGGCCCGTATGCGGCGGTCGGCGGGGGCTACCAGAACGAAGCCAGTGGCCCAAGCGCTACCATTGGCGGGGGTTGGACCAACACCGCCAGTGGCAACGCCTCCACCGTTGGTGGCGGTGATGCCAATAAGGCCACTGGCGCGTACACCACCATCGCTGGAGGCCGGTTCAACACAGCCAGCGACTACTTCGCCACCGTCGGCGGGGGCGGGGGCAACACCGCCAGCGGCGACTTCGCCACCGTGCCAGGAGGCATCTATAACCTCGCCCAGGGCGACTTCAGTTTCGCCGCCGGCCGGCGGGCCAAGGCCAATAACCAGGGTTGTTTCGTCTGGGGCGATTCCACGGATGCCGATGTAACCTGCAACAACGACGACCGCTGGGTGGCCCGCGCCAGCGGCGGGGTGTATTTCTACACCAACAGTGGCCTCACCAGTGGGGTCTACGTCGCTGCCGGTGGCAGTTCCTGGAACGCGGTGAGCAGTCGTGCCCTCAAGGAGAACTTCGCTCCGGTGGATACCCGCCAGCTGCTGGAGCGCCTGGCCGCCATTGAAATCACCACCTGGAACTACAAGAGCCAGGACCCCTCCATCCGCCACATCGGGCCGATGGCCGAGGACTTCAACACCCTGGTGGATGGCCTCGGCGGCGAGGGGAAGGAATACATCAACAGCCTGGACGCCGACGGGGTGGCGCTGGCGGCCATCCAGGGGCTCTACGGCCTGGTCCAGGAGAAGGACGCCCGCATCGCCGAACTGGAGAAGCGGGTCGCGGCGCTGGAGGCGCAGAACGCGGCGCAGCAGGCGCAGATTGAGGCCCTGGAAGCCCGCCTGGCAGCCCTGGAGCAGCGGCTCGGCGCCACATCCGCTCCGGCCAGCGCCCTCCCGGCCTCCGGCCTGGCCCTGAGCGGGCTGGCCCTGGCCGGCGCCGTGGTCTACCGGCGGCGGAAGGGAGGTGGGCGATGAGCACCTCACGCTTCACGTTTCACGCCTCACGTTTCACGCTTCACGCTCTGCTCCTGGCCGCCCTTCTCCTTCTCCTGGCCTCCGTCGCCCTGGCCCAATCCGACGGCGGATATGACCTCTCCTGGTGGACGGTGGACGGCGGGGGCTACACCTGGAGCGAGGGCGGCGGCTACGCGCTGGGCGGCACGATCGGCCAGCCGGATGCCGGAGCCGCCCTCACCGGCGGCAACTACACCCTGGTCGGCGGCTTCTGGGGCGGCGCGGTGGTCCAGTACCGCGTCTACCTGCCGCTGGTGCTGAGGAACTATTGATCAGGGTGGCAGAGGAGCGGGGGAGCGGAAGAGAGAGACCGCCCCCGCTGCCCCTGCCCTCTGCCACTCGGGAATGCGTTCATTTGCTAAGAGAAAACCCTGATTTCCCTATGAGGAAGGTCGCTATGCGTCCCATCCCCCGCCTTCTTGCAGTTCTGGCCCTGGCTCTGGGTGTTGTCCTGGCCCTGCTGGTCGGGCTCGGCGGGCTCTCGCCCGCCGCGGCCGACCCGGGCAGCACCCTCTTCGCCAAACCCGACGGCACCGGCACGGCCTGCACCCAGGCCAGTCCCTGTGCCCTGCAGACGGCCCTCTCCCGGGCCGGCGACGGCGACACCATCTACGCGGCGGCGGGCACGTATACCGGCACCGGCAGCGCCGTCATTACCATCACCAAATCCATCACCCTCTACGGCGGGTGGGACGGCGCGGCGAGCGGGCCCGTGGTGCGCGACCCGGCCCTCTACCCCACCGTCCTGGACGGCGAGTGGGCCCGGCGGGTGGTCTCCATCACCGGGCCGGCAACGGTCACGCTGGAGGGGCTGACCATCGCCAGAGGAAAGGTCGTCTCCACCACCGCCCCCACTCAGGGCACCCGGTGGGACGGAGCGGGGCTTTACGCCCGGGATGCGACGCTTACACTCCGCCACACCCGCTTCTACAGCAACGTGGTGGATGTGTCTGACGTGAGTAACTCCTGGGCCTATGGTGGGGGCGCGGCGGTGGAGGGCGGCCACCTGGTGGTGGAAGCCTCCACCTTCCGCTGGAACAGCGCCTGGGCCAGGCAATCATCTCTGGGAGGTGGACTCTCCATCTCCGGCACGCTTACAGCCGCCGTGACGGGCGTTCTCTTCCAGGACAACGACGCCTGGCATGCCAGCGGCCTTTACTTCGGGGGAGCACCGGGGCCCCTTGCGTCGTTCACGCTGCGCGACAGCACCTTTGTGGACAACGGCCGGAACTACAGCGTCGGGCGAGCATGGGGGGGATATGCCGGTGCGCTGAAAGTCTTTCAGGCCCGGGCCACCATTGAGGGCAACACGTTTATGCGCAACATAGCCGGTAATGACTACGGCGCAGTTTGGGTTTTTCTCTCTGACTTGCAGTTTTCCCGCAATTTCCTTCTCAGCAACGAGTGTGGAGGGGTCTCAGCCCTTTATCTTTACGAGGTTTCCCCGTTCACCGTGACCAACAACATCATCGCCGGCAACAAATCCACCTCTATCTGGCAGTACCCTGCCGCGCTAGTGCGAAAGAGCGACGGCCGGTTTCTGCACAACACCATCGCCCGCAACAGGAGCACCTATGGAGTCCAGGTGGACGGTGGGGCCAATCTCGTTCTGACCAACACCATCCTGGTCAGCCACACCGTGGGCATCACGGTGGCGGCGGGCAGCACAGCGACGCTGGAAGCCACCCTTTGGGGGAGCGGCCCCTGGGCCAACGGCACGGATTGGGGCGGGAACGGCACCGTCGTCACCGGCACCGTCAACATCTGGGGAGACCCGGCCTTCGTGGACCCTGCCGGTGGGAATTACCACATCGGCCCCGGCTCGGCAGCGATAAACGCGGGAGTGAATGCTGGTGTGGCGACGGACATAGACGGCGACCCGCGGCCCATCGGTGCGGGCTATGACATCGGGGCGGATGAGTACATCGCACGCATCTACCTGCCGCTGGTGCTGCGGAACTACTGAGCATCAGGTGACAGTCACCTCAAGGGTGCCTGTTCCCTCTTCGTAAAGGGCGTGGATGAGGACGGCGTCCCCCTGAGACTGACCTTTGACTGGTACGGAGCGGGAACCGAAGGCTATGAGGAGGCGGAATTCCTGGTGCGCTTCGTCCGGGCGATGTGGGAGATGGTCTCCAGACCTTTAAGTCATGCGGAATGAGCCCGAGGAATCGCGCATCTTTTAATAAGCGTTCGGGCTGCGCAACGTCAACGTCTGGACCAGTGTGCGCAGGAGGATCTTGATGTCCAGCCACAGGGACCAGTTCTCCACATACCACAGGTCATACTTGGTCCGTTCCGTGATGGAAGTGTCTCCCCGCAAGCCGTTGATCTGCGCCCAGCCGGTGATGCCCGCTTTCTCCCGATGGCGTTCCATATAACGAGGGATCACCCGCCGGAACTGCTCGACATAAACGGGGCGCTCCGGACGAGGGCCCACCAGGCTCATATCCCCCAGCAGAACGTTGATGAGCTGCGGGAGCTCATCCAGATTGAGCCGCCGCAGGATCGCCCCCACCCGCGTGCGCCGCGGATCGTCCGGCCGCGTCCACCCCGGACCCTCTTTCTCCGCATCGGCGCGCATGGATCGGAACTTCAACATCAGGAAGGGCCGGCCATCCAGCCCCATGCGCTCCTGAACGTAGAAAACCGGTCCCGGAGAATCCAGTTTGATCAGGACAGCGATCAGCAACATCACCGGCGAAAGCAGGATCAGCCCGATGCTGGCCCCCACGATATCCATGGCCCGCTTCAGCACCAGCTTCCAGCCCCGCTGGGCCACATCCCGCACCGTCAACAACGGCAACCCACCTAGGTCATCCAGGGAAGGCTGGGTGGCAATCAGCTGGAAGATGTCCGGGTAGATTTTAATGGAAAGATTGCTTCGCTCACAGAGCGAGATGAGGCGCAACACCTCACCATGGGGGGCTTCGGGGACCGCGATGAGCACTTCATCCACATCCCGCGCATAGACCAGATCCGGGAGATCCTCGGCGGTCCCAATGACCGGGATCCCCGCGACCTGGGTCGCGCCGTTGCTGTGGAGGGCCACCACGCCGATCACCTCGTAGCCAAACCATGGGGCACCCTGGATGCGGCGGATCACAGCCTCGGCGGCCTCCCCTGTCCCCACAATCAGCATACGGCTGCGATCCCAGCCCCGGGCCCGCAACGTTCCCCACAGGATGCGCAGGAGCATCCGCCCCGTGCTGATCAGCAGGATGCCCAGGATCCAGGCGTAAAAGACCATCGCCCGCGGATAGTCGAAAGCGAGGAGGGTCTCTTTGAAAACCAGGGAGACGGTAGCGACCGTGAAAATCATCGCCAGGGAGAAGGCCCCCGCAACCCGGGAGATCTCATCCAGACGGGAGGTCGCCCGGCCCAGATGATACAGGCGGTGCAGGAAAAACATCACCCCCGTCCACCCCAGCAGAACCCCCATCATCGGGAGATATTTCTCAAACCCCCCGATGTTCTGAGGCGGATAAGGCCAGGGCCATCGAGCCCGGATCTGGTAAGCGGCATAAAAAGCAAGAGCCGTCCATCCCAGGTCGCTGGAAAGCAGGAGCGTGTTCAACAGCCAGCGAGCGCGCCTCCGATTCATTCTTTAACCTCCCCTCCGCTTTTCTGTCGCTCGCGTCGGTGTTTGCCCGGTTGGGCCTTCAGGATATGCACGGTCCGGATCCATGGAGGCGATCCGCGTTCTTTAAATCCCGCTGCATCTCCTGCCACAACCGCCAGCCGCCTTTCAATACCAGCCCGGCCCGCACCAGGAAATCCAGCCAGCCCGGCGTAACCGCCCGATAGTGCTTTCGATAAAAGATCCACATGGCCCGATTGAATTCATATCGGGCCCGCGGGCTCATCCGGCTGGATGCCCTCTTCACATGCAGAATAACCACCTCCGGATAATAATAGATTTTCCACCCGGCCTGCTTGATGCGATACGCCCAGTCCAGATCTTCTCCATACATGAAAAACGACTCGTCCAGCAACCCCACCTGCATGATCGCCTCGCGGCGCACCATCATAAAGGCGCCCACGACGGAATCCACTTCACAGGTCTGGTCGGGATCGAGGAAGGTCAGGTTGTAGCGGGCGAAGCGCGGGCTTTTTGGGAACAGCCGGCTCAAACCGGAGAACCGATAAAAGGCCACCTCGGGAGTGGGGAAGCTGCGACGGCAGGCCAGGTCCAGGGAGCCATCCGGCCGAAGGATCTTGGGGCCCGCCGCGCCCGCCTCCGGATGAGCATCCATGAAACCCACCATCCGGACCAGGGCATCCGGCGGCACCTCGGTGTCCGGGTTGAGCAGCAGGACATAACGTGGTCTGGGCTCCGCGTTCGGGATCCCGAACCCGAAGAAGCGCAGGCCCAGGTTGTTGGCGTAGGCGTAGCCGCCGTTCACCGGGCTTCGGATCACCTGAACCTCAGGGAATTCTTGCTCCACCATATCCGGGCTGCCGTCAATCGAGGCGTTGTCCACCACACAGATTTCAAAGGTGACCCCCTGGCTGGCCCGCACGGTCTGAAGGCAGCGCCGGAGCAATTCCCGCGTGTTGTAATTGACGATCACCACTCCGACATCCAGACCGGGCATCGCTCGAGACCTCACCAGATCCCCGGATTGCAGGCGTATGGTGTTGATGCTGCAGGCCGGCTCGCCTCCGGCCCACCCGCCTGGATCCCAAGGCTCCGGATTCAACCGGGTGCCCCATCGGGATCCTGAAGGCTCAGGAGCTCCCCTACCGCAGCTCCCCCACCACCACCAGCCGGTGGGTGTCCACCAGGTAAGGATAACAGGTGATCAGGGTAACCACCGGGTCGCGGGTCGGCGCCATCACCTCGACCTGGGTGGGGAGAACGATCTGCTTCTGGACCACGACGTAGCGATAGGCCTGGTTTCCCGCGTAAACCCAGATCTCATCACCGGGCCGGAGTTTCTCCAGATCGCGGAAGATCTCCCCGTAGATGTCGTTGTGGGCCGCCAGCACCATATTTCCCCGCTCACCCGGGTTGGCGGTCCCCGGATGATGGCCCACGCCCTTCTTCAGCGCCTCCCAATCCGTGCCCGGGACGATCGGGGCGTCCACGCCGATCGCCGGGATCACGATGCGGGAGGGGCTGCGGGGGCCCGGCGTGATGGGCACCGGCGTGGGGAGCGCCGCCACCAGCGCCCTCAGGTGTTCCGGGACCTCCTCGGGGTTCGGGGCGGGCCCCCCCGGCGCTGTCGGCGGGCGGTGCCCGCCCGGCAGGACCACTGCCTGGATCAGGGGCGTCGGCGAGGGGGTGATCCGGGCGGCCACGGCCTCCGATTGCATCCCCCGTATGGTCTGCCAGGAAAACAGGAGCAACGCCACCGCCCCTGCCACCGCCACCATCTCGATCGCCAGCAACAGGCGATCCCTCCACGCCGGCCACGAAGGACGGGGAAGGCGGATTCGAAATCGGGGCCGGCGTTCCTCCCATTCCACTTCGGAGTGATAGATGGGATCCTGAGGGAGCGCCGGAGGCTCCGGGGCCGCCGGCGCGGGAGCAGGAGAGGAGGGCTCGACGGGCAGACGGCCCTCCCGGATCCAGCGCTTCAGACGGATCTCCCGCCGCTTGAGCGCCAGCGCCCGCTCGAGATCCTCAATCCGCGGCTCTTTCCCCATATCGCTTCACCGGCCTGAAAGGGAAGATCCTCCCTGGGACCGGGCCGCCCCGAAAGCGACGCGCGCCGCCTCATGGCCCCTGCGCGGCCCCGGAACTCCCCCGATCCAGAATCCGATCCTCCAGCCGCATATAACCCCGGATGAGATGGCCAAGGACAAACCGGATAGGCTCGGGGGGCCAGGGGATCACCCGCCGGTTCACGAAGAAAAGATCCGTGAGGGCCGTCCGGCGCTCCAGGATCAGATCCCGCACGATTTGACCGTTCATGGTGGTCAGGGCCACCCCATGGCCGATACAACCCAGTGTATAAACGGCGCGGCGATCCCCCACGAAGCCGATCGCCGGGGCCATGTCGATGGTCACCGAGACCGGCCCGCCCCATCGATGCTCGATCCGCACCCCTCGCAGGGATGGGAAAACCCGGGGGATGTAAGCCTCCAGCTCCTGGAAAATCCGCTCGTTCTCATCCAGGCCCATCTGTTCCCCGAAGGGAACCCCCACGTCACCCCCGCCCATTAACAACCGATTGTCCGGCGTCAGGCGATAATAGTGCACCAAGTTGCGGGCGTCCTCGATCCCCTGTCGATTCCGCCAGCCGATGGGCGCGAGCCGCTCGGCAGGCAGAGGCTCCGTTAACACGATATACGTGAACGCAGGAACCTGCTTGCGCCGCAGGGGCGGCAGCAGATGGGCGTATGCGTTCGTGGCGAACACCACTTTCTCCGCCCGCACCGCTCCCTGAGGGGTGCGCAGGTGGAAACCGTCCGGGCGACGCTCGATCGAGCGGACCGGGGTTCCTTCGTAAATGCGGACCCCCAGCTCCTCGGCCGCCCGCTTCAGGCCGCGAACGTATTTCACGGGGTTCAGGAGGGCGCACCGGGGCTCCCACCATGCGCCCAGATACAGAGGGGAATTCACCTGCTCCCGAACCGCCGCCGCATCCAGCCACTCGATCCCGGTCAACCCGAGGCGGTGGGCGAGCTCGATCTCCTCCCGGATCCGCCGGACGTAAGCCGGCGAGGTGGCCACCCGCAGGAACCCCGGGCGCTCATAGTCACAGTCGATGCGGTAGCGAGCGATCAGTTCCCCCACATAATCCACGGCCCGCTCCATATAGTGATGCGCTTCCGCCGCAGCCTGGCGCCCGAAGCGCAGAGCGGTCAGGGAGAGGGTGAGGCCAAAAAGGGTCATAGCGAAGCCCG
The DNA here is from genome assembly GCA_002898735.1 of Candidatus Thermoflexus japonica. Classification (GTDB taxonomy): domain Bacteria; phylum Chloroflexota; class Anaerolineae; order Thermoflexales; family Thermoflexaceae; genus Thermoflexus; species Thermoflexus japonica. Next base: position 16,447 of record BEHY01000012.1, read on the forward strand.
CATTCCGCCCGCTGGCCCCATAGCCCACAAACGCCTGCTCCAGCACCACCACCTTCAGCCCCGGCTCCGCCTCTTTCAAATGGAGGGCGGAGGAGAGCCCGGCGAAACCGGCTCCCAGGATCGCGACATCCGCCCGTTCCTCGCCCGCCAGAGGCGGGTTCGGCGTGTAGGGTCCAGCCGTGAGGAGCCAGAAACTCGCAGATCCCACGGAAGGCCTCTCCCGCATGGAGATTATCCCGGCCGAACGGCAACGGCGAACACCTCGCGCTCAAAAAACCAGCGGAAGGGAACCCAGTGGAACGCGATGTGACGCAGGACGCGGAAGACCCGGCCCTCCTGCCGATTCTGCGGGGGGGTGGCCAGCCAGACTTTGATCCGGCGGAATCCCGCCCGGCGCAATGCCCACCACAAACCGATGGGGCCCTGCTCATTCACGTGGACCGCCTCATTGATCGGGACGTTGAGGGCGCGCGGGTTCGGCGGATATAGATGCCCCAGCCCCTGAAGGGTGCGAACCAGCCGGACCAGCGGGTAGGCATAAGCGTCATACCAGCGGTTCGGTGCGGTATGGATCACCAGCATCCCTCCCGGTTTCAAAACCCGGTGAGCCTCCTGCAGGGCGAGGCGAAGCTCCCATGGGAAAAGGTGCTCCACCACGTCGAACATCAACACCCGGTCGAACACCCGGCTGGCGAAGGGGAGGAACTTGGCATCTGCCTGGGCGAGGCCGGCCGGGGCCTGCAGGTCCCCGGCCCGCCGCAGGAGGTCCGCCGAGAGCCGCACGGCCGCCTCCGCGTAATCGATCCCCACCGCGCAAGCCCCCAGCCGGGCGCAATGGCGAACGATCTCCCCCCGCCCGCAGCCCACATCCAGCACGCGCATGCCGGGCCTGACCTCGGCCACCGCGAAGGCCGCCTGGAGCCTCCGGGAGAGATGCTCCCCCTGGGTGCGGAGGAATTCCTCGTAGCCCTCACAGGCGGAGAGGAAATAATCCTCCCCGTAAAGATGCGGTGGAAGGGAAGGTCCGTGGTCGGAAGACGGTTTTCGAATCAACCCGGTTTTCGCTCCGTAAGGGAAAATAGGGGAGGGCCGGCCGGACGCCGGAGGCGGTCGACCCGCCCCTGAACGCCCTTTACCGCGCAACTCCTATCCCATTATGGTCCGCAGGCCGGCCCTGAGCAACCCGCCAGCCCGCGAAGGCCACCAGCCCCCACCCCAGCAAGTAAAGCCACCACAGGAACTCCGCGGGGCGAGCCCGGCCGATCGCCTCCAGCCCCCCGGGGAGCGCATGCAGCGCGGGGGCCATCACCGTGTAGAGCGCGATCGCCGTCCCGATCGCTCCCACCCCGACAGACAGCCCATCCAGCTGGATCGACCATCCCGCCTCGCTTCGGCGGGCCATCCGGGCGCCCACCCCCATCATCAGCGCCGCGGCCAGCATCGGAGCCCAGACCGGCCCCCACCACGGCAGGGGGATCAGGAAGAGGAGATCCCAATCCCTTAGGGAGACCGGCCACCCGATGAATATCCGGAGCCAGACGTAATACAGAATATCCCACAGACCCCAGGCGTAAAGGAAAAGACCCCAGCGCGCCGCGGGGGTGCGGCCGGCCAGCCAGCCCGCCGTGAACAGCATCGCCAGGGTCGCGATCTCCCGACCCAGCTCAATCGGGGTCAGCCAGTCGGGACGGACCGGCGTGTCCCGCAGCAGATCCGTGATGCCATACACCTGCCGCAAATACACCACCACCGCGCTCTCCACATACGCCATGGCGACCGTGAAGAGGCTCAGGACCAGCAGCCGCTCCTTCCACCCGGACATCGTCGCCTCCGTATTAAGGGTTAAGCGCGGGAATGGCGCAGCTGGCTCCCCCGAGGGTTTTCCCTCCCCATGGCCCCAGCGGCCTGGGGAGGAGGGAGGATCCATCCCTTTTCTTCCCCCGATCCCGCGGGCATCGATCCTGGCTGGAAAGAGGATCGGGCAGGAAGATCGCGGTTGAAGTGGTAAACCCACGGATACAGGATACAGAACCCGATGTCAAGATCAGAGGGCTTCCCGTAAGGCTCATGGAGGGCCCAACCATTCGCGGAGCGATCCCCAGATCGTCCGCGCGCATGCCTCCCAGGAGAACCGTTTCCGGTTCGCATGGCCCCGGGCGATCAGCTCGGCGCGAAAACCCGGATCCCGGGCGAGCCGGTCCAGGGCCTCCACCCAGGGATCCGGATCATCGGGAGGGAGAAGGAGGGCGCCCTCCCCTGCCACCTCCCGCAGGCTCCCGTTCGGGGTGCAGAGGACCGGCACTCCACATGCCTGGGCTTCGAGAACGGGGAAACCGAACCCCTCATACAGCGACGGAAGCAGAAAAGCTTCCGCCTGGCTGAGCAGCGCGCCCCGGCTTTCATCATCCACGTAGCCGGTCAGGATCAGGCGACCTGACCAGATCGGATCCCGGCGCAGGCGCTCGAAGACCGGATCGGGCCATCCGGGCCTGCCGACGATCACGACCTGGCCCGCCCATCCCCCGGCCATCCGGCGGGCGATGATCCGCAGGATCAGGCTGAAGTTCTTCCGGGGATGGATCGTTCCCACCGAGATCACATACGGCCGTTGAATCCCGAAACGGCGAAGGATGGGTTCTGGATCCGTGGGGATCGGCGGGGGATCGTAACCGGGATAGGCCACCACGATTTTCTCCGGGCGGATCCGATAAAAGCGAACGAGATCCATCATCGTCGCCTGCGAATCGGCGAACACCACGCGGGCGACCGTGGCGCTCCAGCGGGTGGAGAGATCCAGATAAAGCCGCTGAAACAGCGGATGGGTCCGGGGGAAATACCGGTAGCCCAGATCGTGGACCGTGACGGCGCTCGGCGGGTGATAAAGGGGAATCACATGCGCGGGGACGAAGAGCGCCGCCGGCGGGTGACGGAGCATCTCCCCGGAGAGACGCAGATGGGTCCACAGCCGGGGAAAGGGGAGGATCCGATGTTCCACCCATGGAGAGCGCGGGAAAAGCCCCGGCGGAGGAGGATCCCGGAAATACAACCGGAGACGCACGCCTTCCGCCTCCGCCAGGGGGATGAGGGCTCGAACGACGGCCCGAGCGTAGCGTTCGACCCCGGTGGGTTGGGCCAGCGTGGTCCGGCTCGCATCGATGCCAAGGATCCGCTCCCGAGCCATCTCCCGCGCTCAGACGGAGAATGCTTCCGGATGGGAAGGCCATCCCCATGTGCGACCTCCCCATCCGGAAGCATAACACAGGTTCCGATCACGCGAACCGCACCACCTGACGCACCACCTCCCCTCGCGCCAGCGCGTCGAAGCCTTCGTTGATCTCCTCCAGCCGGATCATCCGGCTGAGGAGCAGGTCCACGGGCAACATCCCGGCCTGATAGAGCGTTAGGAAACGCGGAAGATCCCGGCGGGGAACGGCGGAGCCCATATAGGAGCCTTTAATGGTTCGCTCCTCCCCCACGATGCCCACCGCTGGCACGCTGAACATGCGGCTCGGATGCGGCAGGCCGATGGTGATCGTGGTGCCACCCCGTCGGGTGGCCTGGTAAGCCTGGGCCAGGACCCGCTCGTTGCCGACGCTCTCGAAGGCATAGTGGGCACCGCCCCCCGTGAGATCCCGGATGGCGGCGACCGGATCGGTCTCCTGTGCGTTCACCCCGTGGGTCGCCCCCGCCTTCCGGGCCAGCTCCAGCTTCTCGGGCCGGATATCCACGGCGATGATCGGATAGGCACCCGCGAGGCGCGCGCCCATCACAACGCTGAGCCCGACCCCACCCAATCCGAAAACCGCCACGCTCATCCCGGGCTCCACCCGCGCCGTGTTCACCACCGCGCCCACGCCGGTCATCACCGCGCAGCCGAACAGGGCGGCTTTCTCCAGCGGGATCTCCGGATCGACGCGGATCAGGGATTCCTGGGCCGCGACGGTGAACCGGGAGAAGGCCGAGACCCCGAGATGATGGTGAAGCGGCTCCCCGGCCGCGTTTCGGAAACGCCGCGCCCCGCTGAGCAATGTCCCCGCCCCGTTGGCCCGGTTGCCGTTCTCACACAGAACCGGGCGGCCGATGGCGCAGTAAAAACACCGGCCGCACATGGGGACGAACGAAAAGACCACATGGTCGCCGGGCTTCAGGTCGTGAACTCCCGGGCCCACCTCCCGCACGATGCCTGCCGCCTCGTGACCCAGGACCATGGGCATGGGCCGCGGCCGGGAGCCATCGATGACCGAGAGGTCCGAGTGGCAGAGGCCGGCCGCCGCGATCTCCACCAGCACCTCCCCGGGGCCCGGCCTCTCGATCTCGACTTCCTCCACCGACAGGGGGCGGGTTTCCCCATAAGGCATGGGTTTCCCCATCTCGTAGAGGACCGCCGCCTGGGTTTTCATCATCCGCCTCCGCATTGGAATATCGCCCAATGGCCAGGATGGCTGACGGAGGCAACCATCCTGGCCTTGAAGAATCTTGGTGTGGGGGGGGCAGGCCACCTCCGGCGGCATGCCCTCCGCGAAAGCTCCGCCAGAAAAAGCGCCACGGAGGCTATGGGGCGGGACGGATGACCACCATATGGACGTTGGTCATCTCCTCGATGGCGTAACGCACGCCCTCCCGCCCCAGGCCGCTGCCCTTCACGCCCCCATAAGGCATGTGATCCGCCCGGAAGCTCGGCGTGTCGTTGATGATGATCCCGCCGAAATCCAGCCCCTGGATGGCACGCAGCACGCGGTTGATATCCCGGGTGAACACCGCCACCTGCAGCCCATATTCGGTGGCGTTGGCGGCCGCCAGGGCCCCCTCGAAATCCTCCGCGTCCAGCACCGAGGCCACCGGCCCGAACACCTCCTCCCGCACCACACGCATCTCCGGCCGCACCCGGATCAGCACGGTGGGCCACACCACCGGCCCCTCCCGCCGGGCACCCGTGACCGCCTCGGCGCCGCCGTGGAGGGCCTCCTGGATCCATCCCTCCACCCGCATAGCTTCCCGCTCGTCGATCAGCGGCCCGACATCCACCCGCTCGTCCAGGGGATCCCCCACCACCATCTCCGAGGCCGCACGGCTGAAGGTCTCCACCAGCGGCTCGAAGATCCTCCGCACCCCATAGATCCGCTGAACCGAGATGCAGACCTGGCCGGAGTTGTAGAACGCCCCTACGGCCAGCCGTCGCGCCACCCAATCCAGATCCTTCACGTCATCGGCCACGATCACCGGCGTGGTGTTGCCCAGCTCGAGCGTGAGCTTCTTGATCCCCACCACCCGGGTCAGCCGATCCCCAACGGCCCGGCTTCCGGTGAAGCTCACCTTCCCGACCCCAGGATGGGCCGCCAGCCATTCGCCCACCGTGCCGCCCGGCCCGAAGATCAGGTTGAACCCTCCCGCCGGGATGCCGGCGGCTTCCAGCACCTGGGCCAGCTTCACGGCGGTCAGGGGCGTAGCGCTGGCCGGCTTCAAAACCACCGCGTTCCCTGCGGCCAGGGCCGGCGCGACCTTATGCGCCACCAGATTCAGCGGGAAGTTGAACGGAGTGATCGCGGCCACCACCCCCACCGGCCGCCGCACATAGAACCCAAAGTAACCTTCCCCGGCGGGCACCGCGTCCAGGGGGATCACCTCCCCCTCGATGCGCCGGGCTTCCTCCGCGGCGATAGTGAACGTCCAGATGGCCCGCTCCACCTCCGCGCGGGCCCATTTCAACGCCTTCCCGGCCTCGGCGGCGATCAGCCGGGCGAATTCCTCTTTCTGCTCCCGGATCCGCTCCGCCGCCCCGCGCAGGATCTCCGCCCGCCGCCAGGCGGGCAGCGCGGCCATCGCCTTCGCGCCCTCCTGGGCTGCCGCCACCGCTGCCTCCACATCCTCCCGCCGGGCCTCCGGAACGGTCCCGATCACCTCCCCCGTGTATTTATCCCGAACCGGGATCGGCGTCCCGCCGTCCACCCACTGGCCCCCGATGAACTGCTTCGCCTCCCCAAACGGAACCCGTTCGCGAACCGCCATGGGGAACCTCCTGTTCAGGCTGATATCGCCCCTCATTCAAATGCAAGTCGGGCAGGTCTGATCGAATTCCCGCCCATCTCCCAGATTACCACGAGTCCCGCCCCCTCACCCCTCTCAAAAGACCCCCACTTCCGGCGGCGGGGTGATGGCCTCGCCCCGGAACGTCCAGATCGGATCCAGGATCCGGAAGGGGTAATCGGGATGGGCTTTGGTCTCGCCCCACACGACATCCGCCACCACCTGATGGTCCTCCCGGCGCAGGACGATCCAGCCCATGGGGGCCTCGTAGCCAATGCCCTCCAGATAGGGGATGAGCGCCTCCGGCTCCAGGGTGCCGGCCCGACGGATCGCCGCGGCCAGCAAACGGAGGCCCAGGTAAGCGTTCTGGGCGTTGTAGCTGGGGTAGCAGCCGTAACGCTGGAAATAAGCGGCCATGAAGCGCCGGTTCTCCGGCGTCTCCGGCCACCGGAACCAGTAACGGGTTCCCACCCACAGCCCCTCCGGCATCCCATCGCCCAGGGCCTCCAGCACTTCCAGGGCCGCCCCCAGCTCCATGAAGACCTTGCAGCGCGCGAACAGCCCCATGGCCTTCCCCTGCTGGATCAGGCGCACCAGGTCCCCGCCCCACGAGGAGATCCAGAGCGCCTCCGCCCCGGAGCGCATCGCCCGCCGGATCCATGGGGTGAGATCTTCCGCTCCGGGCGGATGGAAAATCCCTTCCGGGAGCAGCTCGACCTCCGGCTTGAGCTCTCGCAGAAACCGGGAGAAATACGCCCACGAGAAATAGCCGAAGGAGTAGTCCGGCCCCAGGGTGGTCCAGGCGACATAGGGCAAGGGGGCCACCAGAAGGGCTCCCGCCCGGGCGTTCTGGGCGACGTTGATGCTGCAGCGGAAGACATAGGGGTTGAAGAGCTCCCCGGTGATCCGGGGGCTGGCCGCGTGGGTAACCATGAGGATACAGCCCAGCTCGGGGAGAAGGGGAACAACCGCTTCCGCCACAGCGCTGGAATCGATGCCGATTAGCAGGCGGACGCCGGCCTCCCGCACCAGGCGCCGGACGGTCTCCACCGCGTGCTCCGGGCTCTTCTCATCCTCGATGAGCAGCTCCACCGGCTGGCCCAGGAGGCCGCCGGCGGCGTTGATTTCCTCCGCAGCCAGCTCGAGGCCTCGCCGGGCGGAGGCCCCATAGGCGGCCGCCGCCCCGGAGAGAGCATACAGAGCGCCGACGCGGATCGGCCGATCCATCAGATCCCTCCGATGGAGGCGTTCTCCTGCACGATCTCCCCGCGCTCGATCGTGTAAACGCGCTCCGCCAGGGCGCTGACCCGGTGGAGATCGGACTCCGCCAGCAGCACGCCCAGGCCCTCCGATCGCAACACCTGGAGGATCTCCCCGATCCGGAGCGCGAGGGCCGGCGACAGACCTTCAAAGGGCTCATCCAGGAGCAGCAACCGGGAACCGGCCATGAGCGCCCGGGCCAGGGCCACCATCTTCTGCTGACCTCCGCTCAGCTGCGCCGCCCGCCGTCCGGCCAGCTCCTGCACTTCGGGCATCAGACGGTAAATCCAGCGGAGACGATCCGGAGCCTCCCGCATCCCGATCGCCCAGGCCGGGAGCAGGAGGTTCTCCTCCACCGTGAGCGGGCCGATCAGGCGGCGATCCTCCGGCACGTAGCCGATCCCCAGGCCTGCCCGCCGATGGGCCGGAAGACGGGTCAGGTCCTCCCCCGCAAAGCGGATCGCCCCGGAGCGGACCGGGGCCAGCCCCATGATCGCGCGCAGGGTGGTGGTCTTCCCCGCCCCGTTGCGACCCACCAGCCCGATGATCCGTCCTGCCGGCACCTCCAGGCTCACACCCCGGAGGATCGGAAAGCCTCGAAGCGAGACGTGGACGTTCTCCAGCTCCAGCATCGCTCACTCCCACCCCAGCACAGCGCGCCGAACCGCGGCGTCCGCGAACAGGGTCTGGGGGTCGCCGTCCGCAACCACCCGGCCGCTGTGGAAGACCAGCACCCGCTCCGCATAGCGATAGACCACTTCCATGTCGTGCTCCACAAAGAGCGTGGTTACCCCGGAACGTCGCAGGACCTCCATCAGGACCTCCATAACCTCAAACTTATCCCGGGTGCTGACCCCGCTGGTGGGCTCATCCATCAGGAGCACCGCTGGCCGCAGGGCCAGCGCCATGGCCACATCGAGGAGCTTGCGCCCCCCCTCCGGCAGCTCCCCCACCGGCCGCTCCGCGTGATCCGCCAGGTTGAACGCCGCGAGGAGCTCCATCGCCTCCGCCACCTCATGCTCCCGCCGCAACGGGTTCCAGAAATCCATCCCGCGCCCGGAACGGGCGGCGATCGCCAGCAACATGTTCTCCAGAACCGTTAACCCGGGATAGAGCTGGGGGATCTGGAAGGAGCGGACGATGCCCATCCGGGTGATGGTTCGGGGCGGAAGCCCCGTGATGTCCGTCCCCCGATACAGGATCCGGCCCCGATCCGGTCGGATGTAGCCGGTGATCAGGTTGAGGAAGGTCGTCTTCCCGGCCCCGTTGGGCCCTACCAGGCCCACCCGCTCCCCGGATCGGATCTGCACGTTCACATCCTCGGCAGCCACCACCCGGCCAAAGGTCCGGGTCAGGCCCCGCGTTTCCAGGACCACGTCCATCCGGACATCCTCCGAGCGATGAGCTCATAGAGCGTCCAGAGCCCCCCGGGCGCGAACCCCAGGATGGCCAGCATGATCAGACCCAGCCCCATCTGCCAGGTATAGGGGATGTATTTATAGGCGTAGGTCCGGAGGAACTCGAAGACAATGGACCCCACCAGCGGGGCGAAGACGCTCCCTGTCCCGCCCAGGAGGGCGACGAAGACGAATTCCCCCGAGGTCGTCCAGTAGACCAGGTTCGGGTCGACATGGCCCACGCTCATGGCGTTCAAAGCGCCCCCCAGGCCGCCCATGGCGCCCACCAGCAAGATCGCGAGGTAAAGGGCGCGGCTCACGGAAAGGCCCAGATACTCCACCCGCACCTCGTTATCCCGGATCGCCCGCATCGTGTAGCCCAGGGGGGATCGCAGATACTGAAAGACGAGGAAGACCATCCCGGCGGTGGCGGCAAGGGTGAACAGATAGAGGACGGATCCCAGGTGCTCCTCGGGGGAGCTCCAGCCCAGGAAGGCGGGCGGGGCGATCCGCAGGCCGTCCGTGCCGCCGGTGATCCGGTAGGCCTTCACCAGGATCCCGTAAAGGATCATCGAAAAGGCCAGGGTGAGCATCGCGAAGAAGATCCCCCGGTAGCGGGCCAGGAGCGGCCCGATGCAGAGGGCGATCCCCAGCCCCGCCCCGGCCCCCAGGATCGCCACCAGGAAGGCATCCCGGACCCCCAGATCCCGCACGGCGAACCCCACCGCGTAGGCGCCCGCAGCGAAGAAGAGCCCATGCCCGAAGGAGACGAGCCCGGCCTGCATCAGCAGAACCACCCCCAGCACCAGCAGCCCCCGCGCCAGGGCGAGGGTGAGCAGGAACCGGCTCCAGCCGGGCAGAAGAAGGCCTAACCCGACGAACAGCACGATCAGGATCAATCCGCCCAGGCGGTGGAGTTTCATACCCGCCGCACCTCCTCGATCGCGAACAGACCCTGGGGGCGGAACAGCAGGACCAGCGCCATGACGAGATAGATCGCGAAAAGCTCCAGCTCCGGGATCCGATGCACCATCAGGGAGCGGACCACGCCCACGAGGAGGGCACCGATGACCGAGCCCTCCAGGCTTCCCAGCCCCCCGATCACCACCACCGCGAAGGCCAGGACGATCACCTCCACCGAAAGGCCGGGGACCACGGAGATCATCGGCGCGGTGAAGGCGCCCCCCAGGGCGGCCAGGATCGTTCCCAGGGTGAAGGTGAGGAGGAAGAGCCGGGACACGTTCGCCCCCAGCGCCACGCTGATCTCCGGATCGTGGATGATGGCCACCACCAGCCGGCCGATGCGGGTAAAACGGATGAAGAGAGACAGCCCCCCGCCGGCCAGCAGGGCAACGCCGATCAGCAGGATGCTGTAGCCCGGATATGGAATGCCCCCCAGCTGGACCGTCCCCAGCAGCCCGTAGGGCCTGTAGGCGTAATAGGGGTTCACGCCCCACACGAGCTTCATCCCATCCTCCAGGATCAGGAAGAGGGCGTAAGTGGCCAGGAGCTGGTAAACGGGATCCCGGCCATAGATCCATCGCAACAGCCCCCGCTCGATCAGCGGGCCAGCCACGATCCCGATGATCAGCGCGGCGCCGAGCAGCGCTACATAGCTCCCGGGAGGCCAGAGACCGCGGTCGAAATAGAACAACACCGCCGAAGCCGCCGCATAGGCCCCCAGGGCGTAAAGGCTCCCATGGGCCAGGTTCAGGATCCGCAACACCCCGTAAATCAGGGTGAGCCCGGCGGAGATCAGAAAGAGCCAGGAGGCATACACCAGCCCGTCCATCAGGATGATCGCCAGCTGCTCCATTCACCTCCCCCCTGCCTGAGGGGAGGCCGGGGTCTGCACCCGGCCTCCCCCTGTGGATTTACGGACACTTCGCCCCCGGGAACCCCTGCGCGATCCAGTCCGGGGTCTTCATGCCGTCGGGCGGGTTCACACATTCGGCGGGGAACTCCACCACGTCGGTGAGCTTGACCTCTCCGGTCGCCGGATCGAAGTCCCCTGTGATCCCCAGGGCCACCGGCTCCACCGCCTGATGGCCCTTGCCCAGAGCCATGCGGATCGTCCCGCTGGGGGTTTCGAACTCCAGACGCTCGAAGGCCGCGATGACCTGATCCACCGTCGGCCACTTCCCACCGTTGGCAGCGATGGCCTTCTCATAGGCCGCCTTCACCCCCAGGATGGCCTGAGCGATATGGTAGGAGGGGTAGACCGGGCGGACGACGTAGCGGTCCCGGTAGATCTTCACGAACCAATCGTTCAACGGCGTCTTCGGCGCCAGGGCGCCGTGAGGGCCGCGGGCGGCGATCACGATGCCCTTCGGAACATCCCGGCCCAGGCGGGGCAGGATCGTATCCCCGGTGGTCAGCACCACGACGCTCTGCTGGAAGAGGCCCCGCGGAGCGGCCTGGATCACGAAGCTCTCCAGATCGCCTCCCCAGAAGCTGGTGTGGATCACCTCCGGGCGAGCGGCCAGCAGGGCGGAGAGCTCGGCAGAATACTCGCCCGCATACAGCTTGGGGAAGTGCTCCCCCACCACCTGCACATCGGGCTTCAGCCGGCGGACGGAATCCCGGAAAGCGGCCCAGGAGTCCTGGCCCCAGGCGTAGTTCTGGTTGATCCCGGCGATGCTGCGGAGGTTCGGCTTCATCCGGAGGATGTAGCGGGCCGCGCCGACGTTCTCGATCACCTGGTGGGCGTGGGTGCGGAACACATATCGATAATCCCGCTCCTCGAAGATCTGGTTGGTGCCACAGTCGAACAGCACCGTGAGGGTCTTGAGCTCCTCGGCCACCGGCGCCACCGCGAGGCAGTCGGCGCTGGAGATGTAGCCGATCACCAGATCCACCTTCTCCTCAAGGACGAGGCGTCGGAACTCCGCGACCTGCTTCTCCGCTCCTCCGGCCTCATCCACATAGATCGCCCGGATCGGCACCCCTCCAACGCCCTTCTGGTTATACGGGGCGGGCACCTTGCCGGCATTCAGGTTCTCGATCAGCACCTCCGCCGCGTTGCGGGCCGGCACCCCGAAGGGCGAGGCCGCCGGGCCGGAGAGGAAGGTCACGATGCCGATCTTGAGGGCCGCCGGCGCGCCCGGGACAGCCGGGGTCGGCGTGGGTGGCGCTGCCGTCGGTGTCGGACCGGCCGGTGCCGGCGTGGGGCTCGGCGCAGGGGCCGCCGCCGTCGGCGTGGGCGGCGCCGGGGATGGCGCAGGGGTAGGCGTGGCCGCCGGAGCACACGCCCCGATCAGGAACACCAGAATCAGCCCACTCCACAGCCAGCGCTTCGTGTTCATCGCTCCCCTCCTTGTGTGAAAAGCTTAGGATTCATAAACCACCCGGCCTCCGACCACGGTGGCCCGGATGGGGATCGACTCCAGGGCCTCGGGGTCAGTCTCGAAGGGATCGGCGCCCAGGACCACCAGATCCGCCCACCGGCCCGGTTCCAGGGTCCCCAGCTCGGCCTCGGCGAAGGCGGCGTAGGCGGCCCCGATGGTGTAAGCCCGCAGGGCTTCCTCGAGGGTGAAGGCCTCCTCGGGAACAAACGGGGTGCCGCTCTGGGTGCGGCGGACCACCGCCGCCTGGATCCCTTTCATGGGCGCGCCGTCCACCACAGGGCGATCGGAGCTCAACGCCACGGGCACGCCCCGCATGGAGGCCAGGGGATAAGTCCATCGCATCCGCTCCTCGCCCAGCGCGATCCGGAAGCCATCGCCCAGCTCGTAGAGGAAACGGGGCTGGGTCACGACCACCACCTGCAGGCGCCGGATGCGCTCCAGGAGATCGGGCATGAGCACCCCGCAGTGCTCGATGCGGGGGCGGAACCGTCCGGCTTCCGGCCCCATGACCTCCTCGATGGCATCCAGGGCGACCTCGATGGCCCGATCTCCGATGGCGTGCATGGCCACCTGCCATCCCCCCGCATGGGCAAGCCGGATCAGCTCGAGCAGCGTCTGGGGGGCTTTCACCAGCATGCCGGTGGCGTCGGGGGGATCCGCATAAGGCCGACGGAGGGCAGCGGTCCGGCCGATGAGGGATCCATCGATGAAGATCTTGATCGCCCCCAGCCGCAGGCGGTCGCTTCCGAACCCGGTGTGAAGGCCGAAAGCGAAATCGAAGCGCTTATCCCGGACGGCCAGCCGCTCCACGTCCACCATGAGCCAGACCCGCTGGGGGAGCAGCCCCTCCGCCACCGCCTCCTGGTAGGCCCGGAACTCCTCCGGTGCGATCCAGCCCGCCCAGGCGTCCTGGGCGGCGGTGATCCCCTCCTCGGCCATCCGGCGGCCGGCGGCCGCCAGCGCGGCCTTCGTGTCCTCCAGCGTATAAGGAGGCAGGACCCGTTTGACCAGCTCCTGGGCGGTCTCCAGCAGCAGGCCGGTGGGCTCCCCATCGGCATCGCGGACGATCCGGCCGCCGGGCGGATCGGGCGTCTCGCGGGTGATCCCGGCGATCGCCAGGGCCTGCGAGTTCGCCACCCCCATGTGGCCGGAGATATGGGAGAGCCAGACGGGATGCTGGGGGGAGACCGGGTCCAGATCGTGACGGGTGGGATGGCGGCGCTCCCGCAATTTGTTCTCGTTGTATCCTCCGCCTCGAATCCATTTGCCCGGCGGGGTCCGATGAACGTGGGCGGCCACGGCCGCCGCGACCTCGGCGATCGTCTGCGCCTCCCGCAGATTGACCTCCACCAGGCTCAGGCCGAAGAGGAGGATGTGGCAATGGGCGTCGTGGAAGCCTGGAAGCACCGTCCCTCCATCGGCATCCAGCACTCGGGTGCCCGGTCCGATCAGGGGCGCGATCTCCTCCTCGCGGCCCACGGCCAGGATCCGCCCGCGCCACGCGGCCAGGGCCTCCGCGAACGGAAGGCTTTCGGACAGCGTCCGGATGCGCGCGTTGCGCACCACAAAGTCCGCCTGAATCCCCATCAGGCCCTCCGTTCTGTCGATCGACATTCTTCGATGAATCGCCCCAGCAGGGCGGCCAGGCGATCCGGCGCTTCATGGGCCGGGGAATGCCCGACGCCGTGCCAGACCTCCAGGCCGCAGTTCGGGATGCGGGTGAAGAGCGTGGCGACCCCCTCAAAGGGGATCACCACATCCCGATCTCCCCACAACACCAGGGTGGGCACCTGGAGCTCGGGGAGGCGTTTCACCACGTGGAAGCGCGCCATGTCGTCCAGGGTGTCGAAGTAGGTGGCGGGGCCCCAGCGCAGGGCGTCGGCTACCAGCGTCTCCATCACCTCAGGTGCCGGCGGGGTGGCGAAGGCCAGCTGGATCATCGCCCGGATCCCTTCCGGATTGCCCTGCTGGGCCCGCACCCAGGCGTCCATCTGGGGATCGGTGCGGGTGCCGAAGGGGGCCAGGGGGTTGACCAGCATGAGGCCCTTCAGGCGCTCCGGATGGTCCAGGGCGTAGCGCAGGGCGACGCCTCCACCCATGGAATGGCCCACCAGGAGGAATGAGGAGAGCCCGAGGGCCTCAGCGAAGGCGTGGAGATCCGCCGCATAGCCCGCCAGGGTGTGCGTCCCCGACGCTGGATCCGACTCCCCGGCCCCTCGCAGGTCGACGGCGTAGCCGCGAACGCCCGGGGGCAACCGGTCGAGGACCGGGAGCCACCAGCGGTGGCTGCTCAACCACCCGTGGACGAAGAGGGCGACCTCCTCGCCCGCTCCGCGCTCCACGTAATGCATCCTTCCATCCCCAACGGAAACGAAGGGCATGGGAAAGCCTCCAGATAGAATGGAGAGTGGGGAGAGGAAGGAACTCGCCTTCCCCTCCCCCCGTGTCTTTTCACCCGATGAACTCCGCCAGGGTCTGGGAGAACTTATCCGGCTCCTCCACCATCAGGGCGTGGCCGCTGTTCTCGAACCACACCACCCGGCAGTTCTTCAGGCGGGCGGCCATATATTCCACCCAGCCCCAGTGGCAGACCTTGTCATCCCGGCTGTGGCAGATCAGGACCGGGATGTCCACCCTGCCCAGCAGATCCCGCAGGTCCTCCGTGATCAGGGTCCTGAAATACTTGTAGCCGACGTAGGCGGGCATCCGCAGCCAGTGAGAGTAGAGGAACCAGGTCTTGGTGGCCTGCATGTCCGTTCGCTTGAAGTTGTTGTCGGCGAAGGCGGCCATCACCTCCGGCAGCCCCCGGCGGATCCCCTCCAGGGCGGCCTGGGCTTCCTCCGGCGTCATCCCGTAGGGCTCCGAATCCGTGCGCACGAAGCGCGGGGTGGCCGGGGCCACCATCACCAGCCGCGTCACCCGGCGGTCGGCGTTGAAATTGGCCACATACTTCAGGCCCACCCCCGCTCCCATAGACCAGCCGACGAAGGTCACGTCGCGCAGGTCCAGGGCCTTCATGAAGGCCTGAAGATCCCGGCACATCTCGTCATAGGTGTATTCGGAGTAGGGCTTGTCCGAATCCCCGTGGCCCCGGAGGTCCACGCAGATGCACCGGTAACGGTCATGGAGATCCAGCACCGCGTAGTTCCAGGTGTCCACGGTGGCGCTGTAGCCGGGGACAAAGAGGATCGGCTTCCCCTGTCCCCCATCCCGATAGTGCATCCGGATCCCGGTATCCAGCTGGACGAACGGCATGGCACCCTCCTTCCCTTGTGAGAGGCGAAGGAAATTTTTCCCTTAAGGGCTGAGGGGAGGACCTTCGGCACCCCCCTCAGCCTTTAAAGCTCCCTGGGATCTTTCACTCCCCGAAGAATCCGCTCACCGGCACCCAGCGCCCTTTCTGGACCTGGACGATGGCGATCTGCTTGATGCCCTGGTGCTCCGTCTCGCTGTAGCTGAAGGACGGGGTGAGCCCGGTGGTGAAGTCCTTGAGGGACTCGAGCGCGGCGATGAATTTCTCGCGGGTGAGATCCGGGCCGGCCCGCTTCAGGGCCTCGGCGATGATCTCCGCCACCGCGTAGGAGGAGATGCTGTAGCCGCCCGGCTTCTCGTCCGGGAAGTATTTGGCCAGCACTTCGCGATACTTCGCTGCCTCCGGCGCGTTCTCCGGATCCACCAGCCAGGCCCCCGCGTAGACCCCCTCCGCGGCGTCGCCCGCGAGGGCGAGCAGGATGGGGTCGGCCAGCACGTAGGTCATCAGCCACTTCGGCCGGAAGCCGATCTTCTGGGCCTCCTTCAGCAGGCTGGCCGCCGGCACCTGGATGGCGTAGACGAAGACCAGATCGGGGTTGGCCTGCTGGAGCCTGAGGGCATGAGCGCTGAAGTCCTGCTCGGCGGTCTCATAGGGGACCATGGCCACCGGCTCGATCCCCCGGGCCTTCAGGGCCGCCACGAAGCTCTCCGCCCCCTCCTTCCCGAAGGCATCGTTCTGGTAGAACACCGCGATGCGCTTCGCCTTCAGCTCCTCCACGGCATACCGGGCCATCAGCCGGCCCTCCAGCTCATAGGTGGGCTGGATGCCGAACACCGTCTTCTTGAACGGCCTGGACCACAGGGAGGAGCCGGAGGCGACGCCGACCACCGGGACGCCTTTCTCGATGGTGTAATCCAGAATGGCCGCCGTGGTGGCCGTGCCCAGAGGGCGGACGATGGCGAAGACCTCGTCCTGTTCCACCAGCTTCTTCGCCGCCGCCACGGTGTTCGCCGGGTTATACTGATCATCCTCGATGATCAGCTGGATCTTGCGGCCGTGGATCCCGCCCTGATCGTTGATCCAGCGGAAATACGCCTCCATTCCCCGCGCCAGCGGCTTGCCGATGGTGGACACCGGCCCGGAGAGGGCGCAGATCATGCCCAGCCGGATGGTATCCGCCGTGACCCCCGGGACCCTGGGGGCGGGCGTGGGGGAGGGAGCTGGCGTCGGAGGGACAGGTGTCGGTGAAGGGGGCGCAGGCACCGGGGTGGCCGTCGGCGTGGGCGGAGCGGCCGGCGCGCAGGCCGCCAGTCCCAGGGCAATCAAGAGCAACAGACGGAAACCTTTCATGGCACACCTCCCTTGCTCAGGTTGAGCTCACTTACCCGGCCGGTCGACCCAGATACAGGGCCCGGATCTCGGGGTTATCGCGAAGGGATTTCGCCTCCCCGTGCAGGCGGATCTCCCCGTTCTGAAGGATGTAAGCTCGATGGGCGAGGGTCAGGGCCAGGTGGACGTTCTGCTCGGCGATCAGCAATGTGGTGCCCGCCGCGTGGATCGCCTGCAGGATCGCAAAGATCTCCCGCACCACCAGCGGGGCCAGCCCCAGGGAAGGCTCGTCCAGGAGCAGCAGGCGCGGACGGGCCATCAGGGCCCGCCCGATGGCCAGCATCTGCTGTTCCCCGCCGGAAAGCGTGCCCGCTCGTTGGGTCTGACGCTCCCGCAGGATCGGGAAGTAATGGAACACCATTTCCAGATCCTGCTGCGCCCGGCGGCGATCCCGATGCCGCCAGGCCCCGAGCCACAGGTTCTCCCGCACCGTGAGATCGGGGAAGATCCCCCGCCCCTCCGGCACCAGAACGATCCCCATGGCGACGCGCTGCTCGGGCGGCAGGGCATGGATCGGGCGGCCCTCCCAGAACAGGGAGCCCGTCCATGGGGAAAGCAGTCCGGCGATCACCCGCAGCGTCGTGGTCTTGCCGGCGCCGTTGGCCCCGAGCAGCGCCACCACCTCCCCTTCCTGAACCTCCAGGGAGACCCCTCGCAGGGCCAGGATCGGCCCATAGCCGGCTGTGACCCCGGATGCCATCAACAGGGCCGTCATCCCCGCCCCCTTTCGGCGTTCACCGCCGCGCGGGCGTTGAAATCCCCAGCCGGATGCTCCCCCAGATAGGCTTCCCGCACCGCCGGGTCCTCCGCGATCTCCTTTGGAGTCCCCTGGGCGATCACCCGGCCGAAGTTCAGCACCACCACCCGATCGCAGAGGCCCATCACCAGATCCATATCGTGCTCGATGAGCAGAATGAAGCAGCCGAGCTCCTCCCGGATCCGGCGCAACAACGTCTTCAGGGCCTCACGCTCGAGGGGATGGAGGCCCGCCGCCGGCTCATCAAGCAGAAGCAACCGGGGTTCTGCGATCAGCGCCCGGCCCAGCTCCAGCCGCTTCCGCTGGCCGAACGAGAGGCTTCCCGCCGGGCGATGGGCGAGCGCCATGAGCCCGATCCACTCCAGCACCTCCTCCGCCCGCTCCCGCAGGCGGCGCTCTTCGGCCCGCGCCGCGGGCCAGCCGATGGCAGCCGCCACCAGGCCGGTCCGAACCCGAAGGTGCTGGCCCACCATCAGGTTCTCCAGCACCGTCAGGCCGGGGAAGATCTCCACATTCTGAAAAGTGCGGGCGATCCCCAGGCGGATGATCTCGTGGGGGCGATAGCGCAGAAGATCATGGCCCTCAAAGCGGATCCGGCCCGCGTCGGGATCGTAGAAGCGGCTGATGAGGTTGAGGGCCGTCGTCTTCCCCGCACCGTTCGGCCCGATCAACCCCACGATCTCCCCGGGCTCCACCGTGAAGCTCACGCGCCAGAGGGCCTGCACCCCGCCGAACCGTTTCGAGAGCTCCGCGATCTCCAGCCGTCCGCCCCCTCGTAGCGGATGAAACGAGAGGGTGGATGGCAGGGAAAAGGCTCCCGGCACCGCAGGGCTCCCCTCTCCCGGTGGGGTTGTTGCTGGCAGAAGCCGCGGGCGCCTGGGAAGCGCCCACGACAGACGCCACAGGCCGCCGGGGAGGAACATGGCGGTCAGGATGAGGAGGACGCCATACAGGATGTTCCGAAAATCCCCCACCTCCGTTCGCAGCCCGATCGCGCCGCCCAGCCCGCCCAGGGCGTAAAAGATCATCGTGAGAAGAAACGCGCCGAGGATCGATCCGGGGACCGAGGCCAGGCCGCCGACGATCAGGGCCGTCACCAGGAAGATCGAATGCGAGAGGGTCAGGGCATCCGGATCCACCCGGCCGACCCGATAGGCGAGGAGGCCTCCGGCGACGCCGGCGTAGAAGGCGCTGATCGCGAACGCCAGGGTCCGATAGCGGGGGAGCGAGATCCCAAAGGCCTGGGCCGCCGCCTCGCTGTCTCGCAGGGCGATCCAGGCCCGGCCGAAGGCGCTCCGAACCAGCCGGAGGGCGAGGGCGGTGAGGAGGGCCAGGGAGATCATCACCAGCCCGTAACCGGCGGCATCGCTCTTCAGGACCCAGGGGCCCAGGGCCGGCGGAGGGACTTTCAATCCCATAAAGCCGCCGGTCACCGGCTCCCAGCGCCGCAGGATCTCCACCACCGCGACCCCGAAGCCGAGGGTCGCGATGGCCAGGTAGGGACCGCTGAGCCGGAGGGCTGGCAGCCCCATCGCCAGCCCGATCAGGCCGTTCAACAGGCCGGCCGCCGGCAGCGCAAGCCAGAAGGGCGCTCCCAGGCGCAGGCTCAATAACGCCACGGCATACGCGCCGATGGCCATGAACCCGGCATGGCCGATCGAGATCTGGCCGGCGATCCCGGTGAGCACATTCAACCCGATGGCCGCGATGGCCCAGATCCCGGCCAGGGCCAGGATGTAAAGGTAATAATCCGGGAGGAAGAGGGCCAGCGCGATCAGCAAGCCACCCCCTGCGCCCCAGCGGCTGATCGGATGCCGCGCGATCTCCCTTCCCAGCGTCCCCAGCCCCTTCCTCATCCAGAAGCCTCTTGTCGGGATCTCGGGGAGGTTTTCCCCTCGGTAACCCCTGTGCCTTCGCCCGCCAGGCGGTCTCCCCGGAGCCTAAACCCGGCGCGCCATCGGGCGGCCCAGCAGGCCCGCCGGGCGCACGGCCAATACCGCTACAATCAGCGCGAAGGCAAAGGGGGTCTTGAGCTCCGTGGCGATGTAGCCGGCGACCAGGTTCTCCAGGACCCCCAGGAGCCATCCTCCGATCACCGCGCCGGGCAGGCTGGTCATTCCCCCGAGCACCGCCGCCGCGAAGCCTTTGATCAGCAGCGCCAGCATCGCGTTCGGCTCCAGGTAAATCAACGGCGCCGCCAGGATCCCGGCGATCGCGCCCAATGCGACCCCCATCGCCCAGGCCAGCAGGAAAATCCGATCCATCGGGATCCCTACAAGCCGCGCGGCCTCGGGGTTCTGAATCACCGCCCGAAGCGCCAGGCCGCTCCAGGTGAATCGGAGGAAGCCGTAAAGAACCAGCCCAAGCCCTATGCCGACGGACAGATTGAACGTCTGCTCCCGGGTGATCCGTGCAGGGCCCAGGGCCAGCGGCGGCCCGGATACGAGGGTAGGAAAGGTGCGGATCTCATGCCCCCACAGGAAGCCCGCCAGCCCGTTCAGGACCAGCGCCAGGCCCAGCGTGATCACCACCAGGGTCAGCGGGGAAGCACGCCGATGACGCGCGGGACGCAGCAGGCCGCCCTCAACAAGGGCACCCAGGAGGGCACCGAAGAGGACCGCGCCGAGAAGGGCGATGGGGAGCGGCCAGCGGGCCTGGAGCAGGGTATAAGCGACAAAGGTGCTGATCATGGCCATGTCCCCGTGGCCGAAGTTCACCACCTCCGAGGCCCGATAGATCAGCACCAGCCCCAGGGCCATCAGCCCATACAGAGCCCCTGCCGAAAGCCCTCCCGCCAGATAACGGATCAGCGCATCCATCCGAATCCCTGCCCTCAAGGGGACGAACGGCCCCTTCCCACGATCCTCCAGGCCGCAGGGGGAAGGGCGCACAAGCAGTGATCAATCGGGAACTTCCTCGAGGGACGTTTTCGAGGCGTTACAACGGAGTTACAGCTCCCACCGGGAGGCCCGGGGTTCGCTTCCCCATAGGGGCTTCCGGGCCGGGCCGGCCCCGAAGCGTCTTTATGGAGATCTCCCGTCCCCCCACGTCCGAGCCCGACGGCGGACAGCCCGAGAAACCCGAGAACCCGGGGAAAGCCCCGCGCGGCCCCCTTGACAAATTCCCGAACCTCCGCTATCATTACTTAGGACTCCTAAGTAATGGAGCGCGACGATGTCCCTTTTTAATCCACGGGTGCGTTCGGAACGGCGATCGGGGCAGATCGCCATCGCCCTCTATCGCATCGCCCAGGCGATCCAGATCATGCTGCGCCGGGCGGGGCAGGCCCATCGCCTCTCCCCTGCCCAGGTCCAGGCGCTCCTCTTCCTGGCTTACGCCCGACCCGGGGTGCGCACCATCGGCGGCCTGGCCCAGCGCCTGCAGACCACCATGGCTACGGCCAGCGAGGTGGCCGACGCCCTGGAGCACAAAGGCCTGGCCGTCCGGGAGCCGTGGCCGGAGGACCACCGGATCATCGGCCTTCGCCTGACGGCGAGCGGACGGCGCCGGGTGGCGGATCTGGAGCACCTGCTGGACGATCTGGAGGCGGCGATCGCGGAGCTCCCCCCTGAGGATCAGCAAACCCTCCACCGCGCCCTGCAACGCGTCGTGCGCCGTCTGGCCGCCGGGGGCCACATCGTGGTGTATGAGATGTGCTGGGGCTGCGCCTTCTTCCGCCCCAACGTCCATCCCGAGAACCCTTCAGCCCCGCATCACTGCGCCTTTATGGATGCCCCGCTGCCGGATGCGGATACCTATACGGAGTGCCCGGATTTCACCCCCCGCGAGGAGGTGCCCGCATGACCCGCGGAAGTCCTCTCCCGATCCGGATGTATGCGCGCCCGGATTGCGAGGACAGCGCCCTGGCCCGGGATCGGTTGCGGGAGCTGGGGATCCCCTTCGTCGAGATCAACATCGATGAAGACGAAGAGGCCGCCCGCTACGTGGAGCGCCTCAACCGCGGCTTCCGCAGCACCCCCACCATCGTGTTCGGGGACGAGGCCTTCTACATCGTGGAGCCGACCGTGGAGCAGCTGGATGAGGCCCTGCGACGGGCGGGATATGAGATCCCCGTTCGCTCGCCGTGAAACCTTGCCTGGAGAGCCACCGCCTGCGGGAGCTGGCCCACCAGGCGGAGCAGATCTGCCCGGTCTCCAACGCCCTGCGGGGCAACCTGGAGATCGTTCTGCAGGCCTGAGCGTTCACCCCTCACCGCACCGCCGATGGCGGCAAGCCGTTACCCAACCTCACAAATTCCAAAGGAGGACCCATGCGACGCGCACTCTGGGAGTTCAGCGCCGGCTTTCTCGCCGCGCTGGCCTTTGGGGCGCTGCTCTTCGCCGCGTGCGCTCCCAGCGCCAGCCGCCCACGATCCTTAAGCTATGACATCGTGATCGAAGCCTTCGATACCACCATCCCGGAGGCCACCATCGAAGGCGTCACCATCAAGAACGTCCGTGCCTTCAATGTGATCAACTCTCCAAATGATCTGGTGATCC
The DNA here is from genome assembly GCA_002898735.1 of Candidatus Thermoflexus japonica. Taxonomy (GTDB): domain Bacteria; phylum Chloroflexota; class Anaerolineae; order Thermoflexales; family Thermoflexaceae; genus Thermoflexus; species Thermoflexus japonica. The sequence continues at coordinate 38,373 of BEHY01000012.1, forward strand.
CCGCCGGGACGGAGGTCACCCTCCGGGTGACCAACAAGTCCCCGATCAGCGAGGGGTTCTCCATCGATCCCTTCAACATCCACGAGGTGATCAAACCGGGAGAGACCAGGGCCATCACCTTCAAAGCGGATAAGATCGGCGCCTTCACCATCTGGTGCCAGCTCCACCCGCAAAACATCCATCTGCGCGGCACGTTGAACGTAGTCCCGTAACCTCGGGCTTCCCTTATCCGGGTCCCGGGGATCCCTATCTTTCCACAAGAGGAGGCACAGCCATGAGCGCGCAAACGATTCCTGGCTACACGTATGGGACGGCGGAGGTCGCCCGTTCCCCGATCACCCGGGAGGATTTCGAGAACCTGAAAAAGGCCACCATGTTCACCGAGGAGGACGAGCGCTACCTGCGGATGGCCGGGGAGGTCCTGGCGGACCAGGTGGACGACATCCTCGACCTCTGGTATAGCTGGGTGGGATCCCATCCCCACCTGGTGTATTACTTCTCCGGCCCGGACGGGAAGCCCGATATAAACTACCTCCAGGCCGTTCGCCAGCGCTTCGGCCAATGGATCCTGGATACCTGCAATCGCCCCTATGACCAGGACTGGCTGAACTACCAGCAGGAGATCGGGCTCCGCCACCACCGCACGAAGAAGAACCAGACCGACGGCGTGCGATCGGTGCCCCACATCCCGATGCGTTACCTGATCGCCTTCATCTACCCCATCACCTCCACCATCAGGCCCTTCCTGGCGAAGAAGGGCCATTCCCCCGAGGACGTGGAGAAGATGCACCAGGCCTGGACCAAGTCCGTGATCATGCAGGTGGCCCTCTGGTGTTATCCTTATACCCAGAGGGGAGACTGGTGACCCTGCCGCCGGTGGGGCCCCCGTCCCGGGCTGGGGCCCCGCCGGCCTCCGAAGATGGCTCTGGAAGATCGGATCGCGCGCAGCCGGCTGATCCCGCCCCGGCCCCGGCCCACCTGGGTGAGGCGCCCCCGCATCGAAGCGCGGCTGCGGGAAGCCCTCCAGGCCCCGGTGACGGTGGTGCGGGCTGATCCGGGCTACGGCAAGACCACCGCCGTCGCCCAGATGGTCCATTATGGGTCCTGGCCGGCCGCATGGTATAGCCTCGCAGAAACCGATCAGGATCCCCTGCTCTTCCTGGCCCACCTGATCGCCGCAGCTCAGACCCTGGACCCGGGTTGCGGGGCCCGCGCCCTGACGCTCCTCCAGTCCCCGGGAGGCGGGGCCCAGCATGGCCCGGCCGTGATCGACACCCTGGCCAATGAGCTCCTGGATCGGCTCAGCCGGGAGGCGCTGCTGATCCTGGACGATTACCACCTGGTCGAGGGCCCGGAGATCAACCCCCTGGTCGAGCGGCTCATCGAGCAGATGCCCCCTACCCTTCATCTCATCCTCCTCACCCGCCAGACCCCTGCCTTCCGCAACCTGGTCCGCTGGCGGGCTTACGGGGAGGTTCAGGAGATCACGACCGCCGATCTCGCCTTCACCCCCGAGGAGGTCCAGGCCCTTTTCACCGCCCACGGCGTCCCGCTTCCCCCTGAGGCGATCCATCGGCTGGCGGAAGAGACCGAGGGATGGATCATCGCGCTCCTGATGATCCTCCACCGGCTCCGGGAGAGCGGGCGGGAACCCCTGGAGATCCTCCTGGAACGGATCCCGGATACGCTGCCGGATCTCTTCGATTACTTCGCCGGGGAGGTGCTGAGCCGCCAGCCCCCGGAGATCCAGCGCTTCCTTCTGCAGACCAGCATCCTGGCGGAGCTGGATCCGGAGGCCTGCGCGGCCGTCCTGGAGAACCCGGAGGATCGCGCCCTGCTCCCTCTGATCGAAGGGCGCGGGCTCTTCCTCAGCGTAAGCGGTGGAGGCCGCTATCGCTATCACCACCTGTTCCAGGAGTTCCTGCAACGCCAGGCCCGGGTCCGGTTGGGGAACCTGCAACCCCTGCACCGGCGCGCCGCTGCGTTCTATCACCAGCGGAGGCAATGGGAATCCGCCATCGCCCATCTGATCGCCGCGGAGGCTTTCGAAGAGGCCGCCGGACTTCTCGCCACGGTGGCCGGGGGAATGATCCAGCAGGGCCGCTACAGCACCCTCGCGGCCTGGATCGATCGGCTCCCCCCCGCTGTCGTGGAGACCGACGGGGAGCTGCTTCGACACCGCGGGGACGCCGCCCGGCTGCTCAGCCGCTTCGAGGAAGCCCTCGCCTGGTATGAACGCGCCCGGCAGGTGGCCGCTCGCCAGGGGGATTCGATGGGGGAGGCGGATGCGTGGACCGGCCAGGCGCTGGTCTTCCTGGATACCGTGCAGCCGAATCGCGCGGCGCCGCTTCTCCGGGAAGCGCTACGCCGGGTTCGTCGGGGCGCGCCGGAAGCGCGCCTCCGTTTGCTGGGCCTGATGGCGGAGAACCTGCTGAACGCCGGGCGTCTCTCCCGGGCCGATCTCCTGCTCGCCCTCCTCCAGCGCCGGGATCCCGCCGTGCTGCCTCCGGACGTTGAGGCCCGCCTGCGGATCCGCCAGGGCCGCCTCGCCCAGGCCCGCCTTCAGGTGGAATCCCTGATGCGCGCCGCTCCCTGGGGGACGGATCGCCAGCGGATCCCCCGATCGCATCGGGAAGCGACCGTCCTGATGGCCTGGATCGGGGCGATGACCGGAGAAGGGGAGATGGCGCGCCGGTATGCGGAGCAGGGCCTGCGCATCGGCCGGGATCTCCGCTCACCGATCATCGAATGCGTGGCGCTGGCCCGTCTGGGCCACGGCTGGCTCTCCGGCCCGGATTACGATCTCCGGCGGGCTGAGGAAGCCTATCAGGAATCCCTGAGGGCGGCGGAGGCGATCCGGGTCCCTCGATTCGAGGTGGAAGCCCACATGGGGCTGACCGTTGTGGAAGGCCTGAAGGGGCGGCCCGGGCTGGCGATCGCCCACGGACGGCGAGGGCTGGAGATCCTGGAGGAGGCGGGGGACGCTTATCTCGCAACCGCCGTCTGGCTGGCCCTGGGGATCGCCGGGCTCTGGAATGGGGATCCCCGCGCGATCGAATGGCTGGAAGCGGCCATCCGGGCAGGGAGCCGATGTGGGGAGCGCTATTTCTCAACCCTCGCCCGGCTCTGGCAGGCGTGGGCCCTCCTGAGGCAGGGGGAGCGCTCCGCGAGTTTACTTCCCCTGAAGGCGGCCCTGGAAACCATTCAGGCCGAAGGCTATGCCTTTATGCTCACAGGGACCCCGATGCTGGGATTGCGGGATCCGGGCGCCCGGCTGTTGCTGCTCCAGACCGCGCTCGGCGCTCGTCTCGCTTCGGATTACCTCGGAACCCTGTGGTCTCAGGCCCTTCAGGCTTCCACATCCCACGCGCCCTTCGGCCCCTGGGCGCTCCCTCCCGGGGAGAACCGTCCGCATCCGCCCCTCTATATCCAGACCCTGGGGCCCTTCCGGGTCTGGCGGGGGCTTTATGAGATCCCGGCCGAGGCCTGGGGACGCACGCGGGCCCGCCGCCTCTTCCAGTTTTTGATCGTCCATCGCCGGCGCCCGGTGCATCGGGAGGAGATCCTGGAGGCCCTCTGGCCGGATCGAGATCCGGCGAGCGCGGCCCTGGAGCTGCGGGTGACCCTCCATGCCCTGCACCGCGCCCTGGAGCCCACCCGACGGCCCGGCCAGCCGCCCTTCTACGTGATCCGGGAAGGGGAATTCCTGCGCCTGAACCCCCACGCCATCCTCCACATCGATGCCGATCTATTCGTCAGCCTGCTGGCCCGGGCGCAGGAACGTGAGCCTTTCGCGCCCGACGAAGCCCTGAGCGGGCAGCGGCAGGCTCTGGCGTTGATGCAGGGGGAATTCCTGGAGGAATGCCGATATGAAGACTGGGTGATCCCGGAGCGGGAGTACCTATCGGCCCTCTATCTGAGCGCTGCCGAACAGGTCGCGAAGGCCCTGGCGGCACGGAACGCCTGGGAGGAGGTGATCCCCATCGCGCAACGGATCCTGGAGCGGGACCCCTACCACGAGGCCGCCTGCGGGCTGCTGGTTCAGGGATACTGGGCTCTCGGACAGCGCGCGCTCGCCGTTCGCACCTACGAGCGCTTCCGGCAGCGCATGCGCAAGGAGCTGGGGGTTGAGCCGACGTTCTCCCTGGCGGCCCTGCGGGAAGGCCCCCCTCCGTCCCTCCATGAGCGTTAGCCGGCCTGCAGGCGCCGCCCCGGGCGGAGGTCGACGGCGCGGTTATCCATCCGCAGGGGGGAGAAGGGGCATGCGCCAGCGAGGGAGAGGCGCGCGAGGGGATTCCCGGATGACCAGCAGGATGCTGATGACCATCAGCGACGCACCGGCCCATTGAATCGGCGTCAGGCGCTCGCCCAGCCATCCCACGGCCAGGGCCACCGTGACCAGGATCTCCATCACCGTCAACAGGGCGGTCTGAGTTCCCCCCAGACGCTTGACCCCCATGAACATCCCCAGCCGCGAGAGCATCAGGACGGCCGCCATCGCGAAAATCGGCCCCAGGGCGCCCGAAGGCACAGAGGAATGGGGGTTCCCGAAAACCCACCCGGCCACCGGCGTAAAGGCCGCCATCGCCGTCAGGGCGTAGAGCGTCAGGGTTTGAGCCGGCATCTCATACAGGACCCGCTGGCTCAGCACCACATGAAGCGCATAGAAGCCGCTGGAAAGCAGCACCAGGAGCACGCCGGGCAGATCCGGCGTTCCCTGGAAGCGGCCCAATAACAGAACCAGACCCAGGCTCGCCAGAAGGATCCGCAGACGGGTGAGGCCCGGGATCGGCTCGCCATTGAGGCGGGTCATCACGGCCACCAGGATGGGATACATGGAGTAGATCAGATGAGCCACCGCGGCGTCCAGGCGGTAGAGCCCGAGATAGTAAAAAATCGATCCCAGCGCATTGGTGAAGCCCACCGCCAGACAGCCCAGCAGACCGACCGGATAGATATAGAGATAGCGACGCCAGCGGGGGTGAATCAGGTAGAACACCCAGAGGGTCAGAGCGGCCAGCCCGGCGCGCAGGATGACCACCGTCGTGGGATCCGCGCCCTCCTGGTAGGCCAGCTTGGCCAGGATCGGCGCTCCACCCAGCATGATCGCCGAAAACAACGCGGCCAGGATCCCCTGCCATTCCATTGGAGGCCTCAGCCTGAGCGATGAAGCCGAAGGATCGCCTGGACCTGGGCCAGCAACATCCCCCGCCATGCCGCCCCGATCCGCCACCCGCCCGGGCACGGCACCGGCTCCAGCTCCTCGTGTCCTTTCACCGCCTCGATCCCCAATCCCAGATGATCCAGGAGATAGGCGATGAGCCAGGCGGTCGCGGTCAGCTGGCGCTCGCCCGGAGGGCGCTGACGGAAGTCCCCGATGAGCCCGATGCTCACGGTCGTCGCATTATCCGCTGCCGTATGGGAAACCGCCACGGCAAGCGGATGGATCCGATACAGGACCCCATCGGCGTCCACCAGGAAGTGATAGCTCGCGCCGGGCATCCCGAGCCGTTCCACCTGATAAGCCGCGATCTGCAGCGGAGTGACCCCTGCCCCGGTTCCGGTCTGATGCAGGACCACGCCCCGGATGAGGCCTGGGGGGCGAAGCGGGAAAGCGGTTCCCGGGCGGGTGGGGAGGCTTCCCGTCAGATCCCGCCACGCCGGCTCCGGCACCCCAGGCACGGGCATGCGGGCTTCCTCCAGGATCCGGCGAACCGCATCCCGGATCGCCGCACCCGGGAAAGAACGAGGGGCATGCTCCGAAGCGGGTGGGGTTCGGGGCTCCTCCCCGAATCGGGAACCCCCCGGGAAGAGCTCATGCACGGTCTGGATCTGTGAGGGCCCCAGCCGGAGGCGGGTGAGGAGCCACGCGCAAAGGCGAGCGGTTCGTTCGATTTGCAGCGGGGTGGGGTCCTGATCCGCGCCCCATCCCGCCAGCCCGATCCCCACGCTCACCCGCCCATACCCCCCAGCATGATCCGTCATCGCCTCCAGAGGGAGCGTCCAGAAAATCCGCCCATCCGCCGTGATGTAAAAATGGTAGGGAAAGCCCGGCCGTCCCCCATGCTCGACCAGGAAGGCGGCCAGGGCCTCGGGGGGCATATCTCCCGGAACCTCCAGGGGATGCAGGACCAGCCAGCGGATCAGCTCCGGAGGGCGTCGCGGCCACGGCGAACGCCTCCGCCGGGGGAGGATCGGCTCCATCCATATCAGGGAAAGGTCCAGGCGCTGGAGATCCGCATCGGCCCATGGCTGGGGAACAACGGGCACCGCCCGCGGATCCCCTTCCACGTTCACATCGATGGCCCGGACCCATCCGACATGCTCCTCAAACCGGGCCTGCCACCATCCTCGATCTGCGGTCGCCATCTGAGCGATCCCCTGACGGCCCTCCGGAAGCTCCAGGAGGACCGGGGCGCGGATGGCGGGGGCCAGGCGAAGCGCCGCGGGACGGCGCAGGGAAAGGAGGATCGGGCCCGGCGGCGCAATCGGGACGTTCTGGGGATCTCCCTGCAGGATCAGCGCATCCCGGGGCAGCCACCCCCGACGGCCGGTCTCCGGATGGAGCCAGGAATACCATTCCCGATCCGCCGTGCAGGCGATGGCGACGCCGACGAGATCCTTCGGAAGAGGATCCCCCCACGCCTCCCCGCCCGGGCGGTCGCGGAGCCGGGTTTCCTGACGGAGCGTTGCCTGGGGATACCGCTGGAGCCCGACGTCCCATCGGAAGCGCGCGGCCAGGGCCCGATCCAGATCGCTCAGCAAACGCTCCTTGCCCTCCATGAACCAGGGGTCCACGCGCCGCCAGCGATACAGGATCATGCACCGGACAAGGGAATGGGTCCTTTCAGCGTTCCAGCGATGGATCTCCGCGTAGGCCTCCGAGATCCATCCCGTATCCTCATCCGGCCAGGGGATCGGATGCCCTTCGTGATCCCCCATAGAGGCCTCGGTGATGAAGATCGGCAGGTGGCGCAGATGGGGAGGGATGGCCTCGATGAAATCCCGATACGCGCGGAAACCCCGATGACGGGCCTCATACGGCGGGGGAAAGCGAGCCTCATCGGTGATGGAACGCGGGTCCGGGCTCTGGCTGGCGACGTGAAGGGCGATGCCGTCCAGATCCTCTCCGATCGCCGTCAGGACATCGTGGAAGTAAACCACCCAATCGCCCGTGGGGTTCCCGGGATAGCGGAGCGCGGCGGTGAAAGGCGCCACGGCCGCGGGGATCACGACATCCTCCTCATGGCCGGGCTGGTTGCGGATCCATTCGCGGCAGCGCCGGAAACAGCGTGCGTAGCCCTCCGGGGTGATCCATTCGGCCGCCTCGAAACGCCCGGTGGAGGGATCGACACGGGCGCCGGGCTGCTGCTGAGGGTGGTTGGGCTCATTCCCGATGACCCAGATATGGGCGCCCGGGGATGCGGCGACAAAGCGGGCGCAACGCCGGGCAAAGGCCTCATAGCGGTCGGAGGGCGGCAGCGTGCCGTTGGGATATCGGCCGTGGTTCAGCACGACGATAACACCGAACCCCGCCTCCGCCCATGCCTGGTAGATCGAACCGCGCCCGCTGGCATCCTCCGGGTCAGCCCCGATGGTTTCCTCGAAGACCACCCACCCGGTCAGGCCGGCCGCGCGGAACCGCTCCCGCCATGGGCCGGGGTCGTGGACTCCGTAAAGGTAGACCGGCCATGGGATTCTGGACATCATCCCACGCTCCGTATCCGGGCCTTAACGCTCCTCTCGAAGGAACCCGGCCTGCACCACAAAACGGCGAACCCGCTCCCGGAACGCCGGCTCGAAGAGCATGGGGTCCGCGGTGGTCATGATCGCCTGTTCCACGTCCTCCAGGGCCCGGAGCAGATAGCGCCGGCGCTCCTCGTCCAGCTCCGCCATGACCTCATCCAGCAACAGGACGGGGCTTTCCTGAAAGACGGAGGCCAGCCAGCGGGCGGCCGCCAGCTTGAACGCCAGGATCGCCGTCCGCTGTTGTCCGCGCGAACCGTAAAGGCCCAGATCCACGCCATCCACAATGAAGCGCAGATCGTCCCGATGGGGGCCGATCCGGGTGGTCCCCCGCTGGATATCCAGCGCGCGCTCCCGGAGCAGCGCGCGCTGGAAAACCTCCTGCAACGCATCCACCCGGAGCATCTCCCCCCATGTCATCACCCCCAGCGCCATCTGCCCCCCCGCCTGAAAAGGGTCCAGGCCCGGCACATAACGCAGCAGCAAAGGCTCCCCCCCGCTGAGGGCTTTATGGATGTCCTCCGCGTGGCGGGCGATCGCCTGCAGGGCGCGGGCCCGTTGCTCCATCAGCGGGGCCCCGTAGCGAGCCACCGCCTCATCCCACAGATCCAGCTGCGCCGGGTCGCCGCCCTCCTCCTGGAGCTGGCGGAGCAGGGCGTTGCGCTGGGAGAGGGCACGCTGATAGGCCGCCAGCGTCCGGGCGAAGGCCGACGAGGTCTGGGCGATCAGGAGATCCAGCAACCGCCGCCGCTCCGCCGGAGGTCCCCCCACCACCTCGACATCCTGCGGGGTGAACAGGACAACCGCGGCCTGCCCGAAGAGATCCAGCACCCGGTGGGGGATCCCGTTGATACGCACCTGCTTGCGAATCGAGGCCGTCTCGGGGGCGAGGGTGGGGCGGGAGGGCGCGCCCCCTTCCGCCACCAGCGTGAGCTCCAGACGAACCGGGCCATCCTTCCGCACAAACTCGGCGATCACCCGGGCGAACGGCATGGGGTCCTGCCAGGCCGTCCAGTGGATCAGCTCCCGATCGCTGTGGGTTCGGAACGAGTGGCCCATGGTGGCGCAGGCGATGGCCTCCAGGAGGTTGGTTTTCCCCTGGGCGTTCCCCCCATAAATCATGATCACCCGCGGCTCCAATCGCCACTCCAGCCGCGCGTAGTTTCGAAACTGGGTCAGGCTGAGCGCTCGAAGCCACATCCCCAGATTTTGGATCGGAGATTTCGGATGCCATACACCTTCACGCCCGGGAGAGCGGACAGGCGCTCCCCGAAAGGGGTGGTGCCGCTCGATCTCCTTCGCCGGATGGGACTCAGACTATAATCATAGCAGATCATCGGCGCTTATAAGATCGGGGCCTGTCGGGATTTGCCGCCCATACCTGCAGCGAAGCCTGGGCTCTGTTCAGGGATGGGCCGGATACGGGACACCTGTCCCGGAAAAGTCGGATGGCCTCTCCCGGAAATCCCCTGGCTGGATAAAGCTTAAAGTAGAAGCGGGCGGAGGCACCCGCAACGTTCGGGATATGGATCAGGCGAACAGGGAGGAGGCGGAACATGGAGGAGCGCCCTCTGGATCCTGCCCCCACCATCGGCGTGCCCCGGGTTGCAGAACGGGCGGTTCCTGTCCCCCGATGGCAGCAGGCCGTGAGGGAAGTCCGGCATCGCCTGGAGAGCGGGCTGCCGGTTCTCCTCATCACCCCATCGGTCATTGCGGTGCTCATCTTCGTCTACGGGTTCATCGGATGGACAGTCTACATCTCGATGACCCGATGGAACGATGTGCTGCCGGATTACACGTTCGTCGGCCTGCGGAACTATATCGGGCTGTTCCAAACGCCGCGGTTTCAGGCGGACATCCGCAACGTGGTGGTCTTCACGGCCCTCTTCCTGCTGGGGGCGATCGTGGTGGGCTTCTTTGCCGCCCTTTTGCTGGACCAGCGGGTGAAAGGGGAAACGTTCTTTCGCAGCGTGTTCCTTTTCCCCATGGCCATTTCCTTCATTGTGACCGGCATCGCCTGGCAATGGCTGTTCAATCCTCAAACTGGGATCAACCTGCTTCTGAAATATGCGGGCTACAGCGGACCGCTGCCGCGCTGGTTCACGGATCCCACCATCATGTTCGGCGTGAAGGTGGGGGCGATTCAGGTGGGGATTCCGGTGGCGTTGATCCCCGTGGTGATCGCGGCCACATGGCAGCTTTCGGGGTTCACCATGGCCATGTATCTGGCCGGCCTGCGGGGGATCCCGGAGGAATTGCGGGAGGCCGCCCGGGTGGATGGAGCCAGCGAGTGGCAGATCTACCGCCATGTGATCCTGCCGCTGCTCCGCCCGGTCACTCTGAGCGCCCTGATCGTGCTGGGACATATTTCCCTCAAAATCTTCGATCTCACCGTGGCCATGACCGGCAGCGGCCCCGGGTTCGCCACCGACATGCCCGCCTACTTCATGTTCGAAACCACGTTCCGGGGGAACCATTTCGCCCAGGGGGCAGCGATCGCCACCCTGATGCTGCTCCTGGTCGCCGCCCTGATCATCCCCTACCTCCGTTACAGTTTGAGCCGGGAGACCGAGCTATGAAGGTCGGGCGTGCCTGGATCTATATGGCCCTGCTTGTCCTGACCGTCTTCTATCTATTGCCCGTTTACGTGCTGCTCCTCACCGGCCTGAAGAGCTTCGCCGAGGCGGATCTGACCCGGATGTGGAACTGGCCGACCCAGCCCTCGCTGGCGGCCTTCGCCAAGGCGTGGGAGAAGCTCTCACCGAACTTTATGAACAGCGTCTATTTGGTGATCCCGGCCACCCTGATCTCCTCCTTCATCGGCTCTATAAACGGCTACGTCCTGGCCCGGTGGCGCTTTCGGGGCTCGGAGATCCTGTTCCCGGCCATCCTCTTCGGGATGTTCATCCCTTACCAGAGCATCCTGATCCCGCTGGTCCGCTTCCTTCAATCCATCGGCCTCTACGGCTCCATCCCCGGGCTCATCCTGGTCCACGTGGTTTACGGCATCCCCATCACCTCCCTGATCTTCCGCAATTACTACGCGTCCATCCCCGGGGAGCTGGTGGAGGCGGCCAAGATCGATGGGGCTTCCCTCCTCGGCATTTATCGCTGGGTGATGCTCCCGCTTTCCCAGCCCGGCTTCGCCGTGGTGGCCATCTGGCAGTTCACCCAGATCTGGAACGATTTCCTCTTCGCGGTAACGGTGACCAACAAACCGGCCCAGCAGCCGATCACCGTGGCGCTGCAAAACCTGGCGGGAAGCCAGATCATCGAGTGGAACGTCCAGATGGCCGGCGCGCTGCTGGCCGCCCTGCCCACGTTGCTGGTTTACGTCTTCCTGGGCCGTTTCTTCCTGCGGGGGTTGCTGGCAGGGGCCCTGAAGGGATAGACGGGCATGGCGGACACTTCGCCCGGGGAGCCGAACGAGCCTTCGCCGCGGTCGCGTGGCCAGCGTGAGCGGTGGCCCTCCCAGCTCCCTGATGCCCGGGTTGAGCGCGCAGCGGGGATTTGCGCGGATGGGGAACCTGAGGATATATAAAAACCCCGGCGGTGGGGCCGGGGTTGTGGTGCCCGGGGCGGGATTTGAACCCGCACGGCCTGAAGGGCCAGCGCCCCCTCAAGACGCCGCGTCTGCCTGTTCCGCCACCCGGGCGAAACCATAGCAATTATACCAGCGGTCCATCGCACCGACAAGATCCATCGCCTCACCCCGGGTTTTCAACGGGCTCAGGACATCCGCCGCTCCGGTTCGGGAGACGGGAAGATCCCTCCCCTCTCCCCGGGTTCGAAAGGCGCCGGAAAGGGAGAGAAAATCCCTGGAGAAGTCAGCTGTGCAACCTCTGATGCAACCGAGCAAGAGGAGGATGACTGTGAATCCCATGCTCCGACGCGCAGGAAATCTGGTTCTGTTTGCAATCCTGGCCACCGGATTGCTCGGCTCCGCATTCCTCAGCGGGTTCGCGGTCGCATGGGGGATGCGCACGGGGCCTTCCCGGACCCCATCCGCAGCGTCGGCCGTGACCGCGCCGGCCCCGCCCCCCCAGGATCTCCAGCAGGCCTTCGGGATTTTCTGGGAAGCATGGAAGCTGGTCCGGGAGGAGTATTACGGCGAGATCCCTGCCCCCCAAACCGTGGCCTATGGTGCCATCCGGGGGGCGCTCCAGACCCTCGGCGATCCCTACACCTCGTTTATCGAGCCGAAGATCGCCCGGATCCTCCAGGAGGACGCCTCCGGACAGTTCGAGGGGATCGGCGCCCTGGTGCGGATGAACCGGGACAACAAGCTGGAAATTGTGCGCACATTCGAGGGCTCCCCGGCCCAGAAGGCCGGCCTGCGGGCTGGAGATCTGGTGATTAAGGTCAACGGCCAGTCCATCGTCGGCTACAGCATCTATGAAGCCGTCGCCCTGATCCGGGGGCCCGCCGGGACCTCCGTCACCCTCACCATTGAGCGCCCCGGCCAGCGCGATCCTTTCGAGGTGACCGTCACCCGGGCCCGCATCACGATCCCCGTCGTGGAAGCTCGCATGCTTCCCGAAAACATCGCGTATATCCGGCTGTTGGACTTCGGCGCCCAGGCCACCCGCCAGCTCCAGGAGCAGCTGAAGGCGCTCCTCGCCCGGAACCCGCGGGGCCTGATCCTGGATCTGCGCGATAACCCTGGCGGGTTCCTCGATCAGGCCATCCAGGTCGCCGATCTCTTCCTGGACGATGGGGTGGTGGCTTACGAGCGCACGAAGGACGGCGAGGGGCGGGTGTTCCGTTCGAAGAGCGGTGATATCGCCGAGAAGATCCCCATGGTGGTGCTGGTGAACGCCGGCAGCGCCAGCGCCTCGGAGATCGTGGCGGGCGCCCTGCAGGATCGCGGGCGGGCCAAACTGGTCGGCGAACGGACGTTCGGGAAAGGATCCGTGCAGCTCGCCCACACCCTTTCCGACGGCTCCGAGCTGCGGATCACCGTCGCCCGCTGGTTCACCCCCAACAATCGGGCAATCCACGGGGAGGGATTGAACCCCGATGTCGAGGTGAAGATCGAGCCCGGTGCGGAAACCAGCGGCGCGGATCCCCAGCTGCAGCGCGCGGTCGAGCTCCTCCTGCAGGGCCCGTGAGGCCATGGACGACCAGCGTCGGCTCGGGTTGAGCGATAGCGGGATCCTTCTCGCCCTGGCCGGGTGGATCGCTCTTTTATACGGACCGTTCTGGTCCGCCGATCCCCGGATGCAGGCCGCCCTCCGCCCCGGGGACCTCACGGAGCATCATTACCCGTTCGCCGCGTATGCTCACCGGCGCCTCCAGGCCGGTCAACTGCCTCTCTGGGACCCCTACACGCTGGGGGGCCATCCGTTCGCAGCGGACATCCAGGCCCAGGCGTTCTACCCCCTTCAGGATCCCCCGATCATCGCCAGCGCGACCTGGCTGCCCTGGCTCCTCTGGGCCCTGGCCGGCCTGCTCTCGGAATCCCGACATCCGGGCCGATGGCGGGTGCTGGCCATCTTCGCCTGGGCGATGACGTTCCTGGGCGGTCACACGCAAACCGCTTTCTACGTATATGTCATCGCCCTGGCCTTCACCGTCGCCCGGATTCTGGCCGCCTCCTCCGCCCGGCGGTCCCAGCTCCGGGAGCTCCTCACCGTCCTGTCCCTGGGCACCGGGTGGGCCGCCGCGCCGCTCCTGGCGACAGCGGAGCTGGTCCCGTGGACCGAACGGGTGAACTGGACGTTCCCCCAGCGGGCCGGGGGATTCGAGCTGTGGGAGCTGGGGGGATTGCTCTGGCCTCAGCTCACCCTGTGGTCCCCGCTCTATGTGGGGGTTCCCACGCTGATCCTGGCCGCTTACGGTCTGATCTCGGGGAAAAGAGACCAGGCCTCGCGTGCCCTGTGGGGAGGGCTGGCCGGTTTCGGGCTGTTGCTGGCGATCGGGGGCGAGGGCGCGCTCTATCCGGCCCTCGCCCGCCTGCTCCCCGTTATGGATCTCTTTCGGAACCAGGAACGAGCGGCTCTCATCACCGCCTGGTCGCTGATCTCCCTCGCCGTTATGAGCTGGCCCTCCAGCCCCTCCGAGCCCTTCCAGCGCACCCTGGGGCTGCTGGTGGGGGCCCTGGGGCTCCTGCTCGCCGGAGCCCTGATCGGGGTTCAGGCCCAGGATCCAGCCCAGTGGCCCCGCCTGCATCGCATGCTCTCCCAGGCCGGATGGCCATGGGGGATGATGGCCGCCACATGGCTTCTGCTACGGGGATGGCCTCGAACGCGATGGGCGCTGGTGGTCTTGCTCGCCCTGGACGTCGGATCGGTGGCCTGGCGGACGGCGGAGGCGGGCCACTGGGTGTGGCAGAACCCCGAGCCAGCGGTCGCCCCTCCACTGGAGCCATCCCGGCTTCCCCCCGCCTGGCCCCCCTATCGGGTTGACACCCGGGGACTGGCGACCGGTAACTGGCCGGCCCAGGTTGGCATCGAGGATCTCCACGGATCGGTGACCCTGCCCCTGCGCTATCTGGAACGATTCCGCCGGGAAGTCCCGGGGGAACGGGTATGGGCCCTGATGGGCGTGGGCTGTTATCTCCAGCGCCCCGATGAGCCTCCCCTCCCCTTCCCTTCCCGCCGGATCCAGGCCCTCCCCATCCAGGGCGCCACGGTGGAGTTATACCAATTGCTCATGGTAGAGCCATGTTTAGGGAGAGCTTCTGAAATGCATCCAGTATCCATTGCCAGCCGGTCAACCGTCTTACCCTCTCCGGATCG